>JAUREI010000270.1 GCA_030827515.1 Prosthecobacter sp. | reverse complement strand
TGACGTAATAAACTGTCTTGGATGATTTGTCCTGAACTGGAAACAAATCCTTTATAGTTTCAGTATCCAAGCCCAGAGGCCAACGCAACGATTCATGGACCGCCCACAGGCGCAGTTCGACTTGCTGAAGCGATCCTTCCAGCTGAGCCACAATATGAAACGGTATATTCGTTACGTGAAACGCAGATAAGGCCGCATCCTCAGGTTGCCAGTGAAACGCTTCCTTGAGGGCATCCGCCTGCTCCGCCAACCAGCGCAGTGGACGCGTCTGCGGCGTCTGCAACAGGGCGCTGAACCAGGCCCGCAAGGCGGTGGGGATGGGGGGTAAACGAAACAGTTGATGCGTTACACGGCAGAACCACCAGCCGAACGGTTGCGCGGTCTGCAAGGGACGCACGCTTCCTTGTTCCAATCGGCAAGCCACCTCGTCGCCGCGTGAGCTCAGGCGCAGGGGCAGGCGCACCGGGACTTCGGCCACCCGCCAGGGTTCCCCACGCCCGGACGGTTTGCCACAGATGACCCGCGGGTGACCGGCCAGGGCCTCCAGGAAGCCCTGCAGATCCACCCCGCGCAGGGCCAGCGGTGCACTGGCCGCCTCCACCCCCTGTGCGGCCAACCAAGCGGCCAGTCGGGAGGTCTCGGCCTCCCCACCCGGCACAAATTTGACGTAGACCGAAAGCGCCGGTCCCGCACCGCCTTCAAAAGCGGCGGGTGGCAGGTAAACTTCATACCGCCCGGACACGCGACGCGGGGCCGCCGCCGTTTCCGGCGAAGGGCGGATTTCCGCCCCGGACGCGGCGGCAGGGATCGCCGCGCGGGAAAGCGGGGCCGATCCCTGCAGGGTCAGGAGGGCCGCCGCCAGCGAATGCTCGCAAATCAGCCCGCGGCGGGCCGCAGGACAGGTGCAGAGGTTGTCGACATCGGTGCGACCGCGAATGCGCAGGCCACAGGCATGACGCATTCGGCCTGTCCCGGCGAGACCGCGAATCAGGCTGTCATCCGCCGACTGCAGGCTGACCTGGCCTGCCGCCACCAATCCGCGCGCCGCCTTCATCGCCGCCCAACCGCCGATTTCTCCAAGCCATTTCTCCGTGATGTCCATTTTCTGTGGCGCGGCCCATCGTTACCGTTCACAGTCGGCCGTCAAGCCAGCATATGCGGATCGTCGCCATCACCAACCAGAAAGGCGGTGTGGGTAAAACCACCACCGCCATCAACCTCTCGGCCTGCCTCGCCACGCTGGGCCAGCGCGTGCTGCTGATCGACCTCGATTCGCAGGGCAATGCCACCAGCGGCCTCGGCCTTGAACGCGAGGAGGGCGCCAGCCTGTATTCCGCCCTGGTCGAAGACACCGATCCGGCCGATGTCGTCACCCCGACCACGCGCACCAACCTGTCGATGATCCGTTCGCACCAGGAACTCGCCGGCTGCGAAATCGAACTGGCCCAGCGCGGCAACCACCTGACCCGGCTGCGCGACGTGCTGCATCGCTTCCGCGAACATGGCGCCTTCGATTACGTCTTCCTCGACTGCCCCCCTTCCCTCGGCGTGCTGATGACCTCCGCGCTGGCGGCGGCCGACGAGATGCTGGTGCCGATCCAGTGCGAATATTTCGGCCTCGAGGGCCTTTCCAGCATCGTCCAGCTCGTCCAGCAGATCCGCGACTGCGGCGCCAATCCGGACCTGCGCCTGGAAGGCATCGTCATGACCATGTTCGACCAGCGCGCCAACCTGGCCAACCAGGTCGTCAACGACGTGCGCACCTACTTTGCCGGTGTCATCTACGACACCCTCATTCCGCGCACCGTGCGTCTGGGCGAAGCCCCCAGCTTTGGCAAGCCCATCATCGAGTATGATGCCTCGGGCCGCGGCGCCCAGGCCTACCGGGCGCTGGCCAAGGAATTCCTCGCCCGTCATCAGCCGCCCGCGGCCGAAGCCTCGGCGACGGAAGAGGTGGCCTGACTCATTCCGGCTTTTTTCGGCCTGCCTGCGGTTCGGTGCCCTGCAGCAGGCGACCGATGTTCGCCCGGTGGCGGACGACGACCAGAACCATCACCAGCACGCCGAAACCGAGCATGACCGGGTCCCAGACACGGGTGCGCGACATCTCCACATACATCGTGCCCGCCACACCCACGCCGGCCAGCATGGAGGCGAGCGAGACATAGCGGGTGGCAAAGAAGGTGATGAGCCAGATGCCCAGGCCGCCAATCATGGCCAGCCAGTGAACCCCCAGCAGGACGCCGGCGGTGGTCGCCACGCCCTTGCCGCCCTTGAAACCCAGCCAGAAGGTGAACATGTGGCCGAGCACCGCCCCCAAACCGGCCAGCACCGCGCCGGCCGACTGCAGGCTCATGGACAGGTCGGCCAGCCAGAGGGTGGAAGCCAGCCAGACCGGCAGCCAGCCCTTGAGCAGGTCGAGCACAAAGACCGGAATGCCAATGCCCTTGCCCAGGACGCGAATCACATTGGTGGCACCGATGTTGCCGCTGCCGTGCTGACGGATGTCGATGCCCTTCAGCCGGCCGGCCAGGTAGCCGAATGGCAGGGCGCCACTCAGGTAACCCACGGCGGCGGAGAGCAAAACGGCGGTGGTCGAAGTCATGTCCCCCACCTATCCCGGCTTGAAGGCCCCTCGCCAAGCGAAAAAAGCACCGTGCCGGTCGGGGTTTTTCCTCCGGGGCGGCCAAGCCTGATGGATTCCACGGCGCCCCCGCGTTAGTTCGGGTCCATGCCTCGTTTTCTCCTTCCGGTTGCCGCCTTCCTGTCCCTCACCGCCGTCATCGACGCGGCGCCCCGCCCACTCCGGGCCCTGCTCGTCGCCGGCGGCTGCTGCCACGACTACGCCGGCCAGCACGAGGTGCTCCGCCAGGGCCTCCAGGCGCGCGCCCTGGTTCAGGTCGATGTGGTCTGGACC
>JAUREI010000109.1 GCA_030827515.1 Prosthecobacter sp. | reverse complement strand
CGCACAGCACCTCAACATGCCGCAACTTCGTGACAATCTCTTCCGGCTTGTGTCGTTTGATTCCCATCTTCGATCCTCCAATTCCTAACTATAGGGGCGGACCAAATCAGTGGGGGAGGTTCAGTTTACCTTAAATGATCACTAGTGTTCATACAGAACCTCACTACGTTCGGATGTCCCCCGTCAGCGCCTATTGCACAGATTTGAGGTTGTGATTTGAGGAGGATTTGGGCTTCGTCGTAGTAACGAAGGAACGAACATGAAGCCCAAATCCTCCAATGTAAAATCGCCCGCGAAGGCAACCGCAGAGCGGGTTGTGAAAGACATCCGGCGACAGACCCGACGGCACTTCTCGGCAGAAGACTAGTGACGCTCGAGAGGTGCTGTCCCATTTCGTGAATAGACCGGATATCAAAGCGTGGCTTGCCTAAAGGAATACAGGCGATCCGTAGGTCGGGCGGTTGTTCAGCTCTTCCTCTGTTTTCACAGTGTCAACAACCGTACGGATGAACCAATAGTTTGCGCTGGCCTGGTCTCATGGCGGATGGATTAGAGTTGCTACGAAGGCGAAGTTTGAAGAGACAGACTTGGGGCACCTTTGGTATCTAGGCGCTCTGCGTCCCCAGCCTGTCAGCCTGTCAGCCTACTGAACATGATCTCGATCTGATTGCGGCGCATGTAACGACGTTGGTAATACTTCGCCGGGTACTTTCCCTGGTTTCGGCCTAGAATGCTGGGGATCTCATTCGCGTGCGCGGCCAGCCCCACTCGTGTTCATGAGGGACGCGGATCTCAAGGCAGGTTTTACCCGCCACTCTGCCCTTGACCTGGCGGGCCTGCGGCCAGACAGTTGTCCGGCCCCGGGACATCGCCGGTCCTAAGGGTGGAGCCCGAACATGGACAGCCACATTTCTGCATCTTCTCGATTGCCGCGCGACAGGCTGTTGGATCGCATCGCTGGAACGACGTCCCCCATTGTCGTGATCGACGCCCCGGCCGGGACAGGAAAGTCGTGGTTGCTGGAGGATCTATCCAGAAGCCTTGGGCTACCGATCCGACGGGGCGGCATGCCAACAGTAAGGGACGCCATTTGGGATGTCCCCCATACGAAAGTCACAGCACCCCTTCCCGAAGACATTTCGCGGCTCATCCTGGCCAAACGCCCTGCGACGGCTATACCGGGCCTTGCCCGGGCAGAGGTCTATGGCAAGGTCGCCCGATTGACCGGAACAGACCTTTTGTTTGATGCCGGAGAGGTGAAGGCTGGTTACGATCTGACCGACACCGAAGCCGAGGGAATCCTTGCAAAGACGGGCGGATGGCCTTGCCTGATGTCTGCCACACAAGGCGGAGGGTCCGTCGACGCAGCCCTAGCCGCATTCCTGCGCGACGATCTGCTGCGCTCCCTGCCATCGGCCCGCCTCGTGGCGCTTGATGCTGCGTTAAAGGGTAAGCCGGTGGACCGCGCGGCCCTGCAGGGCATTCCCTTCTTGGAGCGTGTTGACAGCCCCAGCCACTTGCCGATCGCTTTGCCTCAGCCTCTGGCGGCATGTGCCGCCCCCCTCAGCAGGGCGATAAGCGATCTCCTGGCAGAGCGTGGTCAGGACCCCACACAAGCCCGGGCCATCGCCACGGCCTTGGCAGCAATCGGAGAGTTGCCAGAGGCCATCACGCTATTTCAATCTCTGGGAGCCTGGCAGGCGGCAAGCGACACGCTGCGGCAGGCCCGTGGCCCCTTTGCCGTCCACTTGTTCGGACCAGTGGCGCTTGACCGGATCTTGGCAGGCTTTCCCCCCGACATGGCCCGGCAGGACGAGCTGATCGTGCATTGCCGGGCGATCCAGGCGATCAAGCGTGGTGATGTCTCGCTGACCCACCGTATCCTTCGGGACCGCTATGGAGAAGAGGCCGACGAACCCCGCAAGGTGGTCGGAAATGCCCAGCGCTATAGCCTTGAGTTTCGGCTGTTCCGGGTCCTGCTGCAAACCTGGGAGGACACCGACCTTGACGCCCATCTGCTAGACGACGCCTACCAGATGCTGGGCGAGCTTCCTGCCGATGACGACCTGCGGCGCGGGTCCTTCTACAACGCGGTCCTCGAGTTTTACATCCGCGCCCGGCGCTTTGCCGAGGCCGATCACACGGCGGTCCTTGCAGGCGCCCACTACTCCCGCGCTAAAGTCCCGATCCTGTCTTTCTATATTGATCTGCATCGGGCGATCATCCAGCTGCTTCTGGGCGATGCCGGAAGCGCCCGAAAGCGTGCGGCCAGTGCCGCCGCCCATATGTCGCGGGTGCCCTTTGACAGTCCGGGCGATACGCGCCTGCTTGGCCTCTTGAACGCCTGCATCGCCTACGAGGGGGGCGAGGCAGAGCCGCTAAGCCGCTTCCTGTCGCTTGACCTTGACGATCTGGCCAGTGGCGAGATCTGGCCCACCCTGATCGAGATGGTGCTGATCTACGGCAGCCAAGCTTTGGCCGAACACTACTCCACCGTTGCCGCCCGCAGCTTTCTTGACCGGTGGCGGGTCCGGCAGGAAAGATCGGACCAGTTCGGCATGCTGATCGACATCCGCGATATCGTCGTCCTGCAGAACGGCAACCGCTGGCAAGAAGCGATGGTCAAGGCCGCCGGGCTGGATACCCGGATCTCGCTGGCATGGGTCGAGGAAGGCGGCGCCCGGCTGGCCACGCTTCGGGACCGGGACGAGGTTGCCCTTGCCCTCGTCTGGCTGCGCCATCTGGCGCAGGTCACACCGACGCGGTCGGGGCTGGACCGGTGGATCGTCGGCATGCTCGACAATCCCCACCTGACCGGGAGGCAAAGGATCGGAGCCGAAGTCTGGTTAGCCCACGTCCTACACCGCCAGCGCCGGCGGCCCGAGGCGCAGGCACAGCTGCGAAAGACGCTGTCAACCGCCGCCAGCCTTGGCAGCATCGCCACGCTTAGCGAAGAACGGGTCTTTCTGGCCGAACTTACCTCAACCCGACGCGTCAAGGACGGGTTAGAGCGCAATGACATCCTGCGACGTGTCCTGCGCCAGGTGCAGGAGGCCGGACCGGGCCGGGCGCGGCGTGGCAAGGCCCATGGGCTGACCCGACAGGAAACCCGCATCCTGCATGCCCTTGCCGAAGGGGCGACCAACAAGATGATCGCCAATATCATGGGGTTAAGCGAGGCGACGGTAAAGTTTCACCTGTCCAACCTGTACCGTAAACTGGGCTGCGCCAACCGAAGCGAGGCGATCAGGTCCGCAGAGGCCCTGCGCATCCTGTCGTAATCGTCATGGCCCGGAACCTGCCGATCGTCAAAAAGGCATATTCCAACCGGACGCACATAACCTAGCCAAATGGTGCAAAAACCTAGACTCCAATCCCATTGATGGAATGGCCCCCAAGGGCAGAGGCTTGACCCATCAGAGGGCCGCGCGACCGGTCCCGCAGGTTTGTCCAATGGGGGATACCATGACCACACGACTTTTGACGACGACAGCGGCGACAGCCTTGTCGGTAGCTTTGCTTGCTGCGGGGGCGGCCAACGCCGAGACCGTAGTGACGATGAACACCGTCCAGATCTTTGGGACCATCGATCCGGCCAAGATCAGCGACTACACCGATTACATGGCCGCCGTGAACCTTTATGACGGGCTGGTGACGGTCGATGGATCGGGTAACCTTGTCCCTCAGCTGGCCGAAAGCTGGGTGGTGTCGGATGACGCCAGCGAAGTGACCTTTACCCTGCGCGCGGATGCCACCTTCAGCGATGGATCGAAGGTTGAGGCATCGGATGTGGTCTATTCGTTCGAGAGACTGTTGCGCATCAACCAAGGCCCCGCCAACCTTTTCGCAGGAGTGGTTGAGCCCGGCAATGTCGTTGCCGTTGACGCGCGGACCGTATCCTTCACCCTGTCCAAGACCTTTGCCCCCTTCATGGCCACGGTCCCGGCGCTTATGATCGTCAACGAAGAGGTGGTTGAGGCCAACCTTGGCGATGACGACGGCCAGACCTATCTGTCGGCCAACGTCGCAGGCTCTGGCGCCTATCTGCTGGACAGCTGGGATCGCGGATCGCGGATGATCATCAAGCGTGACCCCAACTACTATGGCGAAATGCCAGAAAGCGCCATCGACGAAGTCCGCTGGATCGTCACGAACGACGAAGCCACCGTGCGCGCCCTTGCCGCGTCAGGCGAATTGACGATGTCGAGCCAGTTCCAGTCACCCGACACCTATGCCGCGCTTGTCGATATGGGCCGGTTCCGGTTGGTCAGCCAGCCGACCGCGACGGCCTTCTACTTAAAACTCAACAGTCAGCTCGCCCCGACCGATGACGTGCACATTCGCCGCGCCATCGCCTATGCAACGGACTTCGAGACCATCCGCGACGTGATCTTTCCGGGCGAGCCGATGACCACTGTCCTGCCCGAGGCCTTCGCAGACTTCCACGCAGGCGATGTCGAAGGCCCATCCTACAACCTTGAGATGGCCGCCGCTGAAGTGGCGCAATCGGCCTATGCCGGTCAGCAGATCCCATTGACGCTGGGCTATGTGGCCGGAGCCCTTTTCGAGGAAGAGATCAGCCTTCTGATGCAGGCCAATCTTGAATCCCTCGGATTTGTCATCACCCAGCAGCCTGACCCCTGGAACCGTGTGACCGAAATCGCAAGCCAGGTCGAAACCACCCCCAACGTGAACCAGATCTTCTTTGGGCCCACCTACCCCAGCCCAGACTCGATGTTCTTTACCCAGTACCATTCCGACGCGGCAGGCACCTGGGCCTCGATGGAGTGGTTGCAGGACCCTGAGGTCGACGCCCTGATCGACGCCGCACGCGCCACCGGCGACGTCGCCGAACAGGCCGAGCTGTACAAGCAAGTGCAGCGAAATCTGGCCGAACAGATGGTCAGCGTCCCGCTGTTAGCCCAGACAGTTCAACACGCGATGGACAATTGCCTTGAGGGCTTCAACGCTGTTCCCATGCAGTCGTTTGACTACGACTTTGCCCGCTACAGCTGGACGTGCATGTAACTCCGGTCCTGCCCAAAGCCTCGCCCCGACCGCCCCAAGGCAGGGGCGAGGCATCCTGAAACCCCCCATTGGTGGATGCCATGGAATTCCTCGGCTTCCTTGTCAGACGGCTTCTTTGGTCGCTTCTGGTCCTGTTCGGGCTGTCGATCGTGATCTTCACGATCGCCCGGATCGTGCCGGGCGATCCGGCCCGCATGGCCCTTGGCCCCACCGCCAGTGCAGAGCAGGTGGCAGACCTTCAGGAAAAGCTGGGCCTGAACAAGCCGATGGTCGAACAATACGGCCTGTTCCTGACCGGCCTGACCCAAGGCGAGCTAGGGCGCTCACTCCTGACCGAACAATCGGTCAACTCAGACATCCGCAAGACCTTTCCCGCCACGCTGGAACTGGTGATCTCAACCATCCTCTTTGCTTTTGTCCTTGGTGTTCCACTTGGGGTGGCGGCCGCGCGATGGAAGGACCGATGGCCCGATACCCTCGTGCGCGCCATCGCCATCTTTTCCGCCGTTCTGCCCGCCTTCTTCCTCGCGCTTCTGCTGCAAATTCTGGCGGGCTATGTCCTCAACATCCTGCCCACGACGGGTCGGCTGCCCGCAAGCATGTCGTTTGACGCCGATATCACCGGGCTGATCCTGATCGACAGCCTTCTGAGAGGCCGGTTCGACGTGATGGGCGAAGCCGCCCGGCATCTGTTGCTGCCGACCCTCGCCCTTGGTCTGGCAACGATGGGCCAGATCGCCCGGATTACCCGCGCCTCGATGATCGACGTCAGCCGGCAGGACTATATCGAGGCCGCCCGCGCCTTTGGCGTGCCCGACCGGCTGCGGATGTTCAAATACATGCTGCGCCCCGCCTTCGTGCCGCCCTTGACGATCACCGGGCTCGAATTTGCCTCCCTCATCGGCAATGCATTTGTGGTCGAGCTGATCTTTTCCTGGCCGGGCATGGCCTCTTACGGCATCCGGGCCATCGTTCAGAAGGACCTGAACGCCATCATGGGCGTGGTCATGGTGTCCGGGGCGTTCTTCGTCTTCGTCAACCTCATGATCGACGTTCTGGTTGGCGTCGTGGACCCCCGCGTCAGGATCAGGGGAAGCCGGACATGAGCCAGCAGGAAGCCCTGTCCAACGCCTGGCAGAACTGGTTCCGGTTCTCGCGCAATCCGACGGCGGTGATCGGGGCGATCATCGTCATCACCTCGGTCTCACTGGCGCTGCTGGCCCCCAATATTACCACCTTCCCCGAGCATGTCGGCGCGGTCGTCGATTTCCGCAACCGCCATCAGCCCCCGTCGGCGGTCCATTGGTTTGGCACTGACAACGTGGGGCGGGACATCTTTACGCGCGTCATCTTTGGCCTACGGGTATCGCTGCTGCTAGCGGTGGTTGTGCTTGGCATCGCGATCCCGGTTGGGGTGATCCTTGGCCTGCTCGCTGGATATTTTGGCGGCTGGGTCGAGATCGTGATCATGCGGATCACCGATATCGCCCTGGCCATACCACCGCTGGTCATGGCGCTGGCGGTCGCCGCGGTTCTAACCCCGTCGCTGACCAATTCGATGCTGGCCATCGCGCTGTTGTGGTGGACCTGGCACACCCGGCTGATCTATTCGCTCACCCGGCAATTGCGCAGCCAGGAGTTTGTCGAGGCGTCCGAAACGCTGGGCGCATCAAAGGCGCATATCCTGTTTCGCGAAATCCTGCCCAATTGCGTGTCGGCCATCGCCGTCAAGACTTCGCTGGATGCGGGTTTCGTGATCCTGATCGGGGCGGCGCTGTCGTTTCTAGGTCTGGGCATTCAGCCCCCCACTCCCGACCTTGGGACGATGGTCGCCTCGGGCGCGTCGTTCCTGCCCGACTACTGGTGGGAAAGCGTGCTGCCCGGCTGCGCGATCCTGTTTGTTGCCCTTGGCTTCAACCTTCTGGGCGACGGCTTGCGCGACATGTTCGACGTGGAGGACGTGCGATGACAGCACTTCTGTCCGTCCAGAACCTCAGCGTGTCCTTCACCACCTATGGCCGGCGGATAGAGGTGCTGAAATCCGTCTCGCTTGACGTGCCCGAGGGGGCGCAGATTGCGCTGGTGGGCGAAAGTGGATCGGGCAAGTCGGTCACGATGAAGACGATCATGGGTATCCTGCCCCAGCCCCCGGCCAAGATTGACGGCGGGGCGATCTTCTTTGACGGGCGCGACCTGCTGACCCTGCCCGAACGCGAAAGGCTCAAGCTGCGGGGCACCGCCATGAGCATGGTGTTTCAGGACCCGATGTCCTCACTAAACCCGGTGTTCACCATCTACGATCAGCTTGGGACGATCTTGAAGTATGCAGACCGCCGCCTTGGCCGGAACCGGTCCGGCAAAGAGCGTAAGGCAAGGGTCCTCGACGTCCTCGCCCAGGTGCGGATGCGCGACCCCGAGCGGGTCGCGGCCTCCTTTCCCATCATGCTGTCGGGGGGCATGCGCCAGCGTGTCCTGATCGCGATGGCACTGCTGTCCGAGCCCCGCCTTCTGATCGCGGATGAGCCGGGGACGGCGCTCGACGTCACAACACAGGCCCAGATCCTCAAGCTGTTGAAAGACCTCGTCACCGAAAAGGGACTAGCCCTTTTGATGATCACCCATAACCTCGGGGTCGTGCGCGAAACCTCTGGCTACACTTACGTGATGAACAAGGGCGAGATTGTCGAACACGGTCCAACCGCCGGGATATTCGAGGCCCCGAAGGAGGCTTATACCCGCGACCTGATCGCCGCCGTGCCGCGCCTGACCGGGAGGGACCAATGACCGCTCCGGTTCTGGAACTGCGCGATGTGGTCAAGACCTATGCCCTCAAGGGGGCCTTTGGCCGCTCCGCCGGAGAGGTGCGGGCGGTGGACGGGGTGTCCTTTGCGATCCAAAAGGGCGACGTCTACGGCCTTGCGGGCGAAAGCGGATCAGGCAAGTCCACCATTGCGCGGATGATCATGGGGCTGACACCGCCCACATCCGGCGACATCCTGATCGACGGGCAAAGCATCCTAGGGCGGCAGGCGACGTTGGCCCATCGCCAACAGGTCCAGATGGTGTTCCAGAACCCCGGCGCGTCGCTGAACCCACGCCGGACCGTGGGGCAGTCGATCCGAGTCGCACTCGATGCCCATCACTATGCCGGTGACCGCAAGGCGCGTTTGGCCGAACTATTGGAAATGGTGCAAATGCCGCGCCACTTTGCCGACCGCTATCCGCACGAACTTTCTGGCGGGCAAAAGCAGCGCGTTGCCATCGCCCGCGCCCTTGCCGTTGAACCCCGCCTTCTGGTGCTGGATGAACCGACATCGGCCCTTGACGTATCGGTCCAGGCCCGCGTGATCGAGCTTCTGGAGGGCCTCATCGAGCAACTTGGCCTGACCTACCTTTTCATTAGCCACGACCTGAGCCTGATGCGCAACTTTGCCCAGGACGTCGGTGTCCTTTACCTCGGCAAGATCGTCGAGACAGACCCCGTGGCTTCGGTCTTTGCCGATCCCCGACACGATTACACCCGCCTCCTGCTTGCCTCTGTCCCGGTCATTTCGGCCGAGGAAGAGGCGTTGAGGCCCAAGATCCCCCTTATCAACGGCGAGATACCAACCGCCGAAGACCTGCTTGCATTGCGCACCCAGGCCCAAACGAAGGAAGCACAAACATGATCCGGATCGGCATAGACGTGGGCGGCACCAATACCGATGCCGTCGTGATGGATGGCAACACGGTCATCGCAGGCGTAAAGGCCGCGACCAGCAAGGATGTGATGACCGGCGTGGTCAACGCCCTGCGCAAGGTGCTTGATGCCGCCGGGATGGAGGCCTCGGCCGTTGACGTGGTGATGATCGGGACCACCCATTTCACCAACGCCGTCGTCCAACGCCGCGACCTTGCACCCACCGCCGCCGTCCGGCTTTGCCTGCCCGCCACCGCGTCCCTGCCCCCGATGGTCGACTGGCCCGAGGACCTGCGCGACGTGATCGGCAACCATTCGTTCCTCGCCCATGGCGGCAATGAATTCGACGGGCGGGTCATTTCGCCGATCGACGAGGCAGAGCTTGTCGCCATCGCGGACCAGATCCGCGAACGGGGCGTCAAGTCGGTCGCCGTCACGGCGGTCTTTTCCCCCGTCTCTACAGACTTTGAACGGCAGGCGGGTGAGATCTTGGCCAAGGCCCTGCCCGAGGCCCATATCACCCTGTCCTCAGACATCGGCCGCATCGGCCTGCTTGAACGCGAGAATGCCGCCATCATGAACGCCTGCCTGCGCGATCTGTCGCGCGATGTGGTCGCGGCCTTTCGCGGTGCGCTGGCCGATGTAGGCTTTACCGGTCGGTTCTACCTGACCCAGAACGACGGCACCCTGATGGATGCCGAATTTGCCGAAAGGTTCCCGGTTCTGACCTTTGCCTCCGGCCCCACAAACTCCATGCGCGGAGCGGCATTTCTGTCAGGGGTGCAGGACGCCATCGTCGTCGATATCGGCGGCACGACCTCGGACGTTGGGTCCCTGCAAAAGGGCTTCCCGAGGCAGGCCACTGTCGCGGTCGAGGTTGGCGGCGTGCGCACCAACTTTCGCATGCCGGACGTCTTTTCCATCGGCCTTGGGGGCGGATCGCTCGTCGTCGATGGCCCGGACGCTTTGACGGTCGGCCCGCAGTCCGTCGGCTACCGGATTGTCACCGAGGCGCTGGTTTTCGGGGGCAAGACGCTGACCACCTCTGACATCATCGTGGCCGATGGGGCCGCCGACCTTGGCGACAAGAGCAAGGTCGCGGGCCTAAGCCCGGACCTGATCCGCAAGGCGCGGGACCGCATTGCCTTTATGCTCGAGGATTCTGTCGAACGCGCCCGCATTTCAGCTGACCCCCTGCCCGTCATCGTGGTGGGTGGCGGCTCGATCATCGTTGAGGGGCCGATTGCGGGGCTTGACCTGATCATGCCCAACCATTTCGCCGTGGCCAATGCCGTGGGGGCCGCCATCGCGCAGGTCAGCGGTGAGGTTGATCGGGTCTATTCCTTGGCAGAGATTGGCCGCGACGAGGCACTGACCGACGCCAAGGCCCGCGCGACCGAGGCCGCCGTGGCCGCGGGTGCCCGGCGCGAAACCATTGAGATCGTCGATGTCGAGGATGTCCCGCTGGCCTACCTGCCCGGCAATGCCACCCGCGTGCGGGTCAAGGCGGTGGGTGAACTTCATGTCGGCTAAAGACGCCTATCCCCTGCTTGAGGCAGACCTTCTGCCACTTTCCATCGGGGCGGCCCTTCTGGGCACCGGCGGCGGGGGAAACCCCTATGTCGGCATGCTGCGATCCCGCGAACTGCTGCGCAAAGGGGCGACGGTCGACATCCTCCCGCTTGAGGCGCTGCCGGATGACGCCTGGATCGGCGAGGTGGGTGGCATCGGCGCCCCGGTTGTTGGCGTTGAAAAGATCGAACAGGGAGAGGAATGCTACCGCGCCATGCGCGCCGTTGAGGACGTGGCCAAGGTCAAGATGTCGGCGCTGATCTGCGCCGAGATCGGCGGGGCCAATTCGATGGAGCCGGTGATCACGGCCGCGCAGGCGGGCCTGCCCGTCATCGACGGGGACGGCATGGGCCGGGCCTTTCCCGAAGTACAGATGACGACGTTCTTCATCTACGGGGCCAAACCTGCCCCCGCCGCCATTGCAGATGACAAGGGCAACACGGTGGTGTTCCGCGACGTGGTCGACATGTACTGGCTGGAACGGTTCGCCCGCGATACCTCTGTCGCGATGGGGGCGGCGGCCGGTCTGGCGATTGCGCCCATGCGGATGGACTTTGTGCGTCGCACGGCGGTGCCCAACACGATGACACAGGCCCTTCAGATCGGGCGGACAGTGCTTGATGCCCGCGCCCGCAGGCTGGACGTCGTGGACCGGGTAATTGCCACCACTGGGGCCACCCTGTTCTTTACCGGCAAGATTACCGACATCAGGCGCGAACTGAAGGGTGGTTTTGCCCGGGGCGAGGCCAAGATCGCAGGCTCGGGTGACTGGCAGGGCTGCGAAGGGCGGATCGCCATCCAGAACGAAAACCTTGTCCTGTGGGTCGACGGCAGGCCCGTCATCATGGTCCCCGACCTGATCATCAACCTTGACCTCGAAACCGGGGAACCGATCACCACTGAGGTCTTGCGCTACGGCCAGCGGGTCGCGGTGATCGGCCTGCCCGTCCACGACCTGATGAAAACGCCCGAGGCGATGGCCGTCGTCGGCCCTCAGGCCTTTGGCTATCCCGACCTCACATTCACCCCCCTGGCCTTTGGCCCGGTGCACGGCTGAAAGGAACTGACATGACCATTCTGCGCAAAATCGACGTGGCCGATATGGAGGACATCGCCATAGGCGGGGCTGTTCTTGGCACTGGCGGCGGGGGCGACCCCTATGTGGGCAAGCTAATGGCCCAGCAGGCCATTCGCCAATACGGGCCGGTCAGCCTTATGGATGTGTCAGAGCTGGATGACGACGCCCTGGTCGTCCCGGTCTGCATGATGGGCGCCCCCACCGTCATGACCGAAAAGCTGCCCCAGGGGGACGAGTTGATGAACGCCTTCCGGGCGCTTGAAAAGGTGATGGGCCGCAAGATCGACGCCGTCCTGTGCGGTGAGGCGGGGGGCGTCAATTCGACCACGCCCTTTGTTGTTGCCGCAGCCTCTGGCCTGCCGCTCATTGACGGCGACGGCATGGGCAGGGCCTTCCCCGAGCTGCAGATGGTCACCTTTACCCTTTCCGGGGTATCGGCCACCCCGATGGTGCTGTGCGATGACAAGGGCAATTCGCTTGTCCTCGACACGGTGTCGAACGCATGGACAGAGCGGCTGGCCCGGGCCGCCACAATCGAAATGGGGGGATCGGCGTTGCTGGCGTTTTACCCGATGTCTGGCAAAGTCGCCAAAGAGGCCGTGGTGCGGGGCACCCTGTCGCTATGTGCCAAGGTGGGCGAGACCCTTCGCAGCGCCCGCGCCGCCCACGCCGACCCTGTTGCTGCATTGGCAGACCTGCTGGGGGCGCAAATCCTGTTCCATGGCCGGATCATGGACATCGAACGGCGTACCGAAGGCGGCTTTGCCCGGGGCAAGGCCACTGTGTCGGGGGTCGAAGAGTATCGTGACCAGACCCTGCGCCTTGATTTTCAGAACGAATTTCTGATTGCAGAAAAGGACGGCACCGTGCTGGCCACCACCCCCGACCTGATTACCCTTGTCGAGGCGGATAGCGGCGATCCGGTGACCACCGATTCCCTGAAATACGGTCAACGCTTGATCACCCTTGCCTGGCCCTGCAACCCGCTCTGGCGGACGCCCGAAGGGATCAAGTTGGTCGGCCCGCGCTACTTCAAATACGATAGGGATTATGTGCCTCTAGGGAAATGAGGCCGATTAGACAGAAGGTCCAAGAACCGCAATTTCGGCCCTCATGCTACAAGGCAAACGAGCGCAACCCGCTTTGTAGAAGCACAGACAAGCCAAACAGGGGCATGTCTTGGCGCGGTCGACATAATGGACGATGTGTCGCAGCCCCTTG
>JAUREI010000232.1 GCA_030827515.1 Prosthecobacter sp. | reverse complement strand
TACCTTGCCCAGTGCCCGCCGGGCGAACTGCAATCACGTGCCGCCGCCATGCAGCGCCTGCTGCGCGACCACGGCGTCACCTACAACGTGTATGACGACGCTCTGGGCACGCGCCGACCGTGGTCGCTCGACCTGCTGCCCTTCCTCGTAGCCGAGGCCGAATGGCGCGAACTCAGGGCCGGGCTCGACCAGAGGGGACGACTGCTCAATGCCCTGTTGGCCGACCTCTACGGTCCCCAGGTCGCGGTCAACGAAGGTCTGCTGCCCCCCCGGTTGCTGCATGCCAACCCGGGGTATCTGCGCTCCGCCCTCGGGGTTCTCCCTCCGGGTGGCTGCTGGCTGGCCGGTCTCGCCTGTGATCTCGTGCGGGGTGCCGACAACCGCTGGCAGGTCCTCGGTGATCGCGCCGAACGCCCGGCCGGTCATGGCTACGCCCTGGAAAACCGCGTGATCCTGTCGAACGTCTTTTCCGAGGTTTTCCACTCCTCGCGCGTGCGCCGTCTGGCCGGGCACTTTGACCTGATGCGGGATCGCCTGCAGGGTCTGACTCCAAAAAATCGGCATGGCCGTCCCGGCATCGTTCTTCTGACCCCCGGTCCGCGCCATGAAACCTACTACGAACACGCCTTCCTGGCCCGCCATCTGGGCTTCCCGCTCGTCGAGGGCGCCGACCTCACCACTCGTGACCGGCACCTGCACCTGAAAACGCTGGAAGGCTTGCACCGCATTGACGTGCTCGTTCGCCACGTCGACGACCGCTGGTGCGACCCCCTCGAACTTCATGCCGAGTCCCTGCTGGGCGTCGCCGGCCTGGCCGAAGCCTGGCGCACCGGCAACGTCGCCCTCGCCAACGGCCTCGGCACAGGCCTGGTTGAGACTCCCGCCCTGCATCCCTTCCTGCCCGCCCTGTGCCGCCGTCTGCTCGGCGAGGAACTGCAACTGGCTAGTGTACCGACCCTTTGGTGCGGGCAGCCCGAAGCGATTGAGCGGGTCTGTGCCGATCCCGCCCGCTGGGTGATCAAGCCGGCGTTTGCACGCGGGGGTCGCGACCCGGTTTTCCTCGCCGATCTCGACTCCCAGGCCCAGGCCGCCCAGATCGCGCAACTGCGCCAGGCTCCTCACGACTGGGTGGCCCAGGAGGTGTTGACGCTTTCAACCACGCCCACCTGGACGGGTGACCATCTGGAACCGAGGCCGCTGGTCTGGCGAACCTTTGCCGTCGCCGATGGCGGCCACTACGAGGCCATGCCCGGCGGCCTGACCCGGGTCAGCCCCGAACCCGGGCGCTGGCTCATCACGCTGCGCAGTGGCGGCATCAGCAAGGACACCTGGGTCATTGCCGGCGATGGTGCGACGGCACCCGAAACCACACGGCAGCCGGCCAGCACGCCCCTGCGTCCGGCTCGCCCGCCAAGCGGCGTTCCCAGTCGCGCCGCCGACCACCTCTTTTGGTTCGGCCGCTATGCGGAACGGCTTGAACAGACCACGCGACTGCTGCGTGCCGTGCTGCAGCGTCTCAACGGCGAAAATGCCGAGACCGACCAGCGTGAACTCGATGCCTGTGCCGCGCTCGCGGTTGAGCTCGAACTGCCCGCCGGCGGCATTGAAAACCAACTTCCCGCACTGCTCGGCGATCCCGGCCGGGTTGGCAGCCTGCCCGACCTCGTCCAGCGCCTGCTGTTCAACGCCTCCGCCGCGCGCGACCGCCTGTCCGACGACACCTGGCGCCTGGTCCATCGCATCGAGCGCGACGCCCGGCCACCGGCCGGCCCCTTCCAGCCCGGTGCCGCCGAGGCGGTTCTCGACACTCTCATCCTCGACCTTGCCGCCATCAGCGGCATGCAGCAGGAAAACATGACCCGCGGCCACGTCTGGCGCTTCATGGAAATCGGCCGGCGCCTGGAGCGGGCGACCAGTCTCTCACGGCTCGCCCGCGTCGCCGCACAACTCGCGGTCACCGATGACGCCGTGCTGGTGCCCCTGCTGGAAGTCTGCGACAGCACCATGACCTACCGGCGCCTGCATTTTGCCCGGCCATCGCTGCTGCCCGTTCTCGACCTTCTGCTGCTCAACGAGAGCAACCCGCGCTCGGTCGCCCGCCAGTTTGCCGTCATCGGCCGCCAGTGCGCCCAGTTGCCCGCCGGACTGCACAGTGATCTTCCCGCCCCGGAGCGCCGCGAGGCCGATGACCTGCGGTCCGACCTCTCAGCCCTCAACCTCGATGCCCTCGCCAAGCGCCCGCAGGAGGCACCAGCCGCGATCGACGCCTTCTGCACGCGCTTCATCGACGGCCTGGAGCGACTCTCCAACCTGCTGACCGAGCATTACTTCAGTCATGCCGCCAGCCGCGGCGAACGCCGCAACTGAGCGCGGTCACTGTGGCAGGACCTTCACCGCCACGGCGCGTTCGGCGGGCAGATAGGTGCGTGCAAGCTCCTGCAACTCGGCCAGGGTGATGCCCTGGAAGTCGCTCATCATCGAGCGCGCCCAGTCGAGTCGCTCGGGATGCTCCTGGCAGTTGCGCACGACGTTCTGCGACCAGTAACGATTGTCCCGGCGCATCTGCTCCAACTGGCTGAGCAGCGGCTTCTGCGCCCGCTCGAACTCGTCCTGGCTGATGGGTCCCCCGGCGAGCTTGGCGGCGATCTCGGTGACCAGCTTGGCGAGCGCATCCGCCTGCTCGGGCTTGCACTCGATCATCGCCGTCATGTAGCCGTAGCCGGTGAAGGTGTCGTTGGCGACATGGTAGCAGGCAGGGCTGTAGGTCTCGCCCAGTTCCTCACGCACCTTGACGCGCAGGCGGTCATCGAGAATGGCGGCCAGCAGGCTGAGGCGACGCGTGCGCTGGATGTCCAGCATGTCGCCGGTCGGCCAGTACAGCGCGGCGACAGCCTTGGGAATCTCCGTGCTGAAGGGCAGGTCCTTGGTCTGGGGCGAGGGAAACTCGATCCTGCGCTCCTTCGCATAGGCCGGCTTGGCCGTCGCGCGCTCCGGCAGGGCGCCCAGCGTGCGTGTCACCGCCTCCAGGGCGGCCGCCGTCTCGAAGTCACCCACGATCGCAACCTCCAGGACGTCACGCGCGAGGGCCGGCGTCAGCCACTCCTTCAATTCGCCGAGGTTGCGGCGGCGCATCTCCTCGATCTCCGGAAAGGTAAAACGGAAATCCCCGCCATGAAGGAAGGAAACCACCTTGTCGTTCATGATGCCCTCGGCGGTGTGCTGAAGCTGGACATAGAGCGGCTCAAGATTCTTCTCGAACTGACGCTGCGCCTCCTCCCGGTAACCGGGTGCAATCAGATGCGCCGCCAGCAACTGCAGCTGCGCCTCCAGATCCTGGGCCGTTGTGCGTCCGGCGAGAAGGAAAGCCTCGTCGCCCACACTGAAGTCGACGCTGACGGTGCGACTGGCAAAGATGCGGCGCAGGTCGTCGGCACTGTGCGCCTCCAGACCGCCGGCAATGAACGCGCTGTTGGCAAAGGCGATGAGTCCCGGCTTGTCGGCCGGTGCGCTGAGCTTGCCACCACCGAAATTGAGGGTGACACGCACGCTGCCCTTTTCAAAGGGTGTCGGCTTGAGATTGACCCGCACGCCATTGGCCAGCACCACCCGGGTCACCTCGAGATCGGCTTCAACCTGCTGCGAGACCACCTTGCCGGCCGGACCGGGGTTGGCGTAGGCGAAGGCCGCCGTCTCCTCGGCCGCGGGCGCTTCCACGCGTTTGGCCTGGCTGTCGCGATAGGTGGCAAGGATCTTCGCCCCGGCATCCCCGTCCAGTTGCAGATTGCCACCGACAAAGATCTGTCGGTCGGCACTGCTCCAGGTCTCGGCAAAGGCACGGTGACACTCCTCCTTGCCCAGCGCGGCCAGCGCGGCCTCGATGCGGGACAGGTCCGCGACGGGATGGGTGAAGACTTTTTTCGAGGCCATGACCTTGACCAAGCCGCTGGCCAGGTCGCGAGACTTGCGGGTGTCGGCTTGGGCAGCGCGCAGTTGGGCGTTCTTCAGCAGGCTGGCCTTGGCCTCTTCAAACTCGGCATCGGTGAAGCCGTGCTCCACCGCACGCCGCACCTCGGTCTCGATGAGCGCCAGCGCCGCCTGCCACTGCTCGGGCGCGCACTGGGCCATGGCTCCGATGACCTCGACAAATTCCAGGTATTCGTAGCTGTAGGATTCCGCGCCGAGGATCGGCGCGCCCTCGGCCTTGGCGAGCTTGGAGAAGCGCTGGTTGAGCATGGCGTCGGCCAGATCACGC
>JAUREI010000142.1 GCA_030827515.1 Prosthecobacter sp. | reverse complement strand
CGCGATGGAGACGCGCTGCTTCTCGCCGACGCTGAGCTTGATGCCGCGCTCACCGACCCGGCTGTCGAGGCCGTGTTCAAGCCGGCGCACAAATTCCTCGGCATTGGCGCTGCGCAGGGCCTGCCAGAGTTCCTCCTCGGTGGCGTCGCGTTTGCCGATCAGCAGGTTCTCGCGAAGGGTGCCGTTGAAAAGAAAACTCTCCTGGGTGACATAGCCGATCTGCCGCCGCAGGCTGGCCTTGTGCAGTTCGTGCACCGGCTGGCCGTCGAGAGTGATGACGCCCTCGTCATACTCGTAGAAACGGGTCAGCAGGTTGATGAGGGTCGACTTGCCGGCACCGGTCGGGCCAACCAGCGCAATGGTTTCGCCGGGCCTCGCCTCCAGGGTGATGCCATGCACGGTGGGGATCTTGCCGCCGTAGCTGAAGCCGACGTTGTCGTAACGGACATGGCCGGTCACCGGACCGGGGTCGCGGCCGCCGGTGGTGTCGGACTCGGGTTCGGCATCGAGGATGGCGAAGACGCGTTCGCCGGCGGCGCGACCGCCCTGAAGGATCTGGTTGAGCTGGTGGAGCTGTTCGACCGGGTCGTAGAAGAATTTCAGCAGCAGCAGGAAGGCGGCGAGATCGCCCTTTTCGATGCGGCCCTCCATGAGGCCCCGGGCGCCCTGCCAGAGCACGATGACCATGCCGACGCTGGTGAGGAAATGCATGCCCGGGCGGTAGATCGCCCAGATGCGCATGACATGCAGCGCGGCCTGGCGCAGGGCGCCGCTGGCCTCGTTGAAGCGCGTCTTTTCCTCGGCCTCCATGGCATAGGCCTTGATCTGCCGCATGCCGGCGACGTTGTCGTGGAGGAGCGAATTCATGGCGCTGCTGGCGCGTCGCACCGCGCGGTGGCGGTCGCGGGAGGTGCGCGTGTAGGCGAGCGCGCCGACGGCAAGGAAGGGCAGGGGGACAAGCGACCACAGTGCCAGTTCGGTGTCGGCCCGGAACATGAAGACCCCGACCACGGCGATCTGCAGCACGGCCATGAGGCCCTGCTCAATGCCGTCGATCAGCACGCGCTCGACCGACGGAATGTCCTCGCCGACCGTGGTCATGATGTCGCCTGTCGGGCGGTTGTCGAACCAGCGCAGCGGCAGAGTTTGCAGGCGTTCGTAGAGGTCGCTGCGCAGGTCGTAGATGACCTTCTGCTCAAAGGTGTTGTTGAGCAGGATGCGCAGGCCGTTGAAGAAGTGCTGGGCGAAGTAGGCGCCGAGCGCGAGCAGGATCACCTGCGGCAGACGCTGCCATTGCTCCTGCGGGACGATGACGTCGAGCACCTCGCGGGTCACCGCCGGGAAGACCACGACCATCAGCGTGCCGGTGATCGCGCAGAACAACTGGGCACCGGCGAGCAGCGGGTAGCGGCGGAGGTAGGCAAAGACGCGGAGGATCGTTTTCAAGGCAGTGGAATACGGGCGATAGCCGGGTTTGGCCGGTGGTGCAACCCGTGGCGGGCCGATCCCTCCCGCACGAACGCCTATTCCTCGTCGCGCGCCTGCTGTCCGCTGACGCCAAGAAGGAGGCGGAAACCGACGTCGGGCAGGCGCTCGCCGGCGACGACCTGACGGCGGTAGGAGGCAAGCAGTTCAATGCGCTCGCGGGTGCTGTGGGCGGCGCCGCGCACGGCGCCAACGGCTGGATCCGCTTCCCACGAATCGGCCACCCATTCCCAGACATTGCCGGCAAGGTCGAAAAGGCCGCGGGTGTCGGCGCGGTAACTGCCGACCGGAGCAAGGGTCGCCTGACCGTCGTCGTAGCCGGCGATCGACTTTTTGCCGGAGGCATCGGCGCTCTTGTCGAGCAGGTTGACGGATTTGGCCGGTGGAACGGGCGTGAAACCCCAGGGATAAATGCCCTCAATGCCCATGTTGCGCTCCGCCGGGGTCGACCCCTTTTCGCGGGGCAGGTAGGCGGCCATGCTCCACTCGTCGTCGCGTGGCAGTCGGTATTCCTGGTCGGGCTCGAGCAGGCCCTTGGCGCGTTCACGATCGGTCAGCCAGCGACAGAACTGAGCGGCCTCATCGCGGCTGACGTGGGTGACCGGCAGGTCGGGATCGGCATCGAGCTCGCGACCCTCCACGACCGGCAGGTTGGCACTGCGGGCGAATTCGGCGAAGTCGCGCCGGCGGGTTTCCGTGGCGGCCAGCAGGGCGCGGCCGAGCGGCATCATCTTGATGCCAAGACTGTTCTCCCACGGCTTGCCGAAGACGACCGAGCCAGTGGCGCGCAGGCGCAGGTTGAAGCTCAGGCTCTGGCCCTCCTTCAGGGTGCCGCGGGCGTTTTCGCTTTTGTAACCGGGCAGGCGGATTTCGTAGTCGAAGGCGCCGGCCTGGACCTTGGGCAGTTCCAGCGGCGTGCGGCCGACACGGAGCTGGCCATTGAAGACATCGGCGCCGGGCGGGGTGCTGGCCAGGGTGAGCTGACCATAGGCAACCCGGACAATGCGGGTGCGGATGACCTGCCAGTCCGGGCGCGGGGCGGCACCCTCGGGCATGGGCACGCTGGTGGCGGGTCGCCAGGCGTATTCGTGGTCGAGATCGAGTCGGCCCGCCTGGCGATCGCGACTCGTCATCCAGGCGCAGAAGGCATCGGCGTCGGCGGCCGGAATCATGACCAGGTTGAGGATCTTCTTGTCCGGCGTCTGGAAGGGCACGACGCTGAATTCCGCGGCGCGCAGGCTCGATTCGAGGAAGGCCCGGTAGTTGGTGACCTCGACCGGTTGGTCGGCCAGGTGATGGTCCTTGGCGAAGGTGAACCACTGGCCGCGCACGTTCTGCCAGGGTTTGCCGGGTTGCGGCGGTTCGGGCCGCGGCGGCTCGGGCTTTTCCGGCAGCGGCAACTGCCAGGCCCATTCGTGCTGGTATTTCGAAGCCGTCAGGCCGGCGCCGGCGAGGAAGGAACCGGCCAGCGTCAGCACGGCGGCGCGGGCGAAGCGGCGCGGCAGACTTTCACGACGGCCGAATCCAACCTGCTGCAGGGCCTCGGCAAATTCGCCGGCCGTCTGGAAGCGCTCGGCGAGATCCGGGGCGCAGGCCTTGCAGATGACGCGGTTGAGGTCGACCCAGAACGGCCATTCATCATCGCCGAGGTTGGCCGGGATCTCCGGGAACTCCATGCGGTCCTTGCCGCTGCTCATCTCGTAGAGCACCTTGCCGAGGCTGTAGATGTCGGCCTGCGGCGTGCCGGGGCCCTCGGGCGGCACAAACCCCTCGGTGCCGACGAAGGTGCGTTCGCCAAAGGCGGCGACGAGGCCGATGTCAGCCAGCTTGCAGACGCCTCCGACGAAGATGATGTTCGAAGGCTTGATGTCGCGGTGGGTGAGGCCGCGGTTGTGCATGTAATAGAGCGCGTCGGCAAGATACACGCCGGCGTCGCGGCAAAACACCAGATCGAGACGGCCATGGCGCTTCATGTCGGTGCCCAGCGTGCGCGGCACGTAGGTGGCGACCTCCTCGAAGTTGGCGCCAAGTTCGGCGTCGTCGGCCAGCTCCATGACGCAGTAGTAGAAACCACGGTGCTCGTTCCAGCCGACATGCAGGATGTGCACGAGGCAGGGGTGGCCGCGCGAGATGGGTTCGAACTGCTGGATGCCGAGGAATTCGCGATGGAAGGTGCGGGTCAGCTCAAAGTCCTCGCGCCAGACGATCTTCACCGCGCGATAGGCACCCGTGACGCTCTGTGCCAGCCAGACTTCGCCATAGGCCCCCGAACCGATGCGCTTGAGCAGGGTGTAGTCGGGGATGAGGATGTCGTCCCGGTGCGAAGGGGGACCGTCGCGCCCGCGCGGCGCCTGCGGTGGCGACGGCAGATCCGGCGCCGGGGTCGGCTCCGTCAGGGGCGTGAGCCCCGTCGCATCGTCCGGCGGCGGGTTGGAGTCATCAGGCGGCATGCAGGATGGCGAAAACGATAAGCCGGTCCGATTCCGGGCACAACCTTTTCTCGGGGTTGGCTTTGACTCAGGCGCGGCGGGCCCCGACGGCCAGCAGCAGCCAGCCGAGCATGAGGCAGACGCCGCCGAATGGGGTCACGGCGCCCAGTTTGGACGTCTGGGTGAGGGCCAGGAGGTAGAGCGAACCGGAAAACAGCAGGATGCCGGCAAAGAAGCAGCGCCAGGCCCAGGCGTGGGCGCGAACGGCGTTCGCCCCGTGCAGGGCCAGCACGGCAAGAAGAAGGGCGTGCGGCAGGTGGTAGTGCAGGGCGGTCTGCCAGTGATCCAGTTCGCCGGCCGCCTTCAGTTTTTCATGGACCGGCCCGTGCGCGCCAAGGGCACCGAGGAGGACGGCGGTGAATCCGGTCAGGGCGGCCAGGCGGAGGCGGAGGACGTGCATGGCGGCACCAGAGGACGGCCCGCCGCCGCTGCAACGCAAAAGTTTGCACCCGGGCGGTTTCGATGCAGAAGATGCGGCAACATCCGCCGCTGCGCGGCGTTTGCATTCGCACACCATGAAAAAGCTGTTTGCTCCCTTCCTCCTGCTCGGCGTCGCCTGCGCCGTGTTCCTTGCCAACGCCGCCGACCCGGCCCCGAAGCCGCTGCGCGTGCTCATCGTTGCCGGGGGCTGCTGCCACGACTATGAAACCCAGCAGGCCCTGCTCAAGGAGGGCATTGAAAAGCGCCTCAACGCCAAGGTTGACGTCGCGTACAACCCCGACAAGACCACCAAGGCGGTCTTTGAGATCTACAAGGCCAAGGACTGGGCCAAGGATTTCGATGTCGTCATCCATGACGAGTGCTCGGCCGACGTCACCGATCCGGCCTACGTTGGCAACATCCTCGGCGCGCATCGCGACGGCGTGCCGGCGGTGAACCTGCATTGCGCCATGCACAGCTACCGCTGGGGCAACTTCCGCGAACCGGTGCAGAAGGGCGCCGACAACGCCGGCTGGTATGAGTTCATCGGTCTGCAGTCGACCGGCCACGGTCCGCAGGAGCCGATCGACATCACCTTCACCGACAAGACCCATCCGATCACCCGCGGTCTGGGCGACTGGACAACGATCAAGGAGGAACTCTACAACAACGTTCAGATGCTCGGCGCCAAGCCGCTTGCCTCCGGCCACCAGATTCAGCCGCCAAAGGGCAAGAAGGGCCAGCCGGCGCCTGCCGGCGCCAAGGCCGTGGAAGCCGAGGCCGTGGTGGTCTGGACCAATGAATACGGTCCGAACAAGACCCGCATCTTCAGCACCACCCTCGGCCACAACAACGACACCGTCGCCGACGGCCGCTACCTTGATCTCATCAGCCGTGCCCTGTTGTGGACGACCGGTCGCCTCGGCGAGGACGGCTCGCCCGTCGCCGGTGCGGTGAAGTGAGGAAGGGAGATCTCAAATTTCAGATTTCAGAGGGCGGCGTCGCCGGCCCGGCGGAAAACGCCGGTTCGGCGTATGGAAGCGGGTGATGCCGACGTTTTGTCGGCCTGATTCCATGCGCCCCCTTCTTCTGCTGTTGCTCGTCCTGCCCGTCGCCCGGGCCGCCGACCCCCTGCCGGGTCATTCCTCCCACGGTGAAGCCTTCAATGAGGGCCCGCGACAGGCGGCGGTACTGATCGAGGGCACGGGCCAGGTGGATTTTCCCGTGCAGACGACCAAGCCGATGGCGCAGCGGTTCTTCAACCAGGGCATCGGCCAGTTGCACGGTTTCTGGTATTACGAGGCCGAACGCTCCTTCCGCCAGGTGGCCGCCCTGGATCCGGACTGCGCCATGGCCTTCTGGGGCATGGCCCTGGCCAACATCAACAATGAAACGCGGGCCAAGCAGTTCACCGGCAAGGCGATCGCCCTCCGGGACAAGGCCTGCGACAGCGACCGGGCCTGGATCCGGGTGCTGGAGAACTATTACCTGAAGAAAGACGACAAGCGCGACAAGAAGCAGCGTGAACTCGACTTCATCCGCGATCTCGAGGAAATCGTTCAGGCACGCCCCGGCGATGTGGAGGCCAAGGCCTTCCTCGTCTGGAAAATCTGGCATGCCAAAAAGGAGGCGCCGATCTCCAGCCCGCAGGCGGTCGACGCCCTGCTCGACCAGATCTTTGCGGTCGCCCCGAACCATCCCGCCCATCACTACCGCATCCATCTCTGGGATGATCGCAAGCCCGAGCGCGCGCTGAAGTCGGCCGCCCTCTGCGGCCAGGCCTCACCCGCCATCGCCCACATGTGGCACATGCCGGGCCACACTTACTCGAAGGTGAAGCGTTTTGACGACGCGGTCTGGCAGCAGGAGGCCAGCACCCGCGTGGATCACGCCTACATGCGCCGCGAGTTCGTGCTGCCCGACCAGATCCACAACTACGCCCACAACGAGGAATGGCTGGTGCGCAATTTCAACGAACTCGGCCGCGCCGGCGATGCGATCGCCCTCGCCCGCAGCCTGGTCGCCAACCCGCGGCATCCCAAATACAACACCCTCGACAAGTCGGGTTCCTCGGCTTCCTACGGCCAGCGCCGCCTGCTCGAGACGTTGGAAAAGTGGCAACTCTGGCCGCAACTGCGTGAAGCGGCCGGCACCTTCCTCGTCAAGGCCACGCAGGCCGAGGTCGAGGTGCCGCGCCTGCGCGCGCTCGGCCTTGCCGCCTTCCAACTTGAGGATGGTCCCGGCCTCGACCGTGCCATCGCGGATCTGGAAGCCTTCGAGAAGGCCCGTGTCGCCAAGGCGGCCCCGGCAGAAAAGGTGAACAAGGCTGCGCCAGCCACGCCGGCGAAACAAGCCGGGAGCGAACCGGCAAAGGCCACCAACCCACCGGCCGGGGCGGGGCAGGGCAAGGGAACTCCCGCTCCGGCAGTCGTCGCCAAGTCGGAGGTCAAGTCGGAGGTCAAGCCTGGAGCCAAACCGGTGGCGAAGGCACCTGCGGCGAAAGCCGAGGCGAAGAAGAACGAGCCGACACCGGCCGTCAAAGCTCTCGCCGAATTGCGCGTGCTAAGCGCGGTGCTTGGCAGGCAGGAGGATGCCGCCAAACGGGTGGAGGCCGCCAAGGACCTGCCGAAGGATCTCGCGGCGAGACTCTGGCTGCGACTGGGCAACAAGGACAAGGCCATTGCCGCCGCCCAGGGCCTCGGGGCCGATCTTGCCGGTCAATCGGCCAAGGCCGACCTCTTGCATGCCGCCGGCAACAAGGAGGCGGCACGCAAGGCCTTTGATGAGGCGCGCAAGCTTGCCTTTGCGATGGATCGTGATTTGCCCGTGGCGAAGCGTCTCGGGGTCCTGGCGCGCGAGTTCGGCGTCGAGGGCGACTGGCGACTGCCGGCCCCCAAACGAGACGACAGCGGTGTGAGGCCGCCGCTGGAAAGCCTGGGGCCGATCCATTGGTCGCCCCCGGAGGCACCGACCTGGGAGGCATTCACGCTGGATGGCAAACCTTTCTCCAGTCGTGAACTCGCCGGGCGCGACCACCTGCTGATCTTCTACCTTGGTTCCGCCTGCACGCATTGCATGGAGCAGGTCAACGCCTTCGCCAATGTCGCACCGGAGTTCGACAAGGCGGGCATCACCCTCACGGCGGTCACCCTCGAGCCGATGTCGATCGCCGGTCGGTTGGTGGAACAGATGGCCGACAAAAAGCTGCCGCCGTTCCCGGTGCTCTGCGATCCGTCGCGCGAGGCCTTCAAGGCCTTCCGCGCCCATGACGATTTCGAAAATGAGGCCCTGCATGCCGCAGCCCTCATCGACGCCAAGGGGCGCCTGCGCTGGCTCGATGTGAGCTGGGAACCCTTCACCGACACGGCCTTCCTGCTCGCCGAAGCGCGCAGGCTGCTGGCCCTCAAGGGCGAGTGACCGGCTTTTGGGTGCAGTCACAGCCGCCGCCGCAGCCGATGGCGCCGCGCCGGCGACGGCGGATGGCGCGCACCGTGAAGGCGATCGCGGTCACCAGCACCACCGCGAGTGCGGCCCAGGACTGCCAGTCGTCGTTCATGCCGCAATGAAGGTCCGCGGAGGCGGTCTGGCAAGCGCCGGTGTCACAAAAGCATCACCACCGGTCGCAAACGTGCCGTGGCCAGGCGCATAAAAGCCCCGGCGGAGCCCGTATTTTTCCCGTCATGAGACTGCCAACCCTGCTGATTGTCCCCCTGCTCGCCGCCCGCGCCTGGTCCGCCACGCCGGTGACCGAGAAGATCAATGTCCTCGACCTGATGAAAAAAGGTCAGGTCGAATACCACATCAATCCCGACCAGGACTTTGCCGATCCGCCCCAGCAGATCTTCCAGGTCAAGGGTGAGGAACTGCACATCAGCGGTCGCGGCTACGGCTACATGGTCACCAAGGAGAGCTACAAGGACTACCACCTCGTCGTCGACTTCAAGTGGGGCCCGAAAACCTGGGGCAAGCGCGCCGACCGCTCGCGCGACAACGGCATCCTCGTCCACTCCTACGGACCGCACGGCGCCTATGGCAACACCTGGATGGCCAGCATCGAGGCCCAGATCATCGAGGGCGGCATCGGCGACATCCTGGTGCTCTCACCGACCCTGCCCGACGGCACCGAACTGACCACCAGCGTCACCGCCGAGATCGAGCTCGACCGCGACAAGGAAAAGCGCTGGAAAAAGGGCGCGCCGAAGCAGGTCGTCACCAAGGGGCGCATCAACTGGGAAAAGCGCCACGAGGACTGGGCCGACAAGCTCAACATCCGCCACCCGGACGATCCGGATTCGCCGGTCGGTGAATGGAACCGGATGGAGGTCATCGCCAAGGGCGACACCCTGCAGTATTTCGTCAATGGTCGCCTGGTCAACGAGGCCTTCGACTGCAAGCCGGCCGAGGGTCGCATCTGCATCCAGACCGAGGGCGCGGAGATGATCGTGCGCCGCTATGAGCTGCATCCGCTCGGCGCCTTCACGGAAAAGTGGTCGGCCATTCAGGCCAGCGGCGGCACCGACATCAGCGTGCGCCAGGGCCAGGACCAGCCGATGCCGGCCGAGCAGTCGCTCACCCAGATCCAGCTCGACGGTCCCTATGAGGCGCAACTGGTCGCCGCCGAACCTCTTGTGCTGGATCCGGTGGAAGTCACCTGGGATGCGCAGGGCCGCATGTTCGTCGCCGAGATGCGCGACTACCCGCTGGGTCCGCCCAAGGCGGGCGAGCCCTGGCTGTCGCGCATCTCCCAGCTCATCGACGACAACGGCGACGGCCGCATGGACCGCAGCGTGGTCTTTGCCGAGCATCTCGACAACGCCCAGGGCCTGCTGCCCCACGACGGCGGGCTGATCGTCACCACGCGCACGCAGATCCTCTTCCTCAAGGACACCGACGGCGACGGCAAGGCCGACCTCAACCGTCCGCTCATCAAGGGCTTCAACCCGCGCCACAGCCAGCTTCAGGTCAGTGCCCCGCGCTGGGGTCCTGACGGCTGCGTGCATTTCAACAACGGCCTCGATGCCAAGGAAATCTACCCCGCCGCCGCGCCCGACAAGGTGGTGGGCGTGCCGGGAGCGAACTTCAAGTGGGACCCGAAAACCGGTGCCATCACGCCGACGGGCGGCAAGGGCCAGTATGGCGGTGCCTTCGACGATTTCGGCCACCACTTCTACTGCTCGAACCGCAACCCGCTCATGTTCACCGTCATGCCCTGGGAGGCGATGACCCGCAACCCCCACGCCGGCATCACCCAGGTCCATGAGGACATTGCCCCGCCCGGCGCCGACACCCGAGTCTTCCCGCTGAAGATCACCCACACCACGGCAGACGCCCACGCCGGCACCAACACCGCCTGTTCCGGCCTGGGCGTCTACCGTGGCGACCTGATGCCGGAACTGAAGAACAATGTCTTCGTTCCCGATCCCACCGGCCAGCTCGTCACTCGCTACCGGATCGAGCCCAAT
>JAUREI010000294.1 GCA_030827515.1 Prosthecobacter sp. | reverse complement strand
GGCCCGGGCCGGCCCTGCTACATCATCGCCGAGATGTCGGCCAACCACGGCCAGGACCTCGAGCAGGCGCTCGCCATTGTCCGCGCCGCCGCCGAGGCGGGGGCCGATGCGGTCAAACTGCAGACCTACACGCCCGACACTCTGACGATCGACTGCGATGCCGCCGATTTCCGCATTGGCAAGGGCACGATCTGGGAGGGGCGCAACCTCTACCAGCTCTATGCCGAAGCCTTCACCCCCTGGGAATGGCAGGCCCGGCTCAAGGCCGAGGCCGAGGCGCTGGGCATGGACTGTTTCTCGACGCCCTTCGATGCCTCGGCGGTCGATTTCCTGGAAAACCTCGGCGTCGTCTGCCACAAGATCGCCTCGTTTGAAATCGTCGATCTGCCCCTGATCCGGCGCATCGCCGCCACCGGCAAGCCGATCATTCTGTCGACCGGTATGGCCACCCTGGCCGAGATTGAGGAGGCGGTGACGACCGCGCGCGCGGCCGGCTGCACCCAGCTCGCCCTGCTCAAGTGCAATAGCGGGTACCCGGCGCCGCCCGAGGAGATGAACCTGCGCACCATTCCGCACCTGGCCCAGGCCTTTGGCGTGCCGGCCGGCCTGTCCGACCACACCCTGGAGATCGCCGTGCCGGTGGCGGCGGTGACGCTCGGCGCCTGCATCCTGGAAAAGCACTTCACCCTCGACCGCTCGGTGCCCGGGCCGGACAGCGCCTTTTCGCTCGAGCCGGCCGAGTTCAAGGCGATGGTGCAGGCGGTGCGCACGGCGGAGAAGGCGCTGGGCGGTGTCCGCTACGCCCCCTCCGAACGCGAACTGCCCAGCCGCGCCTTCCGCAAGTCGCTCTACGTCGTGCGCGACATCGCCAAGGGCGAGCCCTTCACGGCCGACAACGTCCGCTGCATCCGCCCCGGCCACGGCCTGCACCCGCGCCACCTTGAGCAGGTGCTCGGCGCGCATGCCCGCCGGTCGCTGGCGCGCGGCACACCGCTGAGCCTGGCCGACCTCGCCTGACGCCCCTGCCGGGACGGGGTGGTGATTGACATTCGCCGTGCTTGCCTGCAAGAAAGTCGCGATGACCGAGACCCGCCCGCTTGAACTGCCCTTCCGGGGCGAGCGCAGCTACCTGCACGGTACCGACCTGCACCAGGCAATCGTCGCCGCGCTGCCGGAACCGCCACCGCCCGGGCCGGTCAACCTGACCTTCCACCACCTGCTGAGGCATCAGCCCGACCTGGTGCTGTCGCGCGACAGCCTGCTGCATCTGCGCGAGGATCCGGCCTTCCGCGGGGAGATCCGCTGGGGCAGCGGCACCGACCTGTTGCACGCCGCGCTGCTGGAGAGCGACCGGCCGGTGACGGCCCGCAAGCCCTGCAACGAACCCGAGGTGGCCGCGGCGGCCACGGTCGATGTGGCGGCGAAGACGGCCGTGCTGAAGGCCCCGGCGCCCGGCCTGCCGATCGAACAGATCGTCTTCCTCAACAAGCGCCTGCATCTGGAAGTGCTGCCGCACCTCAGCCCGAAGTGGCTGTTTGCCCGACTGGAACTCGTGGCGCCGCTGGCGGTCGAGTCGCCCGAAGAACTCACGGTCAGCCTGCGTCAGGTGCTCGGCAATCGCTTCACGCGCAGCGAAATCACCAGCGGCGGCCGTCGCCTCGGGTATATTTCCTTTTCCACCCCGCAATGAGTGTCGTCCGCCTCACCCGTCTGGCCTCGTTCGTCCCGCCCGGACGGATCGACACCCGCGAGCGCGGTCGCGCCTTTGACTACGGCGACGACTTTCTCGAGGGCAAGCTCGGCACCACAAGTCTGGCCGTGAAGGAGCCCGGGCAGCAGGCCTCCGATCTCTGCCTGCAGGCCGCGCGCGCGCTGGAAGGGCAGGGGGTGTCGCTGGAGGGCATTGGCGCCGTCATCGTCTGCACTCAGACGCCGGATCATCATGGCATTCCGCACACCTCGGCGGTGGTGCATGCCGGACTCGGTCTGCCCGACGACTGCGCTTGCTTCGACATCTCCCTGGGTTGCTCGGGTTATGTCTACGGCCTGTCGATCGCCACCGCCTTCCTGCAGGCGAACGGCATCGCCCGCGGCCTGTTCTTCACCAGCGATCCGTACTCGGCCATCATCGATCCGGCCGATCAGGCCACGGCCCTGCTGTTTGGCGACGCCGCCACGGTCAGCCTGCTGGAAGCCGGTCAGCCCGGCTGGCAGTTGGTCGACACCGTCTTTGCCACCCAGGGTGCCGGGGGTGCCGCCATCCACAATCGCGAGGGACGACTGGCGATGAATGGTCGCGAGGTCTTCAATTTCGCCATGACCGTCGTGCCGCGCCAGATCCGCACCCTGCTGGAGCG
>JAUREI010000002.1 GCA_030827515.1 Prosthecobacter sp. | reverse complement strand
GAGGGCGACATTCTGGTGCTCGGGGCCGGAGGCAAGATGGGCCCAACCCTGGCGCGCATGGCCCGGCGCGCCCTGCCCGCGGATCGACGGGTGCTGGCGGTGTCGCGCTTCAGTTCCGTGGCCGCCGCCCGCCAACTGGAGGCGCACGGCGTGCAGACGATTGCCTGCGACCTGCTCGACCGCGCCGCGCTGGAGCGACTGCCGGATGCGGCGAATGTGGTCTTCATGGCCGGCCACAAGTTTGGCAGCAGCGAGGATCCCGGCCTGACCTGGCGGATGAACGCCGTCCTGCCGGCGCTAGTGGCGGAGCGCTTCGCCGGTGCCCGTACCGTGGTCTTCTCGACCGGATGCGTCTATCCGTTTGTGCCGATCCACAGCGGCGGTGCCCGCGAGGACACGCCGCTCGATCCACCGGGTGAGTATGCGTATTCCTGCATCGCCCGCGAGCGCCTCTTTGCCGAGGCCTCGCAGCGCCTGGGCACGCCCTGCCTGATGTTCCGCCTCAACTACGCCATCGACCTGCGCTACGGGGTGCTGCACGACATCGCCCGCAAGGTCTGGACCGGCGAGCCGGTCGATCTCACCAGCGGCCACGTCAATGTCATCTGGCAGGGCGACGCCTGCGCCCGTGCCCTGCAGTGCCTGGCGCGCACCTCGACGCCGCCGGCGATCCTGAACGTCACCGGCCGGGAGACCCTCGCCGTGCGCGTCCTGGCCGAGCGGTTGGGTGAGCTGCTCGGTCGGACACCGCAGTTCACCGGTCAGGAGGCGCCGACCGCCTGGCTGGCCGATGCCGGCCGATCCATCGACTGGTTCGGCGAACCGACGGTCGGTGTCGACCGCATGCTCGAAGCGACCGCCGCCTGGATCCGCCGCGGCGGCGCCTCGCTTGGCAAACCCACGCACTTTGAATCCCGTGATGGCCGCTTTTGACCTCCGCAGCGCGCTGCTGCAAGGCATCGCCATCCCGGCCCACCCGCTGGCTCTCAACGCTGCGCGCCGGCTTGACGAGAGGCGCCAGCGTGCCTTGACGCGCTATTATCTGGCCGCCGGCGCCGGGGGGCTTGCCGTCGGCGTCCATACCACCCAGTTCGCCATCCGCGAAGCCCGCCACGGTCTGTTTGAACCCGTCCTCGCCCTGGCCGCGGAGGAGATGGACCGCGCCGACCGCGCCGTCGTGCGGATCGGCGGCATCTGCGGTCCCACCTCCCAGGCGCGGCGGGAGGCGGAGACCCTGCAACGTCTCGGCTACCTCGCCGGCCTGCTCAGCCTGGCGGCCCTGCCAGACGCCAGTGACGACGTCCTGATCGATCATGCCCGTGCGATCGGTGAAATTCTGCCATTGGTCGGCTTCTACCTGCAGCCCGCCGTCGGAGGGCGAGCGTTGACCGCCGACTTCTGGCGACGATTTCTGGACATCGAGGCGGTGGTCGCGGTCAAGGTCGCCCCTTTCAACCGCTATCAAACCCTGGATGTCGTGCGCGCCCTGGCCGAGAGCGGGCGGACCGACGTGGCCCTGCTGACCGGCAACGACGACAGCATTGTCGCCGATCTGGTCACCCCCTACCGCTATGGCGGCCGGGAACTGCGCTTCCACGGCGGCCTGCTCGGCCATTGGGCGGTATGGACCCAATCGGCGGTCCAACTCCTCCAGCGCTGCCTGGGGGAGGCCCCGACACCGGAGCTGCTGCGCCTGGGCTCGGAGGTGACCGACTGCAACGCCGCGTTTTTCGACGCCGCCAACGGCTTTCGAGGCTGCATCGCCGGTTTGCACGAGATCCTGCGACGACAGGGGTTGCTCGAAGGCCTCTGGTGTCTGGACCCGGCCGAGGGACTGAGTCCCGGCCAGGTGGAGGCGATCGACCGCGTGCATCGCGCCCACCCGCACCTCAACGACGACAGTTTCGTGGCCCAGCACCTTGACGACTGGCTGCGCTGAAACCGGCCCTCGCCGCAGATTTTTCTCGCCAGCCGCAGGGCAGCTTGGTGTAATGGGGCTGTCTCCGGGAAAAAATCCCTCCCGGAGCGCATACCATCATAAACCCACATAAGCACACTACGATCATGAAACGAGCACTCCAACGAGGCTTCACCCTCATTGAACTTCTGGTGGTGATCACCATCATCGCGATTCTCGCGAGCCTGGCGGTCCCCACTTTCAACGTCATTCAGGACATGGCGAACCAGACGAGCACCTCGAACAACTGCCGCCAGATCATCATGGCCATGAAGGTCTTCGCGCAGGACAACAACTCGATCTATCCGGATTCCTACCAGAACCCGCTGACCGGAGGCGTTGCCATCACCGCCAACGATGCCTTCCGCGTTCTCTTCACCGAGGACATCATCCAGGATGAGCGCATCTTCGGCGCCAAGGCCAGCCGCTTCATGCCCGATGGCAATGTCGGCCAGGCTCCCTCCTTTGACCAGGCGCTCATGGCGGGTGAAAACCACTGGGCCATGACCCGTGGCCAAACCACCTCCAGCACCGGCATCATGCCGCTGGTCTACGAAAACCCGTCCGCCGCCGGCTGGCCGCCGCAGTGGAACTGCGACGCCGCGGGCCAGCTGGTCCCGGGCCGCACCTGGCGCGGTGGCAAGATCATCATCGGCCGCAACGACAACTCGGTGAACGTCGAGCAGCTTGCCGCCAAGCGGGGTGCCTCGGTCGGTCCGAAGATGATGTCGGGTGGCATGGACATGTTCACCATGGCCAGCCAGAACCAGCCGCAACAGGTCCTCAACATTGTCTCTACCGGCATGGGTTCCTCCACGGGAACCATCGACGGTGGTGCCGTGCCGCAGATGCCCGCCCCGGGCGGCCTGCCCCAGCTTCCCGCCCCCGGCGCCCCTGCCGGTGGCCTGCCCCAGCTGCCGGGTGCTCCTGCCGGCGGCCTGCCGGCACTGCCGGGCGCTCCGCCCGCCGCTCCCCAGCAGTAAGCTCACCTGAGTGATGCCCTTCGAACGCCGCCGGGAAACCGGCGGCGTTTTTTTTGTGGCCGTGACACCGACCCAAAGTCTAGGATTGCCTCCCATGCCCGCCTCCCCTGTCCTGGCCGTCAGCTGGGAGCTGATCACCCTCGGCAGCAGTGCCCTTGCCGCCAGTCTCGCCGCGCTTCTGCACGTGCTCATTCGCCACCGCGATCATCGCTCGGCCGGCTTCTGGGTCGCTCTCATCCTGTTTTCACCGGGTCTCGGCGCCTGTCTGTATGCCCTGCTGGGAGTCAACTCCATGCGCCGCAAGGGACGCGACTATCGCGGTGAACCGGCCTGGCATGAGCCCGCACCGGCCTGCCCGCTTTTTGCCCGCGCCGCCGGTCGAGCCAGCGAGAGCGACTGTGCCCTGGCGGGCACTCTTGACCGCATCTCGCGTTTCCATTTCGCCGAAGGCAACCGCATTGAACCCCTGCAAAACGGCGACGAGGCCATGCCCGCCATGCTGGCAGCCGTGCGCGCCGCCCAAACCAGCATCAGCCTGAGCAGTTACATTTTCGAGGCTCGCGGGGTCGGGGCCGAGTTCGTCACCGAACTGGCTGCGGCACGCAACCGCGGTGTCGAGGTTCGCGTGATCGTCGATGACGCCGGCACCCGCTACTCCTGGCCGCCGGTGACACGTGAACTGCGCCGCGCCGGCGTGCCTGTGCGGCGCTTCATGCCCAACCGGGTGGTGCTGCGCCTGCTGACCCTCAATCTGCGCAATCACAAGAAGATTCTCGTCGTCGACGGCCGGGTCGCCTTCACCGGCGGCATGAACATCCGCGAGGGGAACATGCTCTCCCGCCAGCCTTCCCATCCGGCACGAGACCTGCACTTCAGGGTCACCGGGCCGGTGGTCGCTCAACTGCAGCGTGCCTTTGCCGAAGACTGGCAGTTCTGTGCCGAGGAATGCCTGCAGGGCGACACTTGGTTCCCCCGTCTCGAAACGGCGGGTGCCACCGATGCGCTCGGCATCATCGACGGCCCCGACGAGGATCTGGAAGTCATGCCTGCCGCCCTCTTTGCCGCCCTGAGCGCCGCACGGCGATCCGTGCGAATCCTCACCCCCTACTTCCTGCCCACCGGCCACCTGCTCGCCGCCCTCAAGCTCTGCGCCGTGCGTGGCCTTGAGGTGACCATCATCACGCCTGCCCGCAACAACATTCCGCTGGTCGGCTGGGCGGCCCAGACCCTTTACCCTGAACTGCTGCGCGCCGGTTGCCGGATTTTTGAATCGGCGCCCCCCTTTGACCATTCGAAGCTGTTCCTCGTCGATGATGCCTGGTCCTGCCTCGGCTCCACCAACTGGGATCCGCGCAGCCTGCGGCTCAACTTCGAGTTCAACCTCTTCTGCCACGACCCCGCGCTGGCCGACCGACTGGCGGCCCTGTTCGAGCAGCGCCGCGCCGAGTCGACGGAAGTCACCCTTGAAAACCTTGAGAATCTCGGAATGAGCCTTCGTCTGCGCAACGGCATTGCCAGCCTCTTCATCCCACTGCTCTAAGCGCGGAAGGATGCCGCACCGGTGAGCGTTTGCCTCGTCATGCCGCACCGATTTTCCCTGCTGCTCGCCATGGCCCTCCCCGCTGCCAACCTGCTTGCCGCTACGCCGCCGAAAGGCTGGCCCGGGGATGTTGCCGAGATCCGCATCCGCAGTTTAACCGACGGCAGTGAACAGCCCGCCCTGACCTGGTCCCCTGCTGGCGAGGAGGCCCGGCCGCTGTTGGTCGGCCTGCACACCTGGGGTGGCGACTACCGGCAGGCTTCGAATGGCGCTGTCTTTGCCCGCTGGTGCATGCAACAGGGCTGGCACTTCGTATTCCCGCACTTTCGCGGGCCCAATCGCACCCCCGAGGCCCTCGGCAGTGACCTGGCCGTCCAGGACATCGCCGACGCCGTTGCCCACCTGCAACGCGCCCAACGGGTGGATCCCGACCGCATCTATCTCATTGGAGCCAGTGGGGGCGGCCACATGGCCATGCTGATGGCCGGCCGCCACCCCGACCTCTGGGCCGGTGTCTCGGCCTGGGTCGGCATCAGTGACGTAGCCACCTGGCATGCCGATCATGTCAAGGATGGCCAGTCCGACAACTACGCAAGGAACATCGAAGCCGCGCTGGGTGGCCCGCCCGACACCCCCGAGCGCCTGGCCGACGCCCGCCGACGCAGTCCCCTGACCTGGTTAAAGGCCGCCCAGGGCGTCAATCTCGACCTCCACCATGGCCTGCACGACGGTCGCACCGGCAGCGTGCCCTTCCGCCACAGCCTGCTCGCCTTCAACGCGGTGGCCGCTGAAGCCGATCGCCTCGCCCCGGCGCAGATCGAAGCCTTTTATGCCACGCAACAGCGGCCGACGGGTTGGCCGGCGGCGTCACCTGACCCGCTCTACGGCGACATCCCCCTGCATTTCCGCCGCGAATCCGGCCAGGCCCGGGTGACGATCTTTGAGGGGGGGCACGAGATCTTTTACACACCCGGACTGAACTGGCTGGCCGCCCAGCGCCGGGGGCGGGCGGCGGTCTGGAAGATTGACACGATCATTCCTGTGCCCGGCGACACCGCCTCCGGCCGCTGAACGCTTGCGCCGCAGCCCGGCCCGTGGCAGCGAAGCGCATGCTCAAAGCCCTGCTCTTCGACCTCGACGGCACCCTTCTCGACTCGCTGGCCGACATCGCCGCGGCCATGAACCGCATGCTCGCCGAGCGCGGGCTGCCGGCCTGCGACACCGACGAGATCCGGCGCATGGTCGGCGATGGCATGCGCCAGCTGGTCGTGCGCGCCCTGCCCGCCGACCAGCAGGACGACGCCACGGTTGATGCCTGTCTGGCCGCCTACCGCGCGCATTACGACACGCTTTGGCAAACGGCGACCCGCCCCTACGAAGGGATTCCGGAGCTGCTCGACGGCCTCCGCCGGCTGGGATTCAAGCTTGGCGTCATCTCCAACAAGGCCCACCGGTTCACCGTGCCCATGACCGAGCATTTCTTCGGCGCCAGCGGATTCGATATGGTGCTGGGCCAGCGCGACGACGTGCCGCGCAAGCCGGACCCCGCGGCCGCCCTGGAAGCCGCCAAGCGTCTGGGCGTCTCCACGGAAGAATGCGCCTACGTCGGCGATTCCGGCATCGACATGGAGTTCGCGGCCAACAGCGGCATGACCGGCATCGGCGTCACCTGGGGCCTGCGCGACGCCGTCGAGTTGCTTGCCGCGGGAGCAGACCACCTGGTGCATGCACCCGCAGAGGTTCTGGCACTCTGCCCCAGTCCGTCTTGATGCCAGCGCATTTGCGGGTATGTTGACTTAATGCATCTCCCCCTGCCCAAGTTGTTCCGGGCCGGTCTGGTCGGTTGCCTACTCAGTCTGGCCGCCTGCAAGAGTCCGCCCCCGCCCCCACCGCCACCTCCCTCGCCGGAGCCTGGCAAGCCGGCGGCGCTCTTCGAATGGAAGGGCGATGGCAAGGCCATCAGCAGCATCGTCATCAATGTGGATGAACAGAAGGCCCGTCTGTTCCATGGCAATGAGGAGATTGGCTGGACCTACGTCGCCACCGGCATCACCAGCTTTCCGACACCCACCGGTGAATTCAAGGTGCTGGAAAAAGTCGCCGACAAGGTCTCGAACCTCTACGGCAAGGGCTATGACGCCGACGGCAAACTGGTCAATTCCGACTTCAAGCAGGGTCGCGACCTGCTGCCCCCCGGCGGCCGCTTTGAGCCAGCCAAGATGACCTACTTCCTGCGCCTGACCACGGATGGCGTCGGCATGCACATCGGGCCGATTCCGCGCCCCGGCAAACGCGCCTCGCACGGGTGCATCCGCATGCCGTCCGGCGTTGCCGGACACATCTATCGCCACATCACCATCGGCACCCCGGTCACCATCACCGGCAGTGGTCCCGACTACGCCAGCTACCTGAAACAGTCGGCGGAAAAGGCCAAAGCCAACGCAGCCAGGCTTGCCGCCGCGAAGAAAAAAGCCGAGGAGGAGGCCGCCAAACTCGCTGCCGAAACCGGTCCGCCGGCACCGGGCACGCCCGCGCCCGTCAACGGCGCCGCGCCGACAACCCCACCGTCCCCCACCTTCATCGAAGAACCCCGCACGCCCGCGCCTCTGCCCGGTCAATGATCCCGTTCAGGGTGCCGGCGGCAGGGGCGTTTCATGGAGGTATTCCGTCGGATCCACCAAGCCGGCCTGCTGGAAGGCCTCGCGCCGTTCCACGCAGGTCCCGCAGGTGCCGCAGTGCCGCTCACCGCCCTTGTAACAACTCCAGGTGTGACTGAAGTCCACCCCCAGCTCATGACCGAGCCGGGCGATCGCCGCCTTGTCGAGCCGGATGAACGGCCGCAGCAGTTCAATCCTGGCGTAGCTTCCCTCGCGCATGGCCGTGGCCATCGCCTGCATGAAGGGCTCGCGGCAATCGGGATAAATCGCGTGGTCGCCGGAGTGGGCGGCAATCACCACCGCCTCGGCACCCCGGCTCTCCGCCAAGCCACAGGCGATGGCGAGCAGGATGCCGTTGCGGAAGGGCACCACGGTGCGGCGCATGGTTTCATCGGCGTAGTGACCATCCGGAATCTCCCCGCCGCTGCACAGCAGATCGGAGGTGAACAGGTCGTTGATGAAGGGGAGACTCACCGCCTCGTGCGGCACGCCCAGCTGACTGCACTGCCAGGCCGCACAGGCCAACTCGCAGGCATTGTGCTTCGCGCCGTAATCGAAGCTGAGCGCGCCGACAACCTCCCCCTCACGCCGCGCCCAGTGGAGCGCGGCGACGGAGTCCATGCCGCCACTGAGAAGAACGAGGGTCCGGGCCATGCAGGCCGACTAAAGGCGAAAAATGGAGTTTCGAAATGCGAAAATCCAGTTGCCTTCAGGGAGCCTTTTTCTTGGCCTTCCCCTTGCCCTTCGCGGGCGCGGCGGCGGGCGCCACCTTCTCTCCGGGTTTGGGCAGGCCGGCCTTGACGCTGTCCCATTCAGGATTCAGCGAGGCCTCACGGATCACCAGATTGCGAAAGTCGGCCGATTCACCGGCAACCGTGAAGCCGGGTGCCGCCTTCGGCGTGGCAAACAGGTCGCTGGCCCCCCAGGCGGTCAGTTCATCGACGCGCCCGAGCATCAGGTCTCCAACCATCTCCAGGCGCACCTTGTGCCAGACACCCGGCTGGATGTCGGCGGGAAAACGGGCGAAAACGACGGCCTTGTCCGGCCCCTCGTGGTCGTTGTCATCCCGCTGGAGGGTCACCGACTTCGGGGTGACGAGGATGCGCGCCATGTGATCCTTCACGGCATTGATGGAAAGGCTGGTCGTGCGCGCACCCTCCAGCTTGAATTCATACTCCATGATGAAGTCCTTGAGCTGGTTGGGCAGGCGCGCCACGGCGCCGTGCTTGTCGGCTTCGAGTTCCGCCCCGCGCATCACCCCGTCCACCAACTCCCATTTGCCCTTGGCAAACTTCCAGGGTGACCCCGGCGTGCCGTCGAGTTTACTTTCGAAGATCACTTGGCCAGGAATGGCGAGGAGGGGTTTGTCATCCGCCGCATGGACCAGACCGGCGGCGGCGAGCAGAAGGAGTAAGGGCGATTTCATGGACGTTCGGAAACGAGGGTCCGCCCTGAATGTTGCACGGCTCTCCAAGGCGCGAGGCCAGAAAAGGGGGTGTCCGGGGATGCCCGACCAACGGGAATGGTTTTGCGGTGGACTCCGGCCTTCGAGCTGCCAAGAATCCCCCATGCGACGCCGCCAACTGCTGCAACAACTCGGCGCCCTGGCCGCGGGCACCCCCCTTGCCGGTTCCACATCAGGGGATCTGCTGGTCTCGGTCAACCGCGAAGTCCTGTTGCACGGACGGGACGGCGCCGGCACCAACTGGTTTCATCCGCGTCCCTGCCGGCTTCCGGATGGCCGGATCTTCATGACGCTGCAGCCCATTCTGGGCTCGGACGACTTCGGCCCCGTGCATGCCACGACCAGTGGCGACCTCGGCCGCCATTGGTCGCCTCCACAACCCGTGCCGCCGCTCGGGCGGGTGACCGTGAAGGACCCCCTGGTGGAGGGAGTCTGTGATGTGGTTCCGGAATGGCATGCCGCAAGCGGCAGCCTGCTGGCCCTCGGCCACAACGTTTTTTACACCGGGCCCGGGTTCTCCAAAAATCAGCCGCCGCGCTGGCCGGTGTATGCGGTCTGGAAGGACGGGGCGTGGGGGCCGCGTCGCAAATTGGAATGGGACGACCCGCGCGGCAGTGAAATCTATTCCAACAACTGCGGCCAGCGCGTCAATCTGGAGGACGGCCGCATCGCCATGGCCTTCACCCACGGCGCCCAGGGCCAGCCGCGTGCCGTCAGCGGGGTCATTAGCACCTTCGAGGACGGGATCCTGCGCGTTCAGGAAGTCGGACCGGCACTGGAACATCCCCACGGCCGCGGGCTGCTCGAACCCTCCGTTGCCCGCTTCGACGGCCGGTTTTTTCTGACCCTGCGAGCCGAGGACGGCCGCGGCTACGTCAGCACGAGCCCGGACGGCCTGCGCTACGCACCGCACCGGCCCTGGACCTGGGACGATGGCGAGGCACTTGAAATGTCCACCACCCAGCAACACTGGCTGGTCCACTCGGAGGCCCTGTTTCTGGTCTACACCCGGCGCGATGCCAGCAACACCAACGTCACACGCTGGCGGTCCCCCCTGTGGATGGCCCAGGTCGATCCCGACACCCTGCGGCTGCTGCGGGCGACCGAACGCGTCGTGTTGCCCCTGGTCGGCGACGGCGTCAACGCGCCCGATGGGGTCGCCCTGATGGGCAATTTCCACGTCATCCAAGCCTCCCCGGAGGAATCCTGGGTCACCGTTGGCGAATGGCACCCACGGCAATTGTCCCGTGGCGGCGACGTCCTGCTGGCGCGACTGCGCTGGCGGCGGCCAAACCGGGCAGCCGCGGCCGGGCAGTAAAAAGCGCTTGCCGATTCCCCCCAGCCCCCTACTGTCCCGCCCCCGTTCGTCCGGCGCGGTTGCCGGCGCATGGGGTTTAACCACAACGCCCCGCCCCTGGATCGGCGCCCCATGCGTCGAGCGTCCTCAGGACGTGCAGGAGCAGGCACCCCCATCCACATGTCCCAAGCCCTCGCTGAACTCGTCGAAGCCGGAGTCCATTTCGGCCACCAAACCCGTCGCTGGAACCCCAAGATGAAGCCCTTCATCCTGGAGTCCCGCAACCAGATCCACATCCTCAACATCGAGGAGACCGTCACCCAGGTCGCCAACGCCGCCGAATTCCTGGCCGACCTCGCCCGCAAGAACAAGCGCATCCTCTTCGTCGGCTGCAAGCGCCAGGCCCAGGAGGCCATCCGTGAGGCTGCCGAGGCCTGCGGCCAGTTCTACGTCAACCACCGCTGGCTCGGCGGCACGCTGACCAACCTGGAAACCATCCGCAAGAGCGTCGCCCGCCTCAACTACCTTGAGGAGATCGAGAAGAAGCCGGAATTCAAGATGATGTCCAAGAAGGAGCTCGCCAGCCTCAACCGCGAGCGCATCAAGCTTGAGCGCAACCTGCGCGGCGTGCGCGGCATGGACAAATATCCGGACGCCGTCGTCATCGTCGACTCGGCCCGCGAGCACATCGCCGTCCATGAAGCCCGCCGCCTCAACATCCCGATCGTCGCCCTGGTCGACACCAATGCCGACCCGGACATCATCGACTACCCGATCGCCGCCAACGATGACGCCATCCGCTCGATCCGCATCATCCTGCAGAAGCTGATTGACCCGGTGATCACGGCCATGGCCGACGCCAAGAAGTAACCCCCAAGACCCCGACCCGACCACACCATGGCAGAAATCACCGCCAAACTCGTTCAGACCCTGCGTGAAAAGACCAACGCGGGCATGATGGAATGCAAGGCCGCCCTCAAGGAAGCCGATGGCGACCTTGAAAAGGCCGAGACCATCCTGCGCAAGAAGGGCACCATCAAGGCAGAGAAGAAGGCCGACCGCCAGACCAAGGAAGGCGTCATCGCCTCCTACATCCACATGGCCGGCCGCATCGGCGTGCTCATCGAAGTGAACTGCGAGACCGACTTTGTCGCCCGCAACGAAAACTTCCAGGCGCTCGTCAAGGACATCTCCCTGCACATCGCCGCCGCCAACCCGCGCCACCTCAGCCGTGACGACGTCCCGGCCGATCTGGTCGCCAAGGAACGCGAAATCGCCGCCGAGCAGGTCAAGGGCAAGCCTGACAACATCGTCCAGAAGATTGTCGACGGCAAGATGGACAAGTTCTACGCCGACCATTGCCTTCTTGAGCAGGCCTTCATCAAGAACCCCGACATCAGCATCGGGGACCTGATCAAGGGCAAGGTCGCCGAGCTTGGCGAAAACCTCGTCGTCCGCCGCTTCACCCGCTACGCGGTGGGCGAGGAAATCTGATCCACGGACAACCCATCCATTCACGAAAAGGCGGGCGCGAGCCCGCCTTTTCTTTTGCCCCGATCAGGCCAGCAGTCCCTTGACCACATGGCCGTGGATGTCGGTCAGGCGGTAGCGTCTTCCCTGGAACTTGTAGGTCAGACGTTCGTGATCGATCCCAAGCAGATGCATCAGGGTGGCGTGGAAATCGTGGATGTGGACGCCATCGCGAACAATGTTGTAACCGAACTCGTCGGTCTCGCCGAAGACCGAGCCGGCCTTGACGCCGCCACCGGCCATCCAGGCCGTGAAGCAACGGGGATGATGGTCGCGGCCGAAGTTCGCCTGAATTTTGCCCTGACAATAATTTGTCCGGCCAAATTCGCCGCCCCAGACCACCAGAGTGTCATCCAACAGGCCGCGTTGCTTGAGGTCCTTGATCAGGGCCGCGGCGGGCTGGTCGGTTTCCCTGCACAGACGCGGCAGCGCTCCCGGCAGGCCGCCATGGTGATCCCAGTCCTGGTGATACAACTGGATGAAGCGGACCCCGCGTTCGGCCAGACGACGGGCCTGCAGACAGTTCGCGGCAAACGTTCCCGGCGTCTTCACATCCGGCCCGTACAGGTCCAGCACGTGCTGCAGTTCGTCCTCGATGCCCGTGGCCTCGGGAATGCTGCTCTGCATGCGCCAGGCCATCTCGTAGTGGTCCATGCGATTGTGGATCTCGACATCCGGCGTGCCCGCAAACTGATGTTCATGCAGTTCCCGGAGTCGATCCAGCAGCAGGCGACGGCCGGCGGGGTCAACGCCGGGCGGATTGCCCAAGTAGAGCACCGGGTCCTTGGCAGCGCGGAAGAGCACACCCTGATGGCGGCTCGGCAGGAAGCCACTGCCCCAGAGATGGGCCCCAAGTGGCTGCCCTCCCTTGCCTTGGGTGATGAGGACGGTGAAGGCAGGCAGATTGGCATTCTCCGAACCCAGACCATAGCTGAGCCAGGCACCCATGCTCGGCCGTCCGGCAATTTGCGAACCGGTCTGGAAAAAGGTGACTCCAGGACCGTGATTGATGCTCTCGGTGAACATCGAATTCACGACGCAAAGGTCGTCGGCGATGGAGGCCGTGTGCGGAAGCAGTTCGCTGAACCAGGCACCGGCGCGCCCGTGCTGCGCGAACTTGAAGGGCGATCCCACCATCGGAATCGACGACTGGTTGCCCGACATGCCCGTGAGCCGCTGGCCGCCGCGCACACTGTCGGGCAACTGCTCGCCATGGCGCTGGTTGAGCAACGGCTTGTAATCCAACAGATCGAGGTGGGAGGGCCCGCCCGACATGAACAGGTAGATGATGCGCTTTGCCTTCGGCGCCCAGTGCGTGCCGCCCAAAACGCCGGCCGCCTGGGCCTGCTCCCCGGCGAGGAGTTCAGCCAGGGCGATGCCGCCCAGGCCCAATCCGGAACGGTTCAGCCATTGGCGGCGGTTGAGAAGACGCGCCGGGACGGGATCGGAATGCGTGGATGGGTTCATGGCGGTCTGGGTCAGCGTTTGACGACGCAGGCGTCGTGATTGAGCAGGGCAAGGGCAAGTTGGGCGGCGGCAGCGGCTTCGGGCGCCGCGATCCCGGGTTCGGCGGGGGCGACACCATGCTTCAGCAATTGCTCCGCCTCCTGCGGCCGCGTGCGGTAGTGCGCGAGCTGTTCGGCATGCAAACGACGGCAGATCTCCAGTTCACGCGCGTCCGGCGGCCGGCTCAGGCAGCGCAGAAAACCGTGGTGAATCATCGCATCGACATTGCCATGGTGATCACGATACAGGCTGGTTCCGAGCACACGCGCCGCCTCAACGAACTGAACGCCGTTCAGCAGAATCAGAGCCTGCAGCGGGCTGTCCGTCCGCTCGCGCTTGGCCGCGCAAACCGCTCTTCGTGGCGCATCAAACGCGAGCATCGCGGGCGGAGGGCTGGTTCTCCGCCAGGTCGTGTACAGGCTGCGCCGGTGAAGGGTGCTCCCTGACTTGGCAAGGGTGAAAGGTTTGAACGCCTCGGCCAGTTCATAGGGGTTCACCGGCGGACCGCCGAGCGTTGGATCCAGCAGTCCGGAGGCCGCAAGGGCATTGTCGCGAATCATCTCCGCAGGCAGGCGAAAGGAAGGTCCGCGTGCCAGCCATTGATTCTCCGGGTCATCCGCCATCACATTCGCGGCGGCGATGGCTTCCTGGCGGTAGACATCGCTGCTGACGATTTCCCGCAGCAGTGCCTTGAGATCCCAGCCGCCATGAATGAGCCGCAGCGCCAGGTAGTCGAGCAACTCCGGGTGGAGCGGCTTTTCCCCCTGGCTGCCGAAGTCCTCGCTGGTCTTCACCAGCCCTCGGCCAAACAAACTTTGCCACAGGCGGTTCACGGTCACCCGCGCAGTGAGCGGATGCCCGGGATCGGTCAGCCAGCGCGCCAATCCGAGCCGGTTGCGCGGAGCATCGGCCGGGAACGCCGGCAGCGAGGCCGGAGTCATGGCGACAACCTCCTCGCCGCGCTTGTCATACTCGCCGCGTGTCAGAACATAGGCCGTCTTGGGTTCGGGCAGTTCACGCATGACCATGATCTCCTTCTGCCTGCCGGAGAATTCCGTCAGCTCGGCGCGTGCCGCCCTTAGTTCGGAAAGCGCGGGCTCCAGCCCGGGCCGCGGCGGCTGCGAGAGATCGCGGCTGAAGACGCGGAAATCGTCGATCAGCCCGCCCTTGAAGCCGCGATCCCGGGAGCGTTCGCCGAGTGCGATGGTATCTCCCCCGCCACCGGTGATGTCCTGGGTGAGGTGGTCGCGGACCACGTCCACGGGCACCAGGGTGCCGTTGATGTAGAGGCGCAGGCCGGAGGCTCGACTGCTGCCATCATTGGTAACAACCACATGCACCCACTCCCCCGCAGGCAGGGGATCCCGGACGCGCACCGAGATGGCATTGCCCGGCCAAAAATGGATGAGCGACCACTTCAGTCGGCCTTCTTCCAGAAGCAGTTCGTAACCGCGGCTGGCCGCGTCAGTCCATGCGCGCGAGCGGTGGAATACCACGGCACGCTCCTTGACGTCCGGCGTCTGCAGCCAGAGCGAAACGCTGAAGGGATCATGCCGGTGGAAATTGCCGACCGGCGTGGTGACCGGATCATCCCCGGTGAACTGCACCGCCTGTCCGATCCGGCCGGGCACAAGCCGGTTCTCCCCCTTGAGCATCGCGGAAGGACTGGCTGGCGGCTTGCTCTTCGGGTCGGGCTTCTTCTTCGGCGGCGTCGGTTCGGGATGAAGGCTGTCAGCCAGTTTGTTGCCGTCGAGATGGTCAAAGGCGTAATGCGCGAGCTGGCCCTGCAATTCGACGGGGACGCCATCGCGAAGGGCGATCCTGTCGAGCGGTTCCATGGCACCGACGCGCTCCTCGAGAGCCCCCACGCGCGCCTGTAGTCCCGCCAGGGTTGCCTTGGCCGGTTCATCCATCAGCAACAGCGTCGGGGTCGGCGGCGAGGGTGTGAAGAAGGAGTAAAGACCGGCTTCGTCGATGTTCTGGAAAAAGGATCCCAGTCCATAATACTCCCGCTGGCTGATCGGATCATATTTGTGGTCATGACAGCGCGCGCACTCGAATGTCAGACCCAGAAAGGCCGTCGCCACCGTCTGCACACGGTCGGCCACATACTCGACACGATATTCCTCCTCGACCGACCCCCCTTCGCTCTCCTGCTGGTGCAGTCGGTTGAAGGCGGTGGCGAGCACCTGTTCGTCGGTCGCACCCGGCAGCAGGTCACCGGCAAGCTGCCAGGTGAGAAATTGATCGAAGGGCAGGTTTGCATTGAAGGCGCCCACCACCCAGTCGCGCCACATCCAGACTTCGCGTTCGCGGTCCACCTGGAAACCGTAGCTGTCCGCATACCTGGCTAGATCGAGCCAGTCGGCGGCCATGCGCTCCCCATAGGCGGGAGAGGCCAGCTTGCGGTGGGTGAAGGCCTCCAGATCAATGCGCCCGGCGGCAAGGTCCGCCAACTCCGCCTCCGTCGGCGGCAGGCCGGTCAGGTCAAAACTGATGCGCCTGGCCAGCGTGGCGTCATCCGCCGCCGACTGCAGGGACAGACCTCGCTCTCGCAGGCCCACCGTGACCAGACTGTCGATCGGTGTTTTTTTTCCTTCGCTGGATGCAGTCCTGAGCCAGGCATCAAGCTGGGGCTTCTGCAGGGGAACGAAGGCCCAGTGCGCCTCGTATTCCGCCCCCTCATTGATCCAGCGCCGAAGCGTGTCGATCTCCACCTCGCTCAACCGGCCCAATTTGGACTCAGGGGGTGGCATGACCTCATCGGGATCGTGGCTGAGCACGCGTTCCAGCACCCCACTGCGCTCCGCCTGGCCGGCAACAATGCCGCCGTCGGCGGTTGCCCCCTCAAAAGTGTCCAGCCGGAGCCCGGCTTTGCGGTTCTTCGGATCAAAGCCATGGCAGTGAAAACACTTGTCGGAGAGGATGGGACGGATGTCGCGGTTGAAGCGCAGCTTGTCCGCGGCGGACAACTCGGGGCCGGCCGGCGACAGCAGGGCGCCCAGCAGCAAGCCCCAGGCATGAATCTGACGTTTCCTCATGCTGAAACAACGTCTGGACACCATGCACTATTCTGTCCAGTTTGTGTCTGATCGTGAAAACCCGGCGCAAGTACCTGAACTATACGACCCCCTGGGGAGTCGGTCTGACAGGTGCCGCACGCGCCGGCTGGTCCGACTTTCTGCTCCATGAATGCGGTTACCAAGAGGATCTTGAAGATTGGAATCATGAGGGGGTCGACAGCCCATTCTGGCGTTTTTACCACAATCCGAAGCCCGGTTGCCATGTGCACTTTCAAGGCGAGGACATTCCTCTGGAACCTTTTTCCTGCCTTCTCATCCCTGCCGACACGGTGTTTGACTGTCACGGACCGGTGCCGGCCTGCCATCTCTGGATGCATTTCACGGTCCGTCGTCCCGGTCCGCCGATCAAACCGGCGCCGCTGCGACTGCCTGTCGATGGCCTGCTGCAGGCCCTCATTGACAGCGTCATCGCCCTGCATGGCCAGCCGTCATCGGAAATGCGCGACCAGCGTCTTCAACAGGAAAGCAGCGCCCTGCTGCACGCCACCTTCGCTCGCCTCGATCTGCCGGCTCCTCCCGTCATCCCGGACCGCCTGCTCGAGGTGATCGCGCTGATCCAGAGTGCCCCGCACACCCGGCTGTCGAACCATCTGCTGGCGGCACGTGCCGGTATGAGCGTGGAACGCTTCATCCGGTCGTTCCGTGAACACACTGGCAGAACGCCGGCTGCCTATGTGACTGCGACGCGCGTGCGGCTGGCTCAACAACTTCTGGCACTGACGGACAAGTCGATGGACCAAATTGCCTTCGAGTGTGGATTTCCCAACCGTCATTACCTGACCCGTGTTTTCAGCAAGGCCGCCGGTTGCGGGCCGGCCGAATTTCGTGATCGCCAGCACCGGCGTGCAGGGCGTTGAAGACCGCGCCTCGCAGTTGCCTGCGGGCCAGCGTGCGGCAGAGTGCGTCGCCGATGCGTTTCAACTTCCTGCTGTCCCTGCTCCCAGCCGCCCTCGGCGGCGCGATGCTCGCCCTGGCCTACCCCGGCTGGGATTTGGAGGCGGCCGTCTGGTTGTGGCTTCTGCCCGTGCTGACCGTCCTGTGGCCGTGTTCTGCAGGCAATGCGGCGCCATCCGGCAGGCAGGCCTTCATCATCGGCGCGGTCGCAGGACTCGCCTTTTGGATTCCCAACCTGAGCTGGCTGCGCCACTCCTCACGGGTGTTGTCCGGGGCCCGGGATGACAGCTGGGCGGGCTGGGGGCCGGAACTGCTTGGCATGGCGGCCGTGCTCGGACTGGCCCTGATATGTTCGCTGTATTGGGGTCTGTGGGCCTGGTTCACGGCGCGGGTCGCTCGGCCCGCCCCCCAGCGTCTGGCAGGCGGAACCTGGCAGGAAAGCACTTGGCATTCCCTGCGCGCCGCCTTCCTCACCGCGGCGGCCTGGACCGCCTGCGAATGGCTGCGTGGCACGACCCTGTTCAACGGCTTCGGTTGGAACGGTCTGGGGGTTGCCCTGCACCGGAACCACCTACTGATTCAGGCCGCCGATCTGGTCGGAGTCACCGGCCTGTCGTTTCTTCCGGTCTTTGTCACCTGCGCGGCCTGGAACACCCTCAGCCGGCTGATCCGGGTCCAGCGTGGCGAGGGCAGCTGTCGTTCACGTCTCGACTTCACCCTCGCCCTTGTGCTACTGCTGGCCTCGGCCGGCTACGGCATGCACCAGCTCCGTCAGGAACCGGGCCAAGTCGTCAAGGTGCGAACCCTGCTGGTGCAACCCAACATCGCCCAGGTGGATGCCTGGAGCGGCCTCCACGATGAGCGCACGTATCGTCGCCTCCACGACCTCACCCGGCTCTACGCCGAGGCTCGCGACGGGATCACCCACACCGATTTGGTCATCTGGCCGGAGAGCGCCCTGCCGCGTCCCTACAGTGAGGATCGCGCCTGGCATGACCGGTTTTTTGACGAACTGCTCGCCGCTGGCGATTTCAGCCTGCTTACCGGCAGCGAGATGTTCGAGCCGAACGAGGGGCATGTCTCGGCCCTGCTGCTCCGCGGCAGCAGTGCCAACCGCCAGCGGTATGACAAGGTCCATCTGGTGCCCTTTGGCGAATTCCTGCCCTTCCGCGGGATTCCTCCGTTCTCCTGGCTGCGCGGAGTTCTGCCGGGCGACTTCCAGCCGGGCACCGCCACCGAACCCCTGCGCCTGGAAAAACCGGCCATCGGTCTCATTCCCCTCATCTGCTTTGAGGACACGGTCGGCCGCCTAGCCCGACGCTTCGTCCGCGAGGGACCGCAATTGATTGTCAACCTGACCAATGACGGCTGGTTCCTGCAGAGCCGGGAGGCCGAAGTCCATCTCGCCAACGCCAAATTCCGTGCCATTGAACTGCGCCGGCCAATGGTGCGCGCCACCAACACCGGTGTCAGCTGTTTCATCGACCCCACGGGCCGGGTCACCTCGCGCCTGACGGATCCCGAAACCCGCAGCAGTTTCCTCGAAGGTTGCCTGCCTGGCGAGGTGTCCGTACCCCTCCATCCACCAACGACGGTCTACGCCCGCCATGGCGACGCCTTCTCGCTGGCCCTGCTGCTGGCCTGCGTTTGGACTGCAGGCCTGAGAACCTGGCGCTCGCGTCGGCGCTGAGGGCCGCCGCTCGACAGCAGGTCATTCCGCGCCAAGGATATCTGATGCGCCTCATCTCCGGCAGCGCTGGCGGCATCCCGCTGGAAGTTCCGAAATCCGTGACCCGCCCCACGCAGGACCGGGTTCGGCAGGCCGTTTTCAACATGCTCGGCGACGTCTCGGGTCTGCGCGTGCTCGACCTGTTTGCCGGCTCCGGTGCCCTGGGCTTGGAGTGCCTGAGCCGCGGTGCGACCGCCGCGTTACTGGTCGATCAGGACCGGGGCGCCTGCGAAACCATCCGCCGAAACCTGGCCAAGACGCGCCTACAGGGGGGGCAGGTTCGTCCGGGGGACGTTTTCAAGCTGCTGACCCAGCTCGCCCGCGAAGGCCTGTGCTTCGACCTGGTGTTTGCCGACCCTCCGTATGCCCACCGGCCGGACGAGCCGGACCTTTCGGCCAAGCTGCTGGCCACTCCTGAACTCTGGGATCTGGTGACGGCCGGCGGCAGCCTCGTGGTGGAAAGCCTGGCGCGCCGGGGTGCGCCGGCCAACTGGCCACCCTGGGAACGGGTCCGCGACCGGGACTACGGCACGACGCGTATTGTCTGGCTGCGCAAATCCGAGGACCCGGCGGCAGCCGGGTTCACAGTGACCACCCCGCCCGCGGCTCGCGCCGAATGAAGCGGTTGGCGGCTTCGTCATTGGTGATGCGCATCGCCTTGGCGTCCCATTCAATGCGACGACCGGCACGAAAGGCCACATTGCCGAGGTGGTTCGCCTCGCTGAGCGGGCCCGCATAGCTGAACGGGCTGCCGGTGGGCATGCCATGCTTGATGGCACTGATCCATTCAGCGTGCTGGCCGGGGGAATCGGCAATGAAGGGCTTGGGACGCTGGAAGTCCTTGTACTTTTCCTCCGGCAGGAGCACGTGCTTGTTGTAGTCGGAGAGAAGCATGCCCTTGTTGCCGATGAAGAGCACGCCGCTCTGCCACTGGCCGATGACAGGATCGTTTTTCCAAACCTCGGGCTTGGTGGCACCCTGATGCCAGTGAAGCTTGAGGCCGGGTCGACCGCCACGGGGACCGTATTCATACACGGCGCTCATGGTGGCAGGGGCAATTTCCGGATGCGGCTCCGGCCCAAAGGCTTCGACGGCGAGCGGCGCGTCGAGATTGAGCGCCCAGAACGGCAGATCATTCCAGTGACTGCCGAGATCCGACATGGTGCCATTGCCGAAGTCCCACCATCGGTACCACCTCGGTCCGGGAAAATAAACCTCGTGATAGGGGCGCCAGGGGGCCGGGCCGAGCCAGAGATCCCAGTCGAGATAGTCCGGCGGGGTTTGCGCCTCCTTGGGTCGGTCCGTCACGAAAATGACATCCTTGTTCTTCTCCGAGTCCTCCTGGCTCTGAAGTCCCCAGGCCCGGGAAACACAGACGTGCACTTCCGAAACCGCACCGATGGCACCGCTCTGGACCAGTTCGACCACGCGCCGGTAATTCGGCATGCCGTGGATTTGCGTGCCCATCTGCGTAGCGACGCCAGCCTGGGCGGCGGCCTCCGTGACGAGGCGCGCCTCGGCGACATCCCGGGTGAGCGGCTTTTCGCAGTACACCGGCTTCTTCATGCGCAAAGCAGGCAGGGTGGCGTAGGCGTGGGTGTGCTCAGTCGTGCTGACGACCACGGCATCAAAGTCCTTCGACTCCTCGTAAAGCTTGCGGAAATCTCGATACGTCTTCGCCTTTGGAAAAAGCTGGGCGGCGCGGTCAAGGTTCTGACCGTTGACGTCGCACAGGGCAACGACGTTCTCACTGGGCTCCATGGCGGCCGGGGCACCCTTGCGGGCGGCGGTGGAGACACCGACCAGGCCAAGCAGGTTCGCAGCCCCCCTACCGCCCACACCAATGAAGGCCAGGTTCAGTTTCGCATTGGGTGAGCGCGAGCTGACAATGGCTGGAAATCCGAAGGTAGCGGCGGTGGCGAGGGCACCTAGGGAGAGAAAGTCACGACGGGAAAAATCGGTCTTGGACATGGGCAGGGAACGCCGCGGCGGAGCGCGCTCTTGCCATTGCCGCGCGGCAACCCCCGGGATCGCCTTGCCTCGACATCAACGAACCAGCGGCGGACACTTGCCTGGCGATCCCCTAAAATCCGTGCCGAACTCAGGGTCTTGCAGCAAGCGACAACTCGATGATGCGCACGCACAGTTCCGGAAATCCGATTCCCGCCGCCTGGGCCGCCTTGGGCAGCAGGCTGCTGCTGGTCATGCCGGGAATCGTGTTGATCTCCAGTACGAACGGCTGGCCATCTGCGCTCAACATGACATCGACACGCCCATAGACTTTCGTGTCGCAGGCCCGGAAAGCGGCCAGGGAGGCTTGCTGAACGCATCGCGTTGTCTCCGCATCAAGATCGGCCGGGCAGTGATACAGGGTCTTGCCCGTGCCACTCAGCCACGGGTATTTATTGTTCATGTCATAGAACCCCTCGACCGGCTCGATGTGAATGACCGGCAAAACCAGATCACCAAGAATGCCAACCGTCAGTTCCCGACCCTCAATGAATTCCTCCAGCAGGGTGGTCGTGCCGTATTGTCGCGCCTCGGCAAGGGCATCCTGCCACTCGGCCTCGGTCCGCACGATGCGCACGCCAACACTCGACCCCTCACGCGGCGGTTTGGAGACAAGTGGCAAATCCAGTGCCCGCGGCACGCTGCCGTCGAGCGGGTAATCCTGAGCCCGGGGTGTCGGCACGCCGGCGGCGAGAAACCTTGCCTTGCTGATTGACTTGTCGAATGCCGTGCGACTGTCGGCAACTCCGGCTCCGGTGTAGGGTATGCCACGTGCTTCAAGCAGCGACTGGAGCTGACCATCCTCGCCAAAGGTGCCGTGAATGAGGTTCATGGCGATGAGAACATCCGTCGGGCAGTCGAACTCCGGGCCATGCACATCGACGGGCAGCACCTCCGCACCAAGCGACTCGAGGGCGGCCATGACGCTTTCCGCCGTTTTGACCGAGACTTGTCGTTCCGAGCCGGATCCGCCGAAGAGGACGGCAATGCGTTGTCCTTTGATGTCGAGCATGCAAATGCATGCTATGCCCCACGGGGTGACGCGTGCAAAGCGGAAATCCATCTTCGTTGGCTGCCGCATTTGGCCTTGTTGGGAGCGTCTCCGACTGGCATAATGATGGTTCGTGAAGCGCCAAACCTCCAAGCCATTGCGCCTTCTGCTGCCGTTTCTATGTCTTGCATGGACGACTCAGAACTGCCTCGCAGCCAGATCCGTTGCCCGCACCTGGAACGAGGAAAATCTTGCCGCCATCCGCATTGACCGGCCCAACCCGCCGGTTCACGCCCGCAACCTGTTCCACGTGGCGGTTGCCATGTATGATGCCTGGGCCGCCTACGATGACCAGGCGGTGGGGTATCTGCACCATGAACGGGTGACGGCAGCGGATCTGCTGGCTCAGCGTCGTCAGGACGCGGAGACAGCGGCCGCCTTCCTGCGTCCGCTGGCGGCAAGCAACCTGCCAGGCTTGCGCAACGCCGCCATCGCCCTGCGCCGTTACATGGCCAGCACCCGTTACCTGACGATCAGCGCCGCCGACATCGAGGCCTCGAGGCGCGAAGCCATCAGCCATGCCGCCTACCGGGTGCTGCGCAGCCGTTACCTGAACTCCTTCAGCGCCTTCGCCACCAGCCAACGGCTCGACAAACGTCTGCGCTCTCTGGGGTATTCGGCCGCCAACATCGGCACCTCCGGCAATTCCGCGGCCGCCGTGGGCAACCGCATCGCTGCCTCCATTCTCGCCTGGGGACTTGCGGACGGTTCCAACCAAGCAGGCAGCTACCGCGACCCGGATTATTTCAACCCGCAGCCTGAACTCATCGTTCTGGAGGGTGGCATTGCCCAGGCCGGCATTCCCGCGGGAACGGACCCGAACCGGTGGCAACCCCTTGCCTTCGACAATCCAGAAACGCAAAACCAGTTCCCCGGGGAATTGCTGCAGAGTTTTGTGGGTGTCACCTGGCTCAACACCCTGCCCTTCGCACTGACACGGGCAACTCCCGGCGTCCCTTGGCTGGATCCCGGGCACGGCTTTTCTCGGCTGGGATCCCCCACCGATCAGGAATACAAGCAGGGCGCCCTCGACCTACTCTGGGCCTCCAGCCGCTTGAACAGCCAGGAAATCATTGACATCTCACCCGGCCCTGGCGGCTACGGCAACAACCCGCTGGGGGAAGATACCGGCAGCGGCTACGAACTCAATCCGGTCACCGGCAAACCCTACCACGCCAATCGTGTGGAACTCGGGAATTTCGCCCGTGTTCTGGCGGAGTTCTGGGCGGACGGCCCCGACTCGGAAACCCCGCCTGGCCACTGGCACAAGATTGCCAACCAGGTGAGTGACAGCCGTCATCTCGAACGCCGGATCGGCGGGATTGGCGAGAAGGTCGACCGGCTGGAATGGGATGTGAAGCTGTACTTTGCGGTGGCAGCCGCCACCCATGACGCAGCCTGCGCCGCCTGGTCCCTGAAGCGTTATTATGAGAGTCCCAGGCCCATCACCATGATCCGCTACATGGCCAGTCTTGGCCAGAGTTCAGACCCTGATTTGCCCTCCTACCACCCGGATGGCCTACCCTTGGAACCGGGTGTGGCCGAACTGGTCACCGCCGAGACCGCCGCACCCGGTGGTCGCCACCACGGGGTTGGCAACCCGGGTGAGATAGTCGTGTATTCCTGGCCAGGGGAACCACCCGAGCGCGACAAGCAGACCAACCACGTTCGCTGGATCCGCGCGCTCGAATGGATTCCCTACCAGCGCAAAACATTCATCTCTCCCGCCTTCCCAGGCTACATCTCAGGCCACAGCACCTTCAGCCGTGCCGCCGCCGAGATTCTCGCTGCCTACACCGGCTCACCCTGGTTTCCCCGCGGCATGGGCACCTTCATCGCGCGCAAGAACAAGTTTCTTGTTTTCGAGCGAGGCCCCTCGCAAACCGTCGTGCTGCAGTGGGCGAGCTATTTCGACGCTGCCGATCAGGCCGGATTGTCCCGGCGATTTGGCGGCATCCACGTCAGTGAAGATGACTATCACGGACGCGTCGTCGGCTCACAGACTGGCCAGCAGGTGTGGGCTCTGGTGAGCAGGTACTGGGACGGCAGCATCCTGAACGATTCCGTGACACCCACCGTGACCCCCGAAGGCGATGACGTCCGTGTGACTTGGACTGGCAGACGCGGGTTGTATTACGCCGTCCAGTGGAGTGCCGACGGCGATGTCTGGAGCACCGTCTCGCCAGCTTCACAGGCCACAGAGACCCAGCTTGAACGAGTGATTACGCCGGCCCCGGATGCGGGCATCTATCGCGTCGTCTCCGGCGCCGCCCCGTTCTAGCCGGCAACTTTCAGCCTTCCAAGCCTTCAAGCACCCACAGCCCGAAGGCCGAAGGCACATGAAAGTCGGGGCGCTCCGTCTGCGGATCCACCCAAGTCATCCAGCCGGGTTGCACGCTGCCATCCGGGCGATGTGAGAATTCGGCTCGATGCACCCCCGCAAGGACTTCGTTCGACCCCGGACGCAGCACATCCCAGCCACGCAGGACTTCCAGCGGCAGGCGTCCGCAAACCTGGTAGCGACCGTCGCCCACGCTGCACTGCACGTGCAAATCCGGCCCCTGCCAGTTCCAGTCAAACCGGCGGTAAAAACGCCCCCGATAGGCGAGTACGCCGCCGCGCGGCTCCATCTCGAAGCAATGATAGGGGTCCAGCCGCGCGTCGGCGGCAAAGAACAGCTCCACACGATCGGAGCCCAGAACCCGCTCACGAGCGTCCCCCTCCGCCAGGACGAGGTCCTCGTCGGCGCAGTCGAACCGAAAATGCACCTGCGTGCCGTCGTGCAGGGCGCAAAACTCCGTGGCGGGGGCGGGACGGTTCTCCCACGGAAAGCCGAAGTCGCGCAGCACCGGGGCCAGTTCCCATGAGACAATTCCCGGAGGACAGCGGTGAACAGCATAGCGGCGCATGGCAGCATCATGCCGTCGCTGTGCGCGCACGGCAAGCCGCAGGAGACAATGGGGCTTGCGGGCGGCTGAGTTCGGGCGTTTCATGGCAGGCGATCCATCCCGCCTCTCCTTGAACCCGCCTGACTTCAGCAGCCTGCTGGAAAGCCTGCAGCGAGCGCCGGCCGGCACTTACGTGACGGCGGGCGGTGCGGCGCTGGTCGCCTTCCTGGCGGGCATGGCCATGGCGCGCGGCGTCATGCGCCAGATCCTGGCGATGATCAATCTCGGGATTTCGGTCACGGCCGGCATGTATGTCTTTCAGCACCGTGCCGAGGTCTTTGGCACCCTCGGTGCCGGCATGAGCAGCGACCGCCTGCTGTTGCTTTCCGTGGCAGCCGGCCTGCTCACTTACCTCATCTGCCGCAGTCTCGTTCACCTGCTTGCCGGATTCGGCCTGCTCAGCCTGCTCGGCGGACTGTCGGGTTGGAAAGGCGGACTGGTCAGCCTCATCCCTTCGGGATTCCTGCTCTGGGCCGGTGCCTTGCTGCTGCGCGTCATGGGGGGACTCTTCGGCATGGAGAATGCCGCCGAAGCCCAGCAACAGGGCGAACAGATCAGTGGACGCCTGACCGCCTGGATTCATCAGATCAGCCAGCAAGTCGACCACAGCAGCCTTGGCCGGGTCGCCTCACGCCTGGATCCCTATGACCTGCGCGCACGCGCCAACCTCGCCAGGCTACTCATTCTCTGGCCGGACGGGCGGGTCTGGCAGGAACTGGCCGAGCGCGGGCCACAGACCGCCCAAGCCCTCAATCATCCGGACATCGTCGCCCTGGGCAGGGATGCCAAGGTGCGACAGGCCATTGAACGCCAGGATTTTGCCGGCCTCATGCACCTGCCGCAGGTTCGAGCCGCCGCCGCCCTGCCCGAACTCGAGCCGATCCTTCGGGATCTCGCCCTGGAACAATCCATGGACGCCATCGTCTACCAGCGCTAGGCCGGGCGAAGCGAGGCTAGAACTGCATCAAAGCGCTCCGCCATGCGGGAGACACTGAACTCGGTGCGCACCCCCTGCAGGCCGCGATTGATCATCTGCTCCCTCTGGTAATCGTCGAGCAGCAGCGTCTCCAGCGAATTGGCAAGCGCGCCCGCATCGTCAGGCTGGCAGAGCAGGCCACTGCCGGCAAGTTGGAGGATTTCCGGGAAAGCCCCGTGCTCGGGCTGCACCACCGGCACGCCACTGGCCATGGCTTCCAGCAGGTAGAGGCCAAAGGCTTCCCCATACGTGGCCGGCACGGACAGGACGGTAAGATTGCGGAAGAACTTCACCTTGTCCGCGAAGTTCAGGTTCGGGTGCCACTCCACCCGCGTCTCGCAGCCTGCAAGGCGCAGTTTCTTGCACAGACCATCGACGTACTTGTCGTCGGCCGGCGTCTTCGCGCCGCCAATCTTGAGCTTCAGTCGCGGCACACTGCCCCGTCGGCACAGTTCAATGAAGGCGTCGACCAGGGTGGTCAATCCCTTGCCGTGGATCATGCGGGCAAAATAGCCGATCACCGGCCAGTTGGGGTCCGGCTCGGCCGTGCCGAAGGAATTGCTGTCGATGCCGTTGTGAACGACCTCCATCTTCTCCTCACCGACACCGAGCCGCTCGCGCATGACCTCGGCATAGTAGCGGCTCGGGGCGACAAAACGCGTGACATGCCGGGCATTGGCACGCATCGCCTCCCATGCGAGGGTGCGATAGGGTTCAATGAGGGTGTCAAGAAAGGCGTCCTCGCCCTGCAGGGAAACAACCACCGGCATTCCCAAGTCCCTCTCCAAGGCCGGGCAAAGCCCCATGAGCAGGCTGTTGGAAAGCGAGACAACTTCCGGGCGGGATTCCGCGCGAATCCACTCGAGGAGGCGCTTCCACTCGGGCCACTGCGGTCCCTGTTCGCCGATCAGGGCGCCCAGGGTCATTTCACCAAGATCGCGGGCGCGTGTCATGCCCATCAAACGGGCGGCCGAGCGCAGACGCTCGGGCTTGTTCAGCCAGCAATGAAAGGCCCTGGGCAGCAGGCGCGTCCAAGGCATCTTTTGCTGCAGGTAAAGGGACAGGCCGCCGACCTGAACAGGAATCTCTGGACTCGCGGCCTCACGGTCGGTCACCAGCGGAAGATAGAGGGGTGCCATCTGGGCGTCATGACCCCGCACCCGCAACGCCTTGATCAGGGCATTGTCTCGCAGGCAACTCCCGCAGTGGAAGGTGCCGGTGCCGGGAGTGAGGTGAAGGAGACGCATGAGGAAAGAGCGGGCTTGCTTAGCGCAGGCGCAGGGACAGGGCAAGCCCGGGTAGGCGAATGCTTGCAAAGAGACACTCCGTGAGTCCAACGCCCGGTTGCACCGCGCGCTTTTGCCCTTATCGGAAACCCGTGCGCGATCTGTTGCCCAGCCACCGGCCGGGGCTGGTGCTGGCTCCGATGCAGGACGTGACGGACCTGCCCTTTTTTCGGCTCATGGCCCGCCACGGCGGGCCGGATGTGTTCGTCACGGAGTATTTCCGAGTCACCGCCGATTCCAAGCCCGAGCCGACCATCCTGCGATCCATTGCCGAAAACGACACGGGACGCCCGGTGATTGCCCAGCTCATCGGTCAGGATGCCGCCGCCCTCGTTCGCACGACTCGGGCGCTGGAGGACCGACATCCCGTGGCTGGAATCGACCTCAATCTCGGTTGTCCCGCACCGATCGTCTGTCGCAAGGAGGCCGGCGGCGGACTGCTGCGACACCCGGAAAGGGTCGATGCCCTGCTGGGCGCCCTGCGGGCGGCCGTGCGGGGCCGTTTCACCGTCAAATGCCGCGTTGGCTTTGACAGCCAGGACGAGTTTCCACGGCTGCTGGAGATCTTCCAGCGCCACCCCCTCGACGGTCTGACCATTCATGCGCGCACCGTGCGCGAGGGCTATCGGACAGCCGTTCATCCGGAATGCGTAGCCGCAGCGGTCGCCACCCTGCCCTGCCCGGTCATTGCCAATGGCAATGTCGTCGACACCGCCACCGGCCTTGCCTTCCTGCGGCAGAGCGGTGCCGCAGGACTGATGATCGGACGCGGTGCCATCCGCCATCCCTGGATCTTCGATCGTCTGCGCGCCGTCTGGGAAAACCGGCCGGTCCCAGCGCCCTGCGGCCGAGACCTGCTTGCTTACATCCAGGCTCTCTACGAACTGACCGCTGCTTTCCAGCGCAGCTTCGATCCCGCCAAGCATGTGCAGAAAATGAAACGCTACCTGGGATTCATCGCCGCCGGCACCGACCGCGACTTCGATCATCAAATCCGCCGCGTGAACACGCCGAATGAGTTCGACAGCGTTTGCCGGCACTTTCTGGATCACGACATGCCGCTGCCCGAGACGCCCCCCGCCGACTCGAACGTGTTCTGTGGCTTTACGGCACTGACCCAGCCGGTCACAACCTGATTCCAAGAAAAACCCCCGGCTCCATCGGAACCGGGGGTGTGGAAGACAATACGTCAGGCCTTGGCCGGAACGGGTTCGTCAGCGGGTTCTTCCTCGAGCGGAACCTGGACCGGTTCCGCCTTGCTGATGACCTTGATGAATTTCGGCAGCCACTCGTCCCAACGGTCCAGAATATCCCGGGCACGCACGCTGTCGGTGAGTTCCAGATGGTCGGCCACCAGCTTGCGCAACTGGTTGACGTCCTCGGGGTCCGTCACGGCATCACCCCGGATCATTTCCGGGTTGTGCAGCTGGCCGAACATGCCCTTCTCGTCGAGCAGGTAGGCGACACCACCGCTCATGCCGGCCCCGAAGTTCTTGCCAAAGCTGCCGAGCACGACGGCAAGCCCGCCGGTCATGTATTCGCAGCCGTGGTCACCGATGCCCTCGACGACGGCGGTGGCGCCGGAGTTGCGGACGCAGAAGCGCTCGCCGGCGCGGCCGGCGGCGTGCAAACGACCGCTGGTGGCGCCATACATGACGGTGTTGCCGAGAATGCTGTTCTCCCAGGACTTGAAATCCGGGTGCGCCTTCGGACTGGGCTTGATGATGATCTCTCCGCCGCAGAGTCCCTTGCCGACGTAGTCATTGGCCTCGCCAACAAGGGTGAGCTTGATGCCACCGCAAAGGAAGGTGCCGAAGCTCTGGCCGGCGCTGCCCTCGCAGGTGACATCGACACTGCCGGCCGGCAGCCCGTGATTGCCGTGATGGAAGGCGATTTCACCGCTCAGCTTGGTGCCGATGTTGCGGAAGGTGTTCTTGATCTGGTAACGCAGCGGCATGACCTTCGCCTTGTCGCGAATGGCGAACTGGGCGTTCTGAATGATGCGATCGTCGAGCGGGTGGGCGTCGAGGCCGTCATTCTGGTTCATCAGGCAGATGCGCGGCGCATCCTGGCCAAGCTCCTTGCCGACGTCCTTGAGGACACGACCGAGATCGACCATGTTCGCCTTTTTGTGACCCGGAACCTGGCGCTGGCGCAAGAACTCGGGGCGGCCGATCAGGTCATCCATGCGGGAGACGCCAAGCTTGGCCATGATCTCGCGCACCTCCTGGGCGACGCCGTTGAAGAAGTTGACCACGTGCTCGGGCTTGCCCTTGAATTTGGCGCGGAATTTCGGGTCCGTGGTGGCGACACCCACCGGGCAGTTGTTCAGGTGGCACTGGCGCACGTAAACGCAGCCGAGGGCGATCAGGGCGATGGTGCCAAAGTTGTACTCCTCGGCGCCCAGCATCGCGGCGATGGCGATGTCACGGCCGTTGCGCAGGCCGCCGTCGGTGCGGAGCGTGACGCGCTCGCGCAGGCCGTTGAGCATGAGCACCTGCTGGGTTTCGGCGAGGCCGAGCTCCCAGGGCAGGCCGGCATACTTGATCGAGGACAACGGGCTGGCACCCGTGCCGCCGTCGTGGCCGGAAATCAGGATGATGTCGGCGTTGGCCTTGGCAACGCCGGCGGCGATGGTGCCGACGCCGGCCTCTGCAACCAGCTTGACACAGACGCGGGCACGCGGGTTGACCTCCTTCAGGTCGTGGATCAGCTGGGCCAGATCCTCGATCGAGTAAATGTCGTGATGCGGCGGCGGGCTGATGAGCATGACACCCGGCGTCGTGTTGCGCAGGCGGGCGATCATGCGGTTGACCTTGTGCGCGGGCAGCTGCCCACCCTCGCCGGGCTTGGCACCCTGGGCCATCTTGATCTCGATTTCCCAGGCGCTGCTCAGGTACTCGGCGGTGACCCCGAAACGACCGGAAGCCACCTGCTTGATCTTCGAGTTCGCCCAGTCGCCGTTTTCATAGGGCCGGAAACGCTTCGGATCCTCGCCACCCTCGCCGGAGTCGGACTTGCCCCCGATGCGGTTCATGGCAATGGCGAGCGCCTCATGGGCCTCGGGCGAAATGGCGCCGAGCGACATCGCGGCCGTCGTAAAGCGCTGACGGATGTCCTCGATCGGCTCAACCTCGTCGATGGGGATGGGCCCATCGGAGCTGGGCACGAATTCCAGCAGATCCTTGAGCGCCACCGGCGTGTTTTCCAGCTGGGCATCCACATACTTCTGGTAGTCCTCGGCGGCCCCCGTCTTGACAAAGGTGTGGAAGTTCTTGATCACCGGACCGGTGACCGCGTGCATTTCGCCCTTCTGGCGGGGGCGATAGAACCCGGGATCGCCCAGGTCCACGGGGGCGGAGCCGGAATCCGGGACAGGCTGACCAAAGCCAAGCGCGTGGCGGGCCAGGGCCTCCTCGGCAATCTCGGCGAAGCCGATGCCACCAATCTGCGAAGGCGTGCCACTGAAGCAGAAGTCGATGACATCCCTGCCGATGCCGACGGCCTCAAAGATCTGCGCACCGGTGTAGCTGCTGAGCACCGAGATGCCCATCTTGCTCATGATCTTCAGCACGCCTTTTTCAAGCGCCTTGCGGTAGTTGCCAAGCGCCTTGGCGTAGTCGCAGCCTTCAAGCCGAGGCTTCTTGGCCGTCTTGTCGGCCTCCAGCGTCTCGCGGGCGGTTTCGAAAGCCAGATAGGGACAAACGGCCGAGGCGCCAAAGCCGAACAGTGTGGCCATCTGATGGGTGTCACGCGCCTCGCCGGTGTCGACCACCAGGCTCAGGCGCATGCGCACCTGCTTGCGATTGAGGTGCTGGTGCACCGCCCCCACCGCCAGCAGGGCGGGAATGGCGACTCGATTCGAGTCGACGGCACGGTCCGAGAGAATCAGGATGCGCACCTCGTCCTGAACGGCGCGGCCTGCCTCATGGCAAAGTCGCACCACGGCATTCTTCAAACCGGCCGGGCCCTCGTTCACCGGCCAGGTGATGTCCAGCGTGCGGCAGGGGAAATCGGGCAGGTTCTTGATCGTCTCCAACTCGTTCTCAAACAGAAAGGGACTGTCGAGGTGAACCACCTTGGCATGATCTGGGGTCTCGTCGAGCAGGTTGCGCTGCCAGCCTAGGACGACGTCAAGGCTCATCACCGCACGTTCGCGGATCGGGTCGATCGGCGGATTGGTGACCTGGGCAAACGCCTGCTTGAAGTAGCTAGGCAGGAGTCTCGGCCGGGTCGAGAGAACGGAGAGGGCGGCATCATCCCCCATGGAGTAGATGTTCTCCTCGCCCTTCTGCAGCATGGGCACGAGCGAGAAGTCCAGTTCCTCCTTGGTCCAGCCGAAGGCCGCCTGTCGCTGGGAGAGGGTCAGGATGTCGATCTCGCCATCCGGCGGATTTGGTGCCTGGGCGTTGAGGCGGGTGCGGTGCTTGAGCCAGTCGCCATAGGGCTGGCGGGCGGCGAGTTCGGCCTTGATCTCATCATTGAAGCGCAGGTGACCCTTTTGCGTGTCGACTTCAAGGATCTCGCCGGGGGCGAGGCGGCCCTTGCGGATCACCTTGGCGTCATCGAGGTGGATGATGCCGACTTCAGAACCCAAGGCGAAAATGCCGTCCTCGGTGAGCTTCCAGCGGCTTGGGCGCAGGCCGTTGCGGTCAAGGCCGGCGGCGACGCGGGTACCGTCGGTCATGACCAGGGCGGCGGGACCGTCCCAGGGCTCGCTGAAGCAGGAATGGAACTCGTAGAAGGCCTTCAGTTCCGGCGAAGTGGTCGGGTCGATGCCGTAGGCACCGGGCACAAGCATGGCCAGGGCGTGGGTGAGGCTGCGACCGCTCAGGACCAGCAGTTCCAGCGCCTGGTCAAGGCTGGCGGAGTCGGAGGTATTGACGTCAAGCAGGCGCTTGAGCAGATGCTCCTCATTGGCCCAGAATTCGTGTTCGAAGTCACTTGTGCGGCTGGCCAGCCAGTTGCGGTTGCCGCGCACGGTGTTGATTTCGCCGTTGTGGGCCAGCATCCGGAAGGGATGGCTGAGCGCCCAAGTCGGGAAGGTGTTGGTCGAAAAGCGCTGATGGAACAGTGCCAGAGAGGTGTCATACTCGTCCTGCTGAAGGTCGGTGTAGAATTTCTCCAGCGACGAGGGAAGCAGCAAAGCCTTGTAGACGATGGTGCGATGCGACATCGAGGCGACATAGAAGTTGGTCATCTTCTGCTCGCGCGCCTTGATCGCCAACTCACGACGCACAAGATAGAGGGTGCGCTCGAACTCATTGTCCCCCATGTCCTCGGGCCGCTCCAGGAACAGGTGCTGGATGTGCGGCATCGTGCGGCGGGCCTTTTCGCCCAACTCGTTGGGGTTGACCGGCACGTCGCGCCAGCCGAGGACGGGAATCTTGCGTAGGCGCAGGATGCTCTCCGTCATCATGTGGATGCGCATCTGCTCCATGGGGTCGTGCGGCAGGAAAAAAACCCCAACCGCCAGGTCGAGGGGGTGATCGAGGGCGTGTCCCAGCTTTTCCACCTCCGGCATCAAGACCTCGTAGGGAATCTGCGTGAGCACGCCGGCGCCATCACCGGTGACTCGGTCGGCGTCCACCGCCCCGCGATGCTGGACGCTGCAGACGCCGCAGATTGCCATGTCCAGGATTTCGCGGCTGCGTTTGCCGTGAATGTTGGCCACAAAGCCGACGCCACAGGCATCCCTCTCATGCTCAATGAGATGCAGACTGCCTTCGTTGGGGATGTCCTGGTCGTAATGAGGATATTTCATGGGGCGAAAACCCCCTTGCCGGACGACGTCCGTTCGGCCGGAGGGGCAGGTAGTTTGAACCGTTCAGGCAAAAGCGCAAGCAGGGAGAATGCCAGAAACCTGGGCTGAAGATCCGGCTTACTTTCCCGCACCCAAGCCGCCCCCGGTGGACACAATCGGGTCCGCATAGAGGGTGAAGTGGTGATGACTGCTCACCCGCACGTCGAAGATTTCCCCGGTGTGACGGGTGGCATTGCCGTCAAAGACGACGATTTTGTTGGTCCGCGTCCGTCCCATCAGTCGGGCCTCGTTGGTCTTGCTGGGGCCTTCACAGAGGATTTCGACCGCTTGCCCGACCAGTTCCTCGTAGCGCGGCAAGGCGTGGGCATTGACCAGGGCCAGAAGGTCCTGGTTGCGCTCCTCCTTGACCCGTTCCGGCACCTGCAGCGCCTCCTCCATCTCCGCCGCCGGGGTTCCGCGGCGCTTCGAATAGCGGAACACGAAGGCGTTGTCGAAGCGCACCTCCTCAAACAGGGCGCGGGTCTCCAGATAATGCGCCTCGGTCTCCCCCGGGAAGCCGACAATGACGTCGGTGCTGATGGCAATGCCCGGCCTGGCGGCACGGATTCTGCCCACCAGATCGACAAACTTTGCCGCCGTGTAGGGCCGGTGCATGCGCTTGAGAATCTCATCGCTGCCGCTCTGCACTGGCAGGTGGACGTGCTCGGCGAGCTTGGGCAGGTAGGTGAAGGCCTCGATCAGGTCCTTCTTGTAGCCGATCGGATGGGGGCTGGTGAAGCGAATGCGCTGGATGCCGGCGACCTCATGCACGGCTTCCAGCAGCTGCACGAACGGACTTTTGCCGTTCACTTGGGGAAATTCATGCCGGCCGTACAAATTGACGATCTGGCCAAGCAGGGTCACCTCCTTGACGCCGCGGTCGGCCAAGCGCCGCACCTCTTCGACAATATCGGCAATCGGCCGGGCGCGCTCGCCGCCGCGGGTGTAGGGGACGATGCAAAAGGTGCACTTCATGTTGCAGCCCTGCATGATGCTGACAAAGGCGCTGCCCTGACGTTCCCGGAGGGTGTGGTCCCGAATGGCATTTTGCGATGCCTCCTCCTCCTCGACGTCGACGATGGAGAAGCGCTCGTCGTCCATCTGACGCTCCTCCTTGGCGCGGATGATCTGGTCGACGTAGTCGACGACGCGATGGTATTTTTGGGTGCCCACAACCAGATCGACCTTGGCGGTCTCGACCAGTTCCGGCCCGCGGCTCTGGGCCATGCAACCCATGAAACCGGTGACCAGCGGCACGCGCCGCCGCCGGGTCATGCCCATCTTGCCCAGGGCCTTCTGCTCGGCCTGATCGCGCACCGAGCAGGTGTTGATGAGCACCACGTCCGCTTCCTCATCCGAGCGCGTCATCGTGTAGCCACGCTCAACGAACATCTGCGACACCTGCTCGGTGTCGCGCTCGTTCATCTGGCAGCCGTAGGTTTTGATGTAGACTTTGGGCATGAAGGGGACGGCAAAATACGGGGCACCGCGGCTTTGACAACCCTGGAGGACGTTTGCAGGCAAAAGCCGGGCCGGCCGGTGCGTATGGGCGGCATGCCCCTGCGCCTCCTGCCCATGCTGCTCGCGATCGCCGCCTTCGCCAACGACCCCTACGAGACCTACGTGCGCACCTCCGAGGACTTCCGGCCGGTCCGCCAGGATAAGGATTGGGCGCTGAAGGCCTGGCCATCCTGGACCTACATGCCCTGGACCCACCAGTGGACGATCGGCTACGACGAGGCCGCCGGCCGCTGGAGTCGCGAGCAGGGCTACAACGGCGCCTTCATCGACCATGGCGAACCCTCCCTGCCGGGCGGCACGAAGACGGGTCGGCTCGACTGGATCGAGCGCCACGACCTGCGTTTCTATGTCGATCACCTCGCCGGAAAGGGCACCCTGCACCTGTTCGGAGGCGGCAGGGAGCAAGCCCACCTCGACGCCCTGCACGGCAACGGCATCCGCCTCGTGCCGCTCAACGGGGCCACGGCCGAACGCCTGCGCGAACAGTTCATCCGACCGCGCGTGGCCAGGGTCCAGACCTCGCCGCTGCGCGCCGCCTACGCCTTCGACGACGAGGTTTCCTGGGGGCACTTTGTGCATCCGACGATGTGGCGGGTGACCGACGATGAGAATGCCTACCCGCGCTGGCTGGAGTCGGTCTACGGCGCCGATCAGGCGCCGAAACGCGACCGGTGGCACACCTACGAGGACCTGCGCGGCAGGCTGAAGGACTGGAGCATCGCAGAGTTCGACGCCAGCTTTCTCCTGGATCAGTGGAGCTTCAACGACTCGCATTGGTGCAACTTCCTCGGCGGTCTGGTCGAGTTCACCAACTCGCTCGATCCCGACACCCCCTGCGGCATCGTCGGCGGGCAGTCGCCCAATGCCTTCGGCGGCTACGACTACGCCAAGCTGATGCGCAAGGTGCAGTTCATTGAGAGCTACAACCTCGGTTCCTCGCAGGCGATCATCCGCTCCTTCAATCCCGGCAATGCCCTGCCGGCGGTCACCACCCACTTCCACAAAAGCGTCGCCGACAGCATCTGGCAGACCTGGTACTACCTCGCCCACGGCAACCGCGGTTTCATCGGCTGGGTGCAGGACTGGTTCGATGGAGCCACCCCGAAGGACTGGCACGCCCAGGTCGCACCGGCATACCGCGAGGCGGCGGAGAAAATCGGCCCGCTCATGCGCGGCGCCACGTGGCAGCACGACGGGGTTGCCCTTTACTACAGCCACCCCAGCATCCAGCTCGGCTGGATCCTTGATGCCGAGGCCCACGGCAAAACCTGGGGAAACCGCAATGCCGACGAGCGCCTCGCCAGCGCCAATCACGTTCGCCGCGCCTGGGAAAACCTGCTTCGCGACGCGGGCCTGCAATACAACTTCCTCAGCTACGTCGACGTCATTCAGCGCGGGGTGCCGGAGGAGTATCGCGTGCTCATCCTGCCCGCCTGCCTCTGCCTCTCGGACGCGGAGGCGCGCGCCCTGCGCGCCTTTGTCGAGCGCGGCGGCACGCTGTTGGCCGACTACCTGCCCGGCGTCTGGGACCAACACGGCCGCGGCCGGCGCGAGGGTGGCGTGCTCGACGACCTCTTCGGCGTTCGCCACGACCCCGGGCTGAGGGCCAGCGATGTCTTTGGCGAAAAGCTCTGGGTCGAGGTCGATCAGGACGCCAACTATTCGTGGAAGAGCTACGAGGAATTCCTCAGCAAGGGCAACACCTGCCTCAAGCATGAAAGCGGCTTCCACCTCGCCGTGCGCGGCATGCCCGCCGTTCAGGAGCGTGCCCACGGCCGGGGCCGCGCCGTGCTCATGAACCTGTCGCCGCAGTGGTACAACGCTTGGCGCGTCGAGGGCGCGGCCGCGGCGCGCCAGGGCGAGACCTTCCTGCGTCCGGTCCGCGCCGCCGGCCTCGCGCCACAGGTCCGCCCGGCTGGCGCCGGCGAGGCGGAGCACGGCCACGAGATCACCCGCTGGCGCCTGCCCTCGGGCCGCGAACTGCTCTTCCTCTGCCTCAACCCGGAGATCCGCGGCACCTCGCTCGGCGGCGGCAACTCCGTCGGCTTGAAGACCGCCAGGCTGCCCGTGACCCTGCGCTTCGCGCACCCCGTTCACAGGGTGCGCGACGAACGCACCGGCCGCGAGCTCGGCGACGGCACCGATTTTCGCTGCGAATGGACGCAGAACGAGGCCGTGGTGCTGTCGTATGAACCCGCAAATCCGTGATGACCTTCACCTGACAGTAAAGTTCTGCGAAAGCGGAAGCATCCGCTGCGTCTGCCGTTTCTCCACATCCACCTCGAAGGGTTGGGTCAGCGAATTGCCAGCCAAGTCTTCCAGATGTGGATCAACCTGCAATTGATGTTCGCCGGCCAACCAGGCTGAATCGGGGACAAAACGCCAACTGCAGCCGTCAGCCGCAACCCTGGCATGTCCGGCGACAACCCGCCCGGCCCGACTGACTCGCAACGCATCCACAAGAACCCCAGGATCAAGGGGATGGATTGTGGACACCACCAGTGGGTCTCGGCTGCCTGCGACGGGGGGGGCAAGTCGAAAATCCTCCAACAGCGGCATGGCATGATCCGCCGGCCCCACCCCCCATTCGAAACGGCGGTCGGCTCCGAGCGCGATCCCTGCCGTCGTGCGCCAGGTGCCGGAAACCACCAACCGGTAGCGGGTTCCATCACGCAGCACCGGCCCCTCCTCGAGGTTCAAGTTGACCCCCGTTTTCTGCCGCCCTGGATGAAACCACACGGTCAGTCGACGACCGTCGGGCGACCACAGTTCCGTTTCCCGAAAGGGACCGACCACCTCCCGGCCATCCGTTTCGAAGAGTCTCAGACGATCGAGGAACACGCCCTGCTCCATGGGTTCGCTGAAGTGCAGGTAAAGCTTCAGCGCATTGGCCGGAAGCATGATGCCGGCCGGACGCAGCTCCACGGTAGGCATCTTTCCCGTCGCATTGGCGGTCTGGAACTCGAGTTGGCGCAGGTCGCCATCAGCACCCTTCCATCCCAGGGCAAACCGCTGCCCGGCCGGCAGCGGCAGGGCGGGCAGGAAAATCACACACCCTGCCTCACGCTCCCAGAGCCCAAGCAGCGGCGCACCACCCTCGGCGCGACGCAGGATGAATTCACCATCGCCCTCGATGACCACGCGGTCGCCCGCTTCGCTCACCGCGACCCGCGTCACCGCTTCAGTCGCCCCCAGGGGTTCGCCACTGCAGGCCAGCAACCCGAGCCCCGCGCCGAGCCGGCACGCCGCTCCCAGCCAGGCCTCTGTGCGTGACAGGAACATCGGGAGGACCACTGAAGCGGCTTCAGGGCAGTGCGGCCACTTCCAGGCTGAATCGGCCGTCCTGCTCGCGAAGCACGACCATCTCGCGCTCGCCGAGGCGGTCCACCTGAACGGCCCCAAACAAGGCGTCGAGAATCTCAATGCCTTCGGGTCCCTTGTTTTCCTTCACGTCGCGCCAGACGGCTTTCTCGTTCACGTCCTCGACAGCATTGACGTAGTCCATGCTCACGCGCGCACCCCAAAACTTGCTGGGACCAAAGAGGTTGTCCTTGAAACGCTGGGTGTGCACGACCAGCCACTCCTTGCCGCTGGCGTCAGTGTATTCGAACAGATCCAGCGGCCGGTTGCCGCTGCCGAGTTCGACCATGCTGACCCCCTTGACCTTGGCACCGCTGTCGATGTCATCGACACGAAACCGTGCCACCGGCGTGCAGGCGAAGGCGCCGACGACATAGCGGCCATCCTTGGCGTGGTACGGAATGAAGCTCTGGATGGGGGCCTTGGTCTCCCACTTGCGGTGGGCGACGTGGTAGGTCTCGGCACTGAACACTGCGGCGCTGGCGCCATGACGCACCGGCACCGGGAGGGTGAAGATGCGACTGGCGAACTCCTCATTGGCCGAACCGGTGGCAAAAATGCGGTCGCCATCGAAGGCGACATCGGTGATGCGGGTGACCTTGCTTGCCGTGCCGCCCGGCAGGGTGACCGCAGCCCAGGTCGCACGGGCGGTGTCGAGGGGCAGAACACGACCGGCGGCATCGATCGTCAGCACCAGAGTGGCGTTGTCGGGTCGGCGCTGGACCGCCAGATAGATTTTGCCGCTGGCGGGATTCACCGCCAAGTCAATGAAGGTGAGTTGGTCCGCCGTGGTTCCCAGACCGCCGGCAACCACTGACCCCAGATCGGCCACCGGTGCGGCGAGCTTGAGGAACGGTCCGGTGTCCCCCGTTTCAATGGCGAGGATGGCAGACTGACCCGAGTCAGCCACCAGCAGCAGGCCCTCCGGGCCAAAGCCAAGGGCGCTGACATTCTTGAGGACAAGACCTCCCTTTTGGGCGTCCTGCAAGGGGGCTGCGAAAACCGAAGTGAGCAGGCTGACGCCGGCGAGAAGGGTGAGAAGCGGTTTCATGGCGGTGCCCCTTCAAAACGATGCGGAACCCCCGGCACTATCCATCGACGTCAAAACGGCGCTGGCGCGGCGGACGCAGGACACTGCGTCCGCCGTTGCGACGGCGCAGGACGTCGAAGACCGCATCGGAACCATCGGCCTTCATCTGGTGGACCATGCGCAGCAACTCTCCGAGCCGGCCCTTGGGAAATCCGGCCTTGCCGGCGAACCAGCCGAGGTATTCGGCCGGCAGGTCGTAAATGGGCAGGCCTTCAGGCGGGTGCGCCGCAGGTCCGTATTTGCCAAAAGGCATGCGAGTGCGGCCGATCTCCTCGAGATCCGCACGCATCCGGGCGACCAGGTCATCCATGCCGGCACACGAGCGCGGACGACCCTCCTTGTCAAAGTCCGCTTGCCCTTGCACCCCAGCCGGCCCGAGTGTACGAAGCCCTCATGAAAGTCGCCGCCTTCCTCGGTCTCATGCTGCTCACAGCGCTGACAAGCTGCCGCACCCTCGAGGCGCCGGTGCATCACGCGCGTGACCTCTCCGGCTGCACGAGTTTCCACATCGCGACGGTCGCTGGCGACAACCTTGGCCTGGCCGACCTCATCTGCGCCGAGATGAACGCCCAGGGGGTCAGCTGCCGCAGCGATGGCAAACCGGGTGAAAGCGACTCCCAGCTCGGCTACCGCCATGAGGGTTTGCCCGGACGCAGTGACCGGATTGGCAAACTCGTTCTTGAGGTGAGGACCGCCGGGGGCGACGTGATGGCCCGGAGCCGCAGCGATCAGCCGGCCTCCCTGATGCCCGCCGACAATGCCGAAATGGTTCGCCTGGCCGTGCGCAACCTGCTGGCCGCCACCCCCGGCCCCAATGGCCACCCGCGGGGTTCGCTGATGGAGCGGGAAACCCTGCTCTGGTAAGGTCTGCGACAGCGGCTCTTCCTCTGCTTGTCATCCATGCGCAGGCTTGCGCCCCCTCAGGCGCCGCCGAAGTAATGGTGCAGGGCCTGAATCATTCCCTCGCTTGCGGGCCTGTCGGCGACGAAGCCGCCATGACCACGCACGTGCGCCTTGACCGGGTCAAGGGCGTTGCCGGGGGCCGCCAACCGATGCGCACGACGGAGATCCAGCATGGAGAGGTCGTTGTGGTTGTCGCCCGCGGCAAAGCAGTGGGAGGCGTCCAGACCGAGTTGCCGGGCCAATTCGGCAAGGGCCGTGCCCTTGCTGTAGGCGCGGTGGGAAAAGCGCAGGTAGATGCCGTTGCGATGGAAGCCGATGTCGGGGAACTCGGCGGAATGGCCTTCAATGAAAACGGTGATGCGGTCCATCTCCGGCACACTCGTGGCAACGATGCCCAGCTCGCCGTAATCCCCGGAGAGAAACTGCGCATCCGTTTCGCTTTCGACCCAGCGACGGATGAGGTCGAGTGAGGCGCGGTGGTCGCGGACAAAGCGCTCGTGGGCACGGCGTGCCTGGCGATTCCACGCCCCAGAGTCCTTCCAGCCGCCAAACAGACCCGGGCGATGGATGTCGCATTCACGGGCAATGATGAAGTCCGGTTCCATGAACAGGCCGTACTGGGCGATGCCCTGCAGGGTCTGTGGCAGGCTTCGTCCGGTGTTGATGACCCAGCCCGCTCCCTGCTCGCGCAACTGACGGATCATCCGTCCCAACTCGGGGTGGAAGACGGGATCCGACTCGGGATGCACGAGCGTGCCGTCGAAGTCGAAGGAGAGAAGGAATGTGGGCGGACGGGACATCGTCGGCACGGATGTCTGCGGGCGGCAGTCCCGTCAAGGCAGGCCTGCCCCTCAGGATTCAGCGCTGGCGGTAGTCGCCGTTGCCGTTTTGACGGAAATAGGAGTCGCGCTGGCGGCGCAATTCCTCGAGTCGCGAGGCCAGACCCGTGCCGCCGGAGGACTGCGGCGTGGAATCGTCCTGCGGCCGCACAAAGGGATTGTTCATGCCCATACTGCGCCAGGGTCCGGGCGGAACCTCGTCGAAGTCGACAAAGCGCCAGTCGCACTTCGCCTTACCGGCCATGCCGAGATAGTCGCGCACGGCGGGGGAAACGTCGATCCCGGCGCCGCCGTTGTTGGGATTTTTCGGCCGGGCACTGCCGAAGACATAGGCATGATCATCCGTGACGAAGGGCCCGCAATCCTCCCACTGGGCATAACAAACGCGGTTGCCAAAGCGGATGGCGACCCAGGTGCCCTTGAGCACCGATTTGCCGGGGCGCGAGTAGCGCTTCTGGAACCAGGGAATCACCTGTGCCGCCTCGGGCTTGTGGCTGCGGTGATCGACGCAGTCGTTGTAGGGCAAGGCCACGTAGAAGGGATTCAAACCAGGGGTAAAACCGGGCGGGCAGAAATTGGCCGTGCGCTTCGCCGGATCGGGATCATCAAAGCCGCCAAAGTTCTGCATCCAGGCCGTGTCCCATGAACTCTGGTGGTTGGGCGTCGGATTCTTTTCCGTCGGCTGCTCACCGATCCAGAACACCGTTGCCGTGATGTCGGTCTTCCACGGATAGCGGGCATAGCCGAGCCGGGGCACCGTCGGTGAATTCACCCGCGGCACCGCCACCGGCGGCAGGGCGGACCCGGGCGAACCGGCACGCCCCTGAAAGGCGGCCACGCTGGCGGTGGTGGAGACCTTGGGCACCGACTGCGCCAGGGCGGACGGCCCCCAGGCCGCCAGCAGGAGGAGCAGAGAGGTGGTAGGGACTCGGGACATGTGAAAATGCAGGGGACGAGGAATTTACCAGAACCCGCCGGCACCGGGCAACTCAAAACACGGGTTTGCGCGACTTCAGGCCAGCTGAAAGGCCTCCGGGAGCAACTCCGCCAGCGTGCGCATCACGAGTCGCCCATCCTTGAGAAAGGTCACTTCCGTGGCACCACCAGTCAGGGCGAACTCGGCAAGCATTTGGCGACAGGCACCGCAGGGCGGGAATTCGTGGCCGAGACAGATGACGGCCACCCGGGCAATGCGCAGGCCCGGCCCCTCGGCCGACACCGCCTGGCAAACGGCACTGCGCTCGGCACAGAGGGTCAAACCGTAGCTGGCGTTCTCGACATTGACCCCGGTGAAGCGGCCACCGGCGGCAGTTTCCAGAGCACAGCCCACCCTGAAGCCGGAATACGGGGCATAAGCCTTCTCGGCAGCAGCGCGGGCAAGATCCATCAGGTCGGCCATGACCGCATGATGCACAAAAAAAGCGGCTGCGGAAGCAAATCCGCAGCCGCCGAGTTCCTCAAGCCCAGGTTGGCGTCAGAGCGACTTGAATTTGACGGCACGCCACTGCACCTGGAAGGGGCCGCTGCCCTTCTTGATGCCGTGCACCTGGAAGCCAATGTAGCCTTCCGGATCCCCCGGCTGCTTGAAGTCGGCAGTGGCCACGCCGTTGACGAAGCTCTGGTAGTGGTCGCCCTGGACGACGATGCGATAGTGGTTCCACTCACCCTTCTTGAAGGCCGCCTTGGCTGCGTCGGTGCGGACCGCTTCGGTCTGGGTCAGGATGCTCCACCAGGTGCCGCGGCGCGCTTCGTCATAAAAATCACCCGCGGTGCCATTGATGGCGATTTCGCACTGGGGGCCATAGATGCGACCGGCCGGCAGAGGCTTGCCGTTCTTGCTGCCCTCGGGTGCCGGATCCCCCTCCTTGGCGAGCTTGCTGCGCACCTGCACACCGGAATTGAGTTCATCGTCCACCTTGACCTCAAACTGCAGTTCGAAGTCCTTGAAGGGCCCCTTGATGAGGAAGGTGTTCGGGCTGCCGTCCACAGTGGTTCCGGTGAGGACGCCATTCTCCGCCTTGTAGGTGGCGGTGCCGCTGGCGATCTGCGCATCGCCAATTCCATCAGCGAACCAGGTCTGCCAGCCGTCATCCGTGCCGGCGGACGGGGAGGGAGCGGCGGGCTTGCAGGCGGCGAGACTGACGGCGGCCAAGAGGGCGGAGAGAGAAAACAATTTCATGGTAGGACCCGCAACAAAGCCGGGAAGCCCAAGCATGCATCTGCAAAATCAGTCATTTGATTAACTAATCTTAATAAAATGAAGGGATTAAAACCATATAAAAACGGCAAAAAAACCGAATTGACGCTTGCCGAAACAAGCGACTTCGATTTAAATGGCATTGTATTGGGGTTTTAATTCCTCATTTCCGCCACATGGCTCGTCCCTCCAACAGTTTCGACTCGGTCAGCCTGACCATCGCGATCACGCCCCAAATCCGGGCGTATCTCGATGATCTGACCCTGAAGGGCACGTTCGGCTGCAGCCCCGCGGAAGCGGCGCGCATGCTGCTGAGCGCGGCGATCGAGAACAAGCTCAAGGAAGGCGAGTTGGAAAAACGCAAATTCATCCTGCAGGACGGCACCGTCGTGTCGGTGCCGGAAACTGCCTGATCATCCCGCACAAATCATGACTCTGCAACCCGACACCCAGGCCGATGTGCTGCTTTTCCATGCCATGATGAGCATCGAAGTCGAGGACCATGAGCGTGGCCGCCGTGATGCGTGGAAGTCTGACACGAGCCTGGAGATTCTGGCCCGCGAACTCGTCCATTACACACCGGACCTCGCACGACTGCTCGTCAACGACGGCATGGTGCGACTGGCCGCCTGATCGATCCACCCGCTCCCCCGTCCGGCCACCCCGCCGGCAGAAAGGCCGACGTCCTCCGACGTTGGCCTTGTCATTTCGGGGTGCGGCGTTCATCGTGCGTTGCCCGCACCCTGCCCCATGACCGCCTACACCCGCCTGCTGCTTCCCGCCCTGCTCCTGATCGGGGCCTGTACCACCGTCAAAAAATACACACCGGATTTCAGCCGTCTGCCCAAGCCGCCACTCCCCTCGTTCGCCGGCCTGAAAAAGCTGACGCGGGTACTGCCCGGCATGCCTGACACCGACAGTACCGGTGCCGAGGATCCGCGTGTGCCCTTCGAGGCCGACCAAAAACTGTCCCAGGGCCACAGCCTGCGTCTTCATGTTTACGAGGGGGCTCGCTCGACCAAGCGCATTTACAACGGTGTCGTCATGGTCGATGCCGACGGCACGGTCACCTTCCCCGAAGCCGGCAGCGTTCGCCTCGGCGGCCAGGATCTCGCCGAAGCCGCGGAAACCATCGCCCGCACCTTCCGGGTTGGCCTGCGCATCACCCGGCCCGTCACCGTTCACGTTCTGTCCGTCGAGGACGTTCCCCTGGTGGCCGTGACCGGCGACATCAACCGCGTTCGCTATCTGCCCGCCTGGGAGGGCATGACCCTCTCGCAGGCGGTCGCCCACGCCGGCGGTCGGCGAGCGGGTTCGACCAACCGCGGCATCTACGTCATTCGCGAAGGCCTGAGTCGCTACTACCCGGGCCTTGAGGCGGCCGACGCCAAGATGACGCCGGAACCGGGCGACATCCTCCAGCTCTCCACCGATTTTTAATTCATGATTGAGCACGTCGGCGGCAGCCCGGAGGCGAACCAAAATCCCTGGGCGCAGATTTTCAAATCCATCCTTGTGCTGCGTGCCGGTGCCGGCCTGCTGCTGATGTACCGGCACGGCTGGCAGGCGGTGCGCGACGCCTATCATTTTTTGTGGAACGAACAGCCCTGGACCTGGGTCACCCTGGTCAAGGATGCCGGCCTGCCCCTGCCCCACCTGTTGACACCCGTGCTCGCCCTGGTCGTCGCCGCTGTCGCGCTGAGCTGGATCACCGGCTTCCTGACGCGCTTGTTCGCCTTCCTGTTCCTGCCGCTGTGCGGCGCCTTTGTGCTGTTCGCCAGTCGTGCCGGCAGCGATGCCGCCGAGACCGGCGGCTTGTACCTGCTGACCAGCCTGACCCTGCTGATGTTTGGTTCGGGTGCCATCTCGCTCGATCAACTCTTCCGCATCGGCGAAAGCTGGAGCGCCGAAACCAAGAAGAAAGGCTGGTGATGTCCATCGAACCGCCGGAGCGCCTGCTGTCCATTGACCCGGCTCTGCGCAACACGGGGTGGGCGGTTCTGGAGAAGGCCGGTCGCGACCTGCGCGCCGTTGCCTGGGGCGTTGTCAGCAACTCTCCCAAGCGCCTCCACTCCGGCTGCCTGGTAAACATCCGGGAACAGCTTGCCGATGTCATCCGAACCCATGCCCCCACGGTTTGCGCCATCGAGTCGACGATCTATGTGCAAAGTTACAAAACCGCCATTGTCCTCGGCACCGCCCGCGCGGCCTGCCTGATCGCCGCCGCCGAGCACGGTCTGCCCATCTATGAATACTCGCCCAGCGAGGTGAAACAGGCGGCCGTCGGTCGCGGTGCCGCCCAGAAGGATCAGGTCGCCTTCATGATTCGTTCGCTGCTGCGTCTGCGTGAGACCCCACCCGCCGATGCCGCCGACGCCCTCGCCGTTGGCATCGCGCACTTTCAAAGTGCCGACGCCGGCGTCGCCCTGCGCCGCGAGGCCAGACGCGTGTGAGGTCTGGCGGAGGCTGAAAGTGTTGAATGAGGAGTGTTTGGTTTTTCGTGTTTAGAAGGTTCCGGCTCATCCCCTCCTCACTCTCCCACTCCCCACCCCCATGCACCGCCTCGCCGCCCTCCTCCTCGGCCTCCTGCTGCTTGCCAGCTGCGGGGAGCGGCGGCCGCGACCCGACCTGGTGTTCCTGCAAAGCGCCGAACCGGAGACGCTGGATCCTGCGCTCGCCACCGATCAGGTTTCGATGCGTGTCTCCTCCTCGCTTTTCGAGGGCCTCTGCCGGGTCAATGAACACGGTCGGGCAGAACCTGGCATGGCCGAGCGCTGGGACATTTCCGCCGATCGCAAGACCTACACCTTCCACATGCGTGCCGGCACCGCGTGGAGCGATGGAACTCCGGTCGAGGCGCAGGACTTCCTCAACGCCTGGCGGCGCGCGCTGACACCCGAGACCGGTGCAGACTACGCCAGCCTGCTTCATGTGATTCGCGGTGCCCGCGCCTACACGGAAGGCGGCGCCGGATTCGAGCACGTCGGCCTGCACGCCCCGGATGCCCGCACCCTCGTCGTCGAACTGGAAAACCCGGTGCCCTACTTCATCGACCTCTGCGCCTTCCTCACGCTCACGCCCGTGCCGCTGCGCACGATTGAGCAGCACGGCGGCGCCTGGATCAAGCCCGGCCGCCTGGTCGGCAACGGTGCTTACCTGCTGGAGGACTGGCGCCTTGACGACCGCATCCGACTTCGCAAGAACCCCGCCTACTGGGATGCCGCCAATGTCAGCCTGGCCACCGTCGAGATCCGCCCGGTGCAGGATGCCGGCAGCGCCCTCGCCGCCTTTCACACCGGCCAGTGCGACTTGCTTATGGACAAGGGTATGGTGCCTCCGACTCTCACCCGCAAGCTGCGTGAGCAGCCCTGGTTCCACACCGGCCCCTTTCTCGGCACCTGGTTCATCCGCATCAACACGAAGCGCCCTCCCTTCACCGATCCGCGCGTCCGCCAGGCCTTTGCCCTTGCGGTCGACAAGCGCCGGATCGTCGACAATATCACCCAGCTTGGCGAGCATCCGGCAACCGGCATGGTGCCCCCCGGCACGGGCGCGGATTACCAACCGCCACCCGGTCTCGACTTCGATCCCGCCGCCGCCCGCCGCCTGCTTGCCGAGGCGGGTTTTCCCGACGGCAAAGGCTTTCCGCGCGTCGAGTACCTCTACCTGCCCCTGGCGGTCGAACGCAACATCGCCGTCGAATTGCAAGCCATGTGGCAAAAGCATCTCGGAGTCACCGTCAACCTCGCGAAGCAGGAACAAAAGGTCTGGCTGAAATCGATGCGCGAACTCGACTACGACCTCTGCCGCAGCAGCTGGGTCGGCGATTACAATGACCCCAGCACCTTCCTTGACCTCTTCCAGAGCGACAACGGCCAGAACCGCACCGGCTATGCCGATGTCGAATACGATGCCCTCATTCGTGCCGCCGCCGAGGCCAATGCCGGCAGGCGCAACGCGATCTTCCAGCAGGCCGAGCGCCGGCTTGTCAGCGATCAGGCCGCCGTAATCCCGGTCTACACCTACGTCGGCGTCCAGTTTTACCATGCCGACCGCCTCACCGGCGTGCGCCCCAACCTCATCGACGACCATCCGTTCCGCTGCATGAGGTGGAAGTAAGGGCGGAGTTCACGGTGCCGCCGGCATGACCCGCAAACGCAGGAACCGGCGGGATTCGTCCTTCGCGAGTGGCAGGGTGACTCGGATGAGGTCGCCCTCGCGCACGATGGCGACCCCTTCGACACCATGCGTCAGATCCTGCCAGTCATTCACGACCAGTGTGGTTGAAGCCTGCACGGTCCAGTCCACCCCCGTGCGTGCCGCCGGTTGATGGAACTCAAAAACCGCCTGAAAGCCTCCCGCCGTCGCGGACTCCACCCTCAACCAGGGCAGCCGCGTCTCGTCGTTGAGCGCCATGCCGTTGGGATCGGTGCCCAGCCAAAACTCCAGCAGGTTGGCCGGGCAATCGCCGCCGAGATCGCCCATCGGATCCAGCTCGCCCGTGACGAGGTGATAATGTCCCAGGCCGACAAAGTGGTCGGGATGGGCGGACTCTGCAGGAACAAGGCGTCGCAGGCAGCGGCCAGATCTGCCAAATCTTCTCCAAACGCCATGTTGCCCGCAGCAAGAACGGCATGCGCATCAGCTGGCAACTCTGGACCTTGTCCGATGACGTATCGCGCCACAAGCTTCTCGGCGGGCTGGAACTCGAACAGGCCCTCTACCTCGAACAGGAATTGGAAAAGGCCCTCGGCATCCACGACCGGCCGGTCACGGATTGAGCGGACCCGCCGGATTCACGATTCTGTCGCCGCAGCCCGCTTCGGCTTGTCGAGTTCCAGCACTCGGAAGGATCGGCCAAGGAAGGCGGGATGGGTGAGGCTCTGATACTGGCGCAGCAGGGCGGAGGTGGCGGCATCGGGCGGACGTCCCTCCAGGCTGCGCAACCAGTCGACCGCAAGACGGCCGAGGCGGCGGCCCTGGTGTTCATAACCCCGTTCCGCGAATCCGCAGGCGGTGGCCTGCTCGCGGAGGCGACTGAAATCGACATGGGCGGTCAGGTCGCAGTCGCCCAGATCCTCGAGGACCCGCTCGTCGCATTGGTGATCGCGGTAGCGGCGCAGGCTGCCGGCAGCGCGCTGCGAAGCGTGGCGCTCTTCGGCATCAAGGCCGTAGTCAGCCACCCAGACACGCCCGTAAAACGGCGCCTGGGCCAGCGCCTGAAGCCAGTCGAGGGCTGCCAACCCAACCTCCAGAGTGTGCCCCTCGGCGAGATCCCGGGGCAGCCGCTCCGCTTCGGCGGCGAGGCGGGGGTCTTCGATGGCGGCTGGCACCAGGCAAAAGCCTCCGGCCGGATTGATCTCCACGAGAAGCTGCCGCCAGGCACCCTGCACCCAGCGCAGCAGCTGAACCGGCATGGCGTCGGGCAGCTCATTGCAGACGAACAGGGCCGGCACCTCCGGCAGGTCAGCGAGTTGGGACACCCAACGCACCCGGCCGGCATGCGCCGCCAAACGCTCGCGCTGGACCACCTCATAACGCGGGTTCGGCTCGACCAAGCAGAGATTGAAGGCACCGACCTCGAGCAGATCGGCGGCGAGCTGGCCGTCATGGGCGGCCTGCTCAATGACCAGGAAATCCGCCGGTTCACCGAGTTCCCGGTGGACCTGCCCCGCAAGGACGGCCAGCAACCGGCCGTAGAGGGGGCCAACACTGACCGCGGTGAAGAAATCACCACTGCGGCCGATCCTTCTCGGCCCGGGCCCGTAGTAGCCGAGCTCCGGGTGGTAAAGCGCCAGGTCCATGACACGGGCGAAATCCAGCCGCCCCGCCGGGGAATCGGCAAGGATGGCATGGAGATGGCTGGCAAAGTTGGACATGGGAAAGCGCTGGCAGGCGGTCAGGAACGGCATTAGTATGGCCTTCCCTAGAAGCAAGGCCCACCTCAAATGTTTGGCAACGACCCGGAACCCCTGAGAAACTGGCGTGGCGAGCTGATCCGCCGAAAAAAGCCCTTTTACCGGCGCACCTGGTTCAGCGCCCTCGCCGCCCTTGTCTTGCTCGGCGGTGCCGCAGGCTTAGGAGTCTGGGTCATGGTGGTCCTGCCTCTCAAGGAGAAGGCCGACACCTACGACATTGCCGAAGTGCGCAAGCTGGAGTCCGCTAGCATCATCTATGACCGGAACGGCGAGGAACTCTCGCGCATCTTCGTGCTGAATCGCACCCCAGTGCCCATTCAGGATGTGCCCCAGCACATGGTCGACGCCTTGGTTGCCCAGGAGGACAGCCGCTTCTTCAGCCACAATGGCGTCGACTACATCGGCCTCGTCCGCGCCGTCATTGAAAACCTCAAGGCCGGCCGCACAACCCAGGGGGCAAGCACCATCACCCAGCAACTCGCCCGCCAGACCTTTGGTCTCATGGAGCGCAGCTACAAGCGCAAGCTGATGGAGGCCTTCGTCGCCCAGCGGATCGAACGGCAGTACAGCAAGACCGAGATTCTTGAGCTTTACCTCAACCGCATTTTCTTCGGCAAAAACTTCTACGGCATCCAGGCCGGGGCACGTGGCTACTTTGACAAGGATACCAAGGAGCTGACCCTTGAGGAGGCCGCCACCCTGGCCTCGCTCATCAAAAGCCCGAACAACATCCAACCACTCGACCACCCCGAGCGTGCCCTGAAGGAGCGCAACTACGTCTTTGACCGCATGGCGGCCGAAGGATTTCTCAGCAGGGCGGAAGCCGAAGAGGCCAAGCTGCGGCCTGTCGTCACCGCTCCGCAGAGCAGCGACCCGCGCCTCAGTTACGCCTTTGATGAGATCCGCTCCCAGGTCGTCGCCATCGTTGGCGAGGAACGCGCCGCCATCGGTGGCTTCCAAATCTACACCAGCATCGACCGCAACCTGCAACAAGCCGCCGAAGCCGCCGTCAAACAACGCCTCGCCGAGATCGAGCAGCGCCCCGGCTACGCCCACCAGACCCACGGTCAGTTCAAGACCATCCTGCGCGACTGGCGGGCCAGCACCCGCAAGCTGCCTGCCGGCGCCGAGGCCCCCAAGCGGCCGCTGCCCGAGTATCTGCAGGCCGCCGCCCTCGTCATCGATAACAGCGATGGCGCCGTGCTCGCCCTCGTCGGTGGGCGCGACTTCATTGACAGCCAGTTCAACCGCGTCAACGCCACCCGGCGGCCGGTCGGCACTGCCTTCATTCCCTTCGTTTATGCCTCGTCCTTCACCCGGCCGGACTTCTTCCCCATGTCGCCCCTCGCCGACGAACCCCTCGGCAATGACCGCGTGATGATCGGCGGTTTCACCGGCATCCTTGGCGAGTATGGCATGGAAGTGCCTGACCCGAAATGGTCTCGCGGCAGCATCAGTGCCCGCGAGGCCGTGGTGGTTTCCCACAACTCCGCCACCGTCCGCCTTGGCGAAAAGGTCGCCTTGGACAAGGGCCTGATCACCCCGGAATTTCGCGACTTCGTCAAGCGGGCCGGAGTGGCATCACCCCTGCGCGACGGCCCCGCCACCTTCCTCGGTGCCAGTGAGGCGCGCCTCGACGAAATGGTGCTGGCCTACTCCTGCTTCCCCACCCTCGGACGCCGGCCCTCGCGCACCCACATCATCCAGCGCATCGACGACGCCGACGACCACACGGTGTTCCAACTGCCGGAAGCCCACCTGCAACCCGCGCGCGCCATGGACGAAATCGCCGCCTGGCAGACCCACACCTGCCTGGAGGAAGCCCTGCACCGCGGCACCGGCGCTCTCGCCCACAGCGAGTATGGGCTCGGCGATTTCCCCGCCGCGGGCAAAACCGGCACGCATCACGAGTACAAGGACCTCTGGTATTTCGGCTACACCAGCAGTGTCACCTGCGGCGTCTGGACCGGCTTCGACAAGCAGAAGACAATCTACGACATGGCCTTCTCCAACCAGATCGCCCTGCCGATTTGGACAGACATCATCAACGCCGCCGCCAAAGCCCGGACACCGCAGGAATTCACGCCGCCGGAATCGGCCGAACGCCTGGAGATCTGCCGGAAGAGCGGCTTGCGCGCGACCGACTTCTGCTATGAAAAAGTTCGCGGTGCCGATGGCGTTGAACGCTCCGTGCGCAGCACCTACACCGAGTTCGTGCGCCCAGGCACCCTCTTCAATGCCACCTGCAGCCTGCACACTGGCGAGGGCTTGCCCGCCGAACTGGCCGCCTTCCACCAGTCCCTGACCCTTGGCAATGACCCGCTGATGGTCGCCGACACCGGCAAATACGCGAACGTCGAACCGGTGCATGTGCGCGACCCGATTCTGGTCGGGGCGGACCCCTACAACGCCTTCCAACCCGTCCTGCGCGCGCGTCCGGTCAACGATGATGGCAGTCCGATCCTGCGCGCCTTGCCGGTCGAGGGCGAGGACACCACCGACCCCGCCGAGCAGCCCGCCGTCAGGCTGAAGCCACCGCCACCGTTGAAAATCGAGCTTTGAGGCCGATCATGCCACAGGCGGGCGGGCCGACTTTGGCGCCTCCGTGAAGGAGGCCAGAGCCAGCAGAACGGCGGCGCTCACCACACAGGCGTCGGCGACGTTGAAGGAGGGCCAGGGATTGAAAGGCGGGAAACCGAAGTCGAAGAGCAGAAAATCCACCACGTAGCCGTGCTGCAGTCGATCGGTGAGATTGCCCAGGATTCCGGCAACGAGCAGGGCAACCGCCACGCGGCTCACCCAACCCGGGAATGCACCCCTGCGATGCAGCCAGGCGAGCAGGGCAAGAGCGCCGAGCGAGATGGCGCCAAAAGCGTAATTCGCGTATTCGGTGCCGTTGAACATGCCGAAGGCAACCCCAGTGTTGGCGGTGTGATGCAGCCAAAACACGCCGGGCAGGATCTCGCGCATGTCCTGATGCAGCCGGAAGTTTTGCACGATCCAAAGCTTGGTCGCCTGGTCGACGAGATAGAGGGGCAGGCTGAGCAGCAGCAGGAGTCGGGTCATGGAACCCCATTCGTTAACCCGAAACGCGCGGCCGGCAAGGCGGCAAAGCGGCGCCCGTTGCATCGACCGGCCAGCGGGCATAAACTGGTGGCGAGCCTTCGTCATGCCCATTTACGAGTTCTACTGTCCGGACAACCACAAGGTGTACCAGTTCCTCGCGCGCAGCCCGGCGCAGAGTGGATGCGTCCCCCTTTGCCCGGACAATGCCGGCTACCGGATGGACAAGCAGGTCAGCCGGTTTGCCGTTCTCGGCAACGCCAAGGAGGAGGGCGATCCCTTTGCCGACATGAACGAAGCCGGCATGGAATCCCTCATGGAGGGGCTGGCCGGGGAAATCGACGGTCTGGACGAGGAACACCCCGACCCGCGCCGGCTCGGCCACTGCCTGCGCCGACTGACAGATGCCATGGGTGACAAGGCCCCGCCAATGCTGCGTGAAGCCGTGCGGCGCCTGGAAGCAGGTGAGGACCCGGAAAAGCTGGAGGCCGATCTTGGCGAGGGCGCCGAGGGCGATGACCTGCTGTTTGCCGAGGTGAAACGCCTTGCCCGCCTGGCCCGGGGACCACAACGCGACCCCAAACTCTACGACCTCGCCAACTGGTTGCCTCCCGCCTGAAACCTCAGGCCACAATCTCGGCCGCGACGCTGCCATAGACGTCGGTGAGGCGGAAATCACGGCCTGCATACCGGTAAGTCAGCTTTTCGTGGTCGAGTCCAAGCAGGTGCAAAACCGTGGCGTGCCAGTCGTGGATGTGCATGCGCTTGTCGACCGCCTCATAGCCGAGTTCGTCGGTGCTGCCGTGGGTCATGCCCCCCTTCACGCCGCCGCCGGCCATCCACAGGGTGAACCCCTTGTTGTTGTGGTCACGCCCATCCTCGCCCTGACTGTGCGGGGTACGACCGAACTCGCCTCCCCAGATGACCAGGGTGTCCTGAAGCAGGCCGCGCTGCTTGAGGTCCTGAAGCAGGCCGGCAATGGGCTTGTCCATCTGCCCGCTCATCCGCTCCATACTGGCCTTGAGATTGAAGTGATGGTCCCAGTTGCCGAGGCTGATCTCCACAAACCGAACGCCGGCCTCCACCAGCTTGCGTGCCATCAGGCACTGGCGGCCAAAATTGTCCGTTGCCTCCCCACCAATGCCGTAGAGTTCTCGGGTTTCGGCGCTTTCGCTGTCAAGGTTGAGAACCTTGGGAACCTCGGCCTGCATGCGAAACGCCAGCTCGTAGGACTCGATGACGCCCTCAACCTCGGGGTTGGAACCCCCGTCACGCTCCAGGCGGTCGTGGTTGAGCGCCTGTACGAGATCGAGCTGGGCGCGCTGGGCACCGGTGCTGTGACGCTCGTTTTTGATGTTGGCCATGCTGGCCTCGCCGACGCCGCGGCCGAAACGGGCGGCGAACTGCGGCGGCAGGCCGGGCGGCACGTTACCCCCCACCTTGGCACCCTGATAGATCGCCGGCAGAAAGGCGCTGCCATAAGTGCGGGTGGCATTGCCCGGCGGATTGATGGTGACGAAGCCGGGCAGATTCTCGTTCTGAGTGCCCAGGCCATACAGCGTCCAGGCACCGAGCGAAGGTCTGACAAACTGGGTGCTGCCGGTGTGCAACTGCGTGAAGGCCTGCGGGTGCGCCGGCAGATCGGTGGCCATCGAGTTCAGCAGGCAAAGATCGTCCGCGTGCCTGGCCAGATTCGGCAGCAGGTCGGAAATCCACAGGCCGCTGCGGCCGTGCTGACGAAACTTCCAAGGCGAGGCCATCAGATTGGCCCGGCCATACCGGCCGGCCGCCGCCGGTGCGCTCTTGCCGGCCGCCTCGGCAAGCCGGGGCTTGTAGTCAAACAGGTCGACATGCGAGGGGCCGCCCTGCATGCACAGGAAGATGACGCGCTTGGCACGGGCGGCATGATGCGGCTGCTTCGGTGCCAGCACGGATCCGGCCTGCAGACTCTGCCGATGGGCCAGTGCCGAAAAGGCCAGCCAGCCAAAACCGTTGGAGGTCGTCCGAAGGAAGGACCGGCGGGATTGCGAAGCGTGGAACGCGGATGAGGGATTCATGGTTCTCAGTGACGGTTCAGTTGAGGTAGCGAAATTCTGCGCTGGCGAAGAGGCTCTGGCAAAAGGCGGAGAAGGCGGCGTTACGTGCCTGCTCCTGAGCCTGCACGGTGTTTCGACCGGCGGCGGCCAGGCGCGGAAATTCCTGCCAGAAGCGGCGAATCGCCTCGGCCTCCCGCGCATTCGGCGGACGGGCAAAGACAAGCTCATAGGCATGGGCCAAGCGCTCGGGACCATCGCCCTCGTAGGCCGCAAGGCGCCGCGCAAAGGCGTCGGCCAGCGCCAGCACCTGCGGGCTGTTCATCAAAAACAGGCTCTGCCCGGGCACGTTCGTGCTGTCGCGCTCGCCGCTGACAAGGCTGGCATCGGGAAAATCAAAGACGTTGAGAAACTCGGGGATTTGGTCACGCACGATGGGCATGTGGATGCTGCGATGGTTGTTGGGACGACTCGCGAGCTCGCGTGCCAGGTTGATCAGGCCCTCGCGCCCCTCCCCGGCACGGGCCACCGGCGAGCCATCCGGAGGATACAGATCCAGTTCGCCCGCCACGGCCAGCATGGCATCTCGGATGACCTCGGCCTCGAGACGCCGCGGGGTCATCCGCCAGCGCCAGGTGTTGTCGGGATCGACGGCATGGTTCGCCGGATCATGTCCGGAGCCGAGTTGATAAACGCGACTCATCAGGATCGAACGAATCAGCCTCTTCACCGACCAGCCATCCTCCATGAAGCGGACGGCCAGGTGATCGAGCAGTTCCGGATGCGTCGGCGACTGACCCATGAAGCCGAAGTTGTCCGGTGTCGGCACGATCCCCTGCCCCATCAGCTTGAGCCAGACCCGGTTGACCAGCACGCGCGCCGTCAGCGGGTTGTCCTCCGAGGCAACCCAGTACGCCAGATCAAGACGGCCGCTGCCCTCGGCGATGCTCAAGGGCTCGCCTTTCTCACAGAGTACCTCGACCAGGCCGCGCGGCACGACATCGGAGGGCTGCTTGAGGTCACCGCGCACCAGCACCGGTGCATTGATGGGACGGTCGCGGTCAAGCACCCCCATCGCCAGCGCGCGCGGCGCGCCATCCTCGCGGAACAGGTCGAGGTCGGCCTGAACCGCCGTGGCGCGATCGCGGGCCTGGCGCACGCGCAGGAAATTGACCACGGGGTTGCTCGCACTGCGCTGGGCGATCACCTCGCGCTGCTGCGCCTCCGCCGCTTCGTTGGCCTCCTTCAGCCGGCGCTGAAGTTCGGCCAATTCGGCGGGGGAAATCGGCGCCAACCCGGCCACCTGGCCGGCGGCGGGGTTCAGCTCAATGAGTGAGCTTGGGTTTCCGTTCTGCTGCTGTTCGTAGGTTCCATACAGGGTCTCGCTGCTCAGGAAGATGCCCGCGAGCGCGTAGTAGTCGCGCTGGGTGACCGGATCAAACTTGTGGTCGTGGCAGCGCGCGCAGGCAAGGGTCAGACCCAGCATCGACTGCGACACGGCGTCGATCTGTTCATCCACCAGGTCCATCGCGAACTGGCGGCGGTCACGATTGTTGTGTCCCTTGGCACCAATGGCGAGAAAACCCGTGGCGACGATTTTTTCCGCCTGGTCGTGCTTGTTCTCATAAGCCAGCAGGTCGCCGGCAAGCTGCTCCTTGAGAAAGGCATCGTAGGGTTTGTCCTTGTTGAAGGCATCGATCACCCAGTCGCGATAGCGCCAGGCATGCGGATACAGGATGTTGGTCTCCTTGCCGCTGCTCTCGGCGTAGCGTGCGACGTCGAGCCAGTGCCGGGCCCAGCGTTCCCCGAAGCGCGGCGAATCGAGGTACTGGTCGATCACACGCTCCAAAGCCTGCTGCGATTCATCCCCGACAAAGGCGCGCACCTCATCGGGAGTGGGGGGCAGGCCGGTAAGGTCGAAGGCGATGCGTCTGATCAGGGTCCGACGATCCGCGTCCTGCGCCGGCTTGAGGCCCTTTGCCTCCAGTCCCGCGAGGATGAAACGGTCGATGTCGGTCTTCGCCCATCCAGCCTTCTTGACCTCCGGTGCCTCGGTGTTGACCGGCTTTTGAAAGGCCCAGTGTTTCCGGCCTGCCTCCATGTCGATGACTCGCCGGCCGCCGGCCGGGTTTGGCACCAACTGCTCACGCGGGTCCGGCGCGCCCATTTCGATCCACTTTTTCAGGCTGGCAACCGCCTCCTGGGACAGCTTTTCCTTCGGCGGCATCTGCATGTCCGGATTGGCCCAGGTGACCGCCTCATGCAGAGTACTCAGGTCGGGCCGTCCTGGCGTCACCCCGGGGTGACCGGATTCACCGCCGAGCTGCAGACCCTGTCGGGTGTCCAGAGTCAGGCCGCCCTTGACCTTCTCCGCCTCGGCGGAGTGGCAGGAGTAGCAATGTTCCACCAGCACCGGACGGACATGCTTCTCAAAGAAGGCGAGTTGGTCGGCGGGAATGCCGGCATGACTGTCGGCAGCCGATTCCGCAGCCCAGGCGACAGAGGGCAGAAGGGCAAAGGCAAAAAAACGTTTCATTGGCGGGTGTTCTTCCTCTGGAACCCGTGCAGGGCCTGTCGGTTGCGCCGGGATTCCCGGCATTGCCTTTGGCACGCCGCAGGCTACATTGGAGTTGATGCCGAAAGTCAGTACCGCCCCGCGGATCGAGCCCGCCACCATCGAAGACCTGCCACAGCTGGTGGAACTGCTGGTGGCGCTGTTCAGCGTCGAAGCCGACTTCCGCCCTGACAAGACCAAGCAGGAACACGGTCTGCGACTCATCCTTGAGCAACCCAACCGCGGCCGCATTTTCGTGCTGCGCACCGACCACCAGGTCATCGGCATGGTCAACCTCCTGTTCACCATCAGCACGGCCGAGGGCGGCCTTGTCATCCTCATGGAGGATGTCATCATTCACCCCCAGCACCGCCGGCAGGGATACGGCACGCAGCTGCTGCGTTATGCCATCGACTTTGCCCGCGAGAAAAACTTCCGCCGCATCACCCTGCTGACCGACAAGATCAGCGCCGAGTCACAGGCCTTCTTCGCCCACAATGGCTTCTCGCACTCGAGCATGATCCCGATGCGCCTGGTCTTCGACTGATCCAAGCCATGCCGACCGCGTTTGCCGTGTTCCTGCAGCGCCCTCAAGCCGGTGCTCACGCCGTGGACACCGCGGCCATGGACTGGTTCGTCCTCTTCACCCTCTGCACCCTATTTTTTCTCATCGGCTGCCTGGCCACCGCCGCCTGGCACATCTGGCGGCGAACGACACGACCGCGGCCGCACGAGCAGTTGCTCAAGGAGTTGGCGGAAACCGATGCCGACACCCTGTTGCGCGACGACCATGGCCGGGAAACGCGGAGTGCCTCCTGGGAAAAGCCCTCCGACTGGTGGCGGAATCCTTAAAGGCCGCAACGCCACGCGCACCGCGGGCGTAACCCGTTCATGCGCATCGGCCTGACAGGAGCGACCGGATTCATTGGCGGACATTTTGCTCGTGTCGCCTGCCGTCCGGGCGAGGTCGTGGCCTACACACGCGGCACCAGATCCCCCGCACGGGCCGCCGAGATGCTGCGCCAGCCGCCTGAAGCGCCCCATGCCCTGCCGGAAACACGCCTCGACGCCCTCGTCCATCTGTCCGGTGAATCCCTGATGGGGCTGTGGACCCCCTCAAAGCGTGAGCGCATCTGGAAAAGCCGGGTGGATTTCACCGAGGCGCTGGTTCGACATCTGGCGACCTGGCGACCTGAGAACCGGCCCGGGGTCCTGGTTTGTGCGTCGGGCGCCGGTTACTACGGCGACGGCGGCGATGGCAAGATTGACGAAACTTCCCCTCAGGGCGGAGGTTTTCTGGCGGAACTGTGCGGACGCTGGGAGGCCGCGGCGCGCGGCGCTGAAGCCCTTGGCCTGCGGGTGGTGCTGCTGCGCACCGGCATGGTGCTGGGGGCAGACGGCGGCGCCCTGCCGCTGCTGCGGCGGGTCTTTGGCCTCGGTCTCGGCGGACGGCTCGGCAACGGGCGCCAGTGGCAGTCCTGGATCCATGTTGAGGATGCCGCCAGGCTGATCCGCTTTGCCATCGACACCGAGGCGGTGCGGGGACCACTCAACCTGTCTGCGCCAGAACCGGTCACGAACTCGGAATTCACGCGCATGCTGGCTTTGGCGCTGCACCGCCCGGCGTTTTGCCATGCACCCGCCTTTGCGTTGCGCCTGCTGCTGCGCGGTCTGGCGGAGGAGATGCTGCTCACCGGCCAGCGTGCCACGCCGGGAGTGGCGCTTGCCGCCGGTTACCGTTTCGCCTTTCCCGACCTGGACTCGGCTCTGGCCGACCTCCTGGGCTTGCCGAGGCCGGCTTCCGCGCCTTAATTGTGGAATGGCCGCCCTGCAAACCACCATCGGCATCATTTACGACTACGATCAGACGCTGAGTCCGACCTACATGCAGGACGAGACGCTGTTCCCGCATTTCGGCATCCACCCGGGACAATTCTGGAAAAAGAGCCGCCAAATGGTCGACAGCGAGGGCTACGACGGTGAACTCGCCTACCTCAAGTGCCTGCTAGACTGCCTGGGCATGGACCGCCCCACCAACGACGATCTTCGAGCCCTGGGCGCCAAGCTGCGCTACTACAAGGGCGTGCCCGAGGTGTTTGGCGAACTGCATCAGGTGCTGAGCGACCAGCACCGGTCGCTCGGCATCCGCATCGAGCATTACATCGTCTCCTCGGGGCTGAAGGCTCTGCTCGAGGGCAGCTCGCTGGCGCCCCAGGTCAAGCGCCTGTTCGGCTGTGAATTTGGTGTCGATGCCGAGGGACGCATCAGCTTCCCCAAGCGGGTCATCAGCCACACGACCAAGACCCAGTACCTGTTCCGCATCAACAAGGGCATGCTGGAGCCGCACGAGGACGTCAACGACCACATGGATCCGGAACTGCGCCCGATCCCGTTTCACAACATGATCTACATCGGCGACGGCCCCACCGATGTTCCGTGCTTCACGCTAATGAAGCGCTACGGCGGCCACGCCATCGCGGTTTACAATCCGGACGAGTCCAGTCGGGCCAGCTTCCGCAAGTGCTACCAGCTCTCCGCCCTCGCCGACCGCGTCAAGCACATCGCGCCAGCCGACTACCGGCAGGGCAGCCACCTGCGCCTGCTGCTGGAAGAGATGGTGCTCGACATTGCCGACGCCATCCTGCGCCGCAAGAAGCTGGAAATCGAGGAGGGCACCGTCTCGGCCCCCCACTTCTGAACAGGTTTCCCGCCGTCAGGACTTTGGCACGTGCGGCACCAGCACGTCGGGCGACTGCCCGCGCGCCCGTGCGCGCTGGGACGCCTGGCGGGCAAAGACCGCCTGAGAACTCTGCTCCTTGCCGGCCGGCGTCGCCGGCAGCACCCAGGAACCATCCAGTCGAAGGATGCGCCCCCGGGAGGTGTCGGCAAAATGCGTTTCCAGAAGGTGCGTGAGACGCTTCTTCGCCTCCTTGTCCTCGACCGGCACGAGCAACTCGACCCGCTTGGACAAGTTGCGGTTCATGAAGTCGGCGCTGGAGATGAAAATGGCCGGACGTCCGCCTTGGCGGAACCAGTAGATGCGGGCATGCTCCAGATAGCGGTCAATGATGCTGACCACCGAGATGTTGTCGCTGACTCCGCGTACCCCCGGGCGCAGACAGCAGATGCCGCGGATGTTGAGGCGCACCTGCACTCCGGCCTGGGAGGCCTCGTACAGCGCCTCGATCATGCGCCGGTCCTCAAGCGCATTCATCTTCAGCCAGATCGCGGCGTCCTCGCCCTGACGGGCCCGCTCGGTCTCGCTGCGGATAAGCGACAGCAGGCGCTCGCGCAGGCCGAAGGGCGCCATGGAAATGCGCTCGAAGTGGACAAAGCGTGAGCGGCCGGTGACCGTGTTGAAAAAGGCCGAGGCATCAGCGCCAAACTCAGGCCGCGCGGTGAGCAGGCTGACGTCGGTGTAAAGGCGGGCGGTGGCCTCGTTGTAGTTGCCGGTGCCAAAGTGCATGTAGCGAATCAGTCGCCCGGCTTCGCGGCGCATGACCAGGCAGATTTTGGCGTGGGTCTTGAGGCCGCGCACCCCATAGATGATCTGCGCGCCGGCGTTGAGCAGTTCCTCCGCGCGCTCCAGGTTGCGCGCCTCGTCAAAGCGCGCCTTCAGCTCGACCAGCACCGTGACGTGTTTGCCGGCCTGGGCGGCGCGGATCAGCGCACTGATGATGCGGCTGTTGCGGGCCGTCCGGTATAGTATCTGCTTGATGGCAATGACGTTCCCGTCCGTGGCTGCCTCCTCGACGAGTTGCAGCACCGGATCGAACGATTCATAGGGATGATGCAGCAGGATGTCCCCACGACGGATGGCATCAAAAATGCTCTCTCCCGGAACGATGAGCGGCGATGGCTGGCTGTCCCAGGGCTCAACCTTGAGATCGTCGAACCCGGACAGGCTGGCGATTTGAAAGCCGGCACGCAGGTCGAGTTCGCCGGGCACAGTGTACACCTGGGCGGTGCGCGCTCCGCAAAGGTCGCGCACGGCCTTGACCAAATCCCGGGGGGCGCCCGCCTCGATTTCAAGGCGGATGGTCGGGCTCTGCAGGCGGGCCTCCAGGACGTCCTCCATTTCACTGGCGAGATCCGAGGAACTCTCGTCATCCACGGCGATGTCAGAGTTGCGGCTGAGGCGGAAGCGCGCGCTGGCGGCCACCTTTTCCGACGGGAAATAACGCGGCAAGAACAGCTCAAGCAGATCCTCGAGGTTGACGTAGGCATGCGCCGCCGCCTCAAGGTCAGGGACGGGCACATGACGGGGCAGGTTGGATGGCAGTGTGAACAACACGCGCCGGCGCGACCGCTGTCCGTCCTGCTCCGACACCACGGAGCACAGCAGGGCGATCTGCAGCGCCGGCACCGTGACGCGGGCGGCATCGTCATCCAAGGCCACCGGCGACAGCAACGGAAACACGTGCTCCATGAAGTAGTCCTCCAGGTGGGCCCGCTGAGCCGCACTGAGACCGTCGGCCCGGAGGCGCCGAATGCCGCGCTCCTCGAGCAAGGGCCGTAGCTGGGTCTCCAAAATCTCATACTGCCGCGCAACGAAAGCCCCCGCCCGCTGCTGGATCTGCTCCCACTGCTGGGTCGGCGTCAGGCCGGCTGCATCCTTGGCGCGGCGCCCCTGCTCCCGCATCAACTGCAGGGCACCCACCCGCACCATGAAAAATTCGTCAAGATTGGACGCGGTGATCGCCAGGAACTTGAGACGTTCCAGCACCGGCAGGTCCCGCCGCGCCGCCTCGTCCAGCACACGCTCGTTGAATGCCAGCCAACTCAGTTCGCGGTTGATGAAGTGCTCCTCAGTGACGGGAACAACGGGCTGGGGGATGGGCATGGCGCATGATTGCCCGCCCTGCGACGGGTGCAAGCGGCGTTGCGCGACAAGGCGAATCCGTTCCGCCGGCGGCCCGGGCGGCTCACGGGCCTCAGCCGGTGCGGGGACACGCCTTGTTTGCCGGCCCCCGCCCGAATGGGATCACTCCCATTCGATACTCGCCGGGGGCTTGGTGCTGATGTCGTAGAGCACGCGGTTGACGCCCTTGACGCCGTTGAGGATCCGGTTGGAGGCGTTGCGCAGAACGCCGTAGGGCAGTTCGACCCAGTCAGCAGTCATGGCATCCTCGCTGATCACCGCACGAAGCGAAATGGCCTGTTCATAGCTGCGCTCGTCGCCCTTGACGCCGACGGTCTTCACCGGCAGCAGCGCGGCATAGGCCTGCCAGACCTGTTCGTACCAGCCGCTGCGGCGCAACTCGTTGATGAAAATGGCATCGGCCTGCTGGGTGATGGCAACGCGCTCGGGGGTGATTTCGCCGGGGATGCGCACGGCCAGGCCCGGGCCGGGGAACGGATGCCGCCAGAGCGCCCGGTGGGGAATGCCCAGGCTGGCACCGAGGGCGCGCACCTCGTCCTTGAACAGCTCGGCGAGAGGTTCCAGCACCTTGCCCTGCTCCTTGAGCTCCATGATGCGATCGACCCGGTTGTGGTGGGTCTTGATCTTGCTGGCGATCGAGCCGCTGGTGGCGCTTTCGATGACGTCGGGATAGAGCGTGCCCTGGGCGAGCAGTTCGACGTTGTCGGCCACTTTCCAGAATTCGTCGACAAACAGCGTGCCGATGATGCGGCGCTTCTGCTCGGGATCCGTCACCCCCTTGAGTGCCCCGAGGAACGTCTCGCTCGCGTCGACCTGCTCGATGGGCACGCCAACCTCGGCGAAGAGTTCGTTCACCTCGCGCGCCTCATTGAGGCGCATCAGGCCGGTGTCGATGAAAATGCAGCGCACCTTCACCCCGGCCTTGTGCAGCAGGACCGCGAGGACGGTGCTGTCCACCCCGCCGGAAACGCCGCAAATGACCTCGCGTCCGCCCACCTCGTCACGGATGCGATCGAGCATCTGCGCCTTGAAGGCCTGGATGTCGAACTTGGCAAGCCGGGCACCGCTGAGCGTAAGGAAATTGCGCAGGATGGTCGTTCCCTCATGCGAATGGGTGACTTCCGGATGGAACTGGATGCCCCAGCAGCGGTCCGACCATTTCAGGGCCACCGGAACCGCGTCCTCATTCGTGGCGATGACCTTCGTCGTGTCGGCCAGGTTCGCGCAGGTGTCACTGTGGCTCATCCAGACCTGGGACTCGTGGGAGACTCCCTGGAAGAGGTCCTCGTGGTCGGTGACTACGAGCTTGGCCGGGCCATACTCGCGGGTGACCCCGGGCTTGACCGTGCCGCCGTGCTTGATGTTGAGCAACTGCATGCCGTAACAGACACCGAGCACGGGCACGCCATGGGCCATGAGCCGGTCGAAATCCACGTCCGGGGCATCCGCCTCGGACGTGCTGCGCGGCCCGCCCGAAAGAATGATGGCGCCCGGCTTCTCCAACTCAGCGAGAGCCGCCGGTGCATAGAGGTGCGAGGCAAAACCCAGCTCGCGAACGCGGCGGACGATGAGCTGGCTGTACTGGGAGCCGTAATCAAGAACGGCGACTTCGTTTTCGGTCATGGGGGGGAATCGGTTGCGAAGGCGTGCCGGTGATCGGCGCGCCGAGCTTCAGGAAGGCTCGTAGTTCACCGGCTCTTCGGTGATGACGACATCATGCGGGTGGCTCTCCTTGAGGCCGCCGGCGGTGATGCGGACGAATCGTGCCTTGGCGCGCAACTCCTCCAGCGTGCCGGCTCCGACATAGCCCATGCCGGAGCGCAGGCCACCCATGAGCTGGAAGACCACGTCGGCGAGCGGCCCCTTGTAGGGGACCCTGGCCTCGACCCCCTCGGGCACGAGCTTGCCGGAGGAATTCTGGCCGTAGCGGTCACCCGCTCCCTTGCGCATGGCCTTGAGGCTGCCCATGCCGCGGTACTCCTTGAAGGTGCGGCCCTGCCACTTGACCATGTTGCCCGGGCTTTCCGAGGTGCCAGCCAGCAACGAACCGAGCATGACACAGTCGGCACCGCCGGCGATGGCCTTGACGATGTCACCCGAATAGCGGATGCCACCGTCGGCAATGACGCTGACCCCGCGCTCGCGGCAGACGGAGGCGACCTCGGTGACGGCGCTGAACTGGGCCATGCCAACGCCGGAAATGACACGCGTCGTGCAGATTGAACCCGGGCCGACGCCCACCTTGACGGCCGAGGCACCAGCCTCAACAAGGTGCAGGGCGCCGTCGGCCGTGACCACGTTGCCGGCAACCACCGGCAGGCTGTCGCCGAGGCGCGCGCGCAGGCGGCTGACCACTTCCGCGACACGCGTGGTGTGACCGGTGGCCGCGTCGATGAAAAGGGCGTCCGCGCCGGCGGCGGCCAGGGCGACCCCGCGTTCGACACAGTCCTCGCCGACACCCACGGCGGCGCCGACGCGCAACTGGCCATTGGCATCCTTGGCGGCATTGGTGAAGGTCTGGCGCTTCACCACGTCCTGCTTGGTGATGAGTCCCGCCAGTCGACCATTGGCGTCGACCAGCGGCAGCTTCTCGATGCGGTGGGTGTAGAGAATTTTCAACGCCTCCTCGTAGCTGGTGCTGGCCGTGCCGGTGGCGAGCTTGTCGAGCGGCGTCATCATGGCCGAGACCGGAGTCTGCTCATCATCAATATACCACATGTCACGACTGGTGACCATGCCAACCAGGCGACCGGAGGGATCGATCACCGGGAAACCGCTGACCCCCTTGACGTGCATGAGGTGCTGCAGTTCACCGAGGGTGGTTTCCGGACTGACCGTGTGCGGGTTCTGGATCACGGTGTTTTCCGAACGCTTCACCCGGGCCACCTGCTCGGCCTGGTGATCGATCGGACAATTGCGGTGGATCACTCCCATGCCACCCTCGCGGGCCAGGGCGATCGCCAGTTCCGCCTCGGTGACCGTGTCCATGGCCGAGGATAGCACCGGTATGTTCAGACGGATGCTGCCGCCAAAGGAAGTGCCGATTTCGACGTCTCCCGGCAAAACCCCGCTGAGCCCGGGGAGCAGAAGAACGTCGTCAAAACTGAGTGCTAGGGATGGAGTGTCGCCCATGTGCCATTGAAGCGGCACTTTGCCGCCTGTCATGCGGAAAGTGAGGCCGGAACCACGCTTTTAGGGGCGGTAGACACGGGTCTTGCCCGTGTAGGCGTCGATTTGGACGCAGAAGAAATTCCGCGGCTGGGCGCTTTGGGCGTCCTTGCTCTCGATGATGGTCAGGTAACTCTTGTTGAAGGTGGGAACGGTGTAGGCACGGGCACGGGAATCCAGGTCACCGGTGGTGGCACTGGAACTGGTGAGCATGCGCATGGATCCATCGGCAAAAAAGCGCATGGCCGCGTAGCTGACGTTGTCGGGCTGGGCATTGCCGGGTGGCTTGAAAAGGTAGTTGCCGTCGGCATTCGGACGCTGGCCGTTGACCGTCTGCAGCAGGGGCGAAAGCTGTTCAAGGCGGGACAGGATGATCCCCGACTCCAGGTAGTAGACCTCGGAGAGGGCACGCTCTACCCCGGCCTGGGGACTGTGCACGACCTGATAGGCGTAAAACAGTTCCTCACCGGGGCGCTCCGCACTGCTGTTGGTGTAACGGTAAAAGCGCATTTCCACCTCGGAGCCCATCGAAACGGCACTCTGCTGGGCCAGACTGAGACGGTTGACCAGGGAGTCCCCCGAAGCACTGAGCCGGGTCGAGCGAATGACGTCGAGGAGGGTCGGTGTGACCAGCGCGACCAGGAGGGCAATGATGCCAATCACGGAGATCATCTCGATCAGCGTGAAGGCACGGTTGTGTCTGCGTTGAGGAAAGCTCATGGGGTGCTGCAGCCGGGGTGCGTGGCGGTTGGGAGAAGAAGGTCAGGTGCTCCACTTGGCGCCGCGCAGCGACACCGTGGCGGAGAAAATGCGGTAATTGACACGATACTGCTCGCGCAGGATCTTGCCGATGTCGTCAAGCGTCTGGTTGAGCTGGGAGGCCGGCCGGCTGGTGATGAGATCGCTGATCTGCGTGCCAAAGGGTGCCGTGCTCGGGCTTCCGGACGTCTGGGAAAGGCGTTCAGCGGAAGTTTCGTCAATCGCCACCAGCACGACCCGAACCAGCGGCGGCAGCAGGTATTGGGTGCCCTGCTGTCCAAGGCCCAGTTGGTTGGCCAAAGTCAATTGCTCGGAGTCGTATTCAAAATTTTCGGCGATCAGGGTTGAAGACCTTGAACCAGAGCCAGCGGTGGCGCCGGTGGCGGAAAGGTCCACCATGGGTGAAATGACGAGGGCGACAATGTTGTCGGCGACAGGCCGGGTGAGGCTGCGGTCGACCGAGGTCTCATTGGTCTGGAGCGGCACACCCGCCTTGGCCATCCAGGCGGCCTTCACCGTGGGATCGGTGTAGATCAGGTTTTGCTCGGCAGGCGGGGAATACTCCATCAGGCGGTAACGAAAGCGCAGACTGCCCGAGGCGATGAATTCGGGACGGAAGAACTCGTCCGAAGTGAACTGGACAAAGTAGCCGCGGCCGCACAACAGGCGATCCAGGCCGGCAAAGGCGGGGTCATGGGCGACGCCGAGCGGAGCCTGGAAGAAAACGGCATGCCCGGGCAGAATGCCGGCACCCCCGCCGGAGGGCACCAGGGTCGACGCCTTGCCGCTGACAAAGCGCAGGTCGGACTTGCGCTGGTAGCGGGTGGGCGCGATCGGCGAGACGCCCGCCGTATCGTCCTGGCTGAGGTAGTTGTTGTCGTAATCCAGATAGGTGTTGAGCGACGCCTGGCTCAGGTTGCGCGTGATGATGTCGAAGGCAGTTCGGGCCTCACGAAACTGGCTGACGCGCGCGTTCGTGTTCGACCACGTGGTCTGCACCGTGCCGATGACCTCGGCACTGATCAGCAGCAGGATGGCCAGCACCCCGAGCGAGACAAGGATTTCCACCAGGGTGAAGGCGCGGGCCGCGCGGCGATGCGGGCGACCTGCCATCGGGAGGAGAGGAACGTTCATGGCTTGTGAAGAGGCGATCAGGGGGCGAACCGCTTGGATTCAAGGACGCGGAAGCGATAGAAATTCTCGAGCGGATCCAGCGTGAAGGGATCGGCTGCGGTGGCGTAATCCACCTTGGATCCGGCGCGCTGCAGGTCGCCCTGGTCGATGTATCGCTCAATGAGGAAGGAACCGCGGAACTCGCCGGTCATCAGGTCGCGATTCGGGTCAAAAACCCCCGGCTCAACCGAACGCAACGACTTGCGGATGGCCTGGGCGCGAACGTGGACGCGGAAGGTGTTCGAGCGCGTCGTCAAACGGGCATAGAGATTGGAATAGGGGCGTTCCCGGGTATTGTCACCGGTCGAGCAGTGTTCCGCCCAGAAATTCGCCATGGCACTGTCGCGGTTGTCGATGCTGGCGACGTCCGTGGCACTCAGATTGGTGGATGCACTGCCGGGCACCGGATTGGGAATGAGGTGCATCTCGCAGATTTGCGAGGCGGAGCGGAACAGTCCGGAACGCATGTTGGACGGCGTGCTCGAGGCGGTGGGGCCACGGCCAAAGTTGAAGCGCTCCTCAAACTGGCGAAGGGTGGCCTGGACACGCTGGCCGGCGGCGATTTCCCACCAGCGATTGTCGGCACCGCTCAGGGGCTTGAAGCGGTCGATGGCGATGGTCCTGTGCCAGTAGGCGTTCGAATTCGTTTCGTTGCGCATGACCGGTGCCGTGGTGCCGTTGACACCCCAGCCGTTGCGCACATCCTTGGAATTGTTGTAGGCAGTGTTGGGCAGTGCGGCGAACACCTCCCCCTTCATCAGCGCATGCAGGGCGGTGGCCCGGCGGATGTGCGTGAAGGGCAGCATCTGGTAGTTCATGTTGATTTTGCCGGCGGTCGAAAGCGATTCGCTGATCGCATAGGGCTCGACGACCGGCATCCAGAACAGGTCGAGCAGATAGTGGTCGGGGGGCGTCTCCTCGCCCGGGTGGATCGCGGCCGTCGGCGCACCGCCGGTCACGCCGCTGGGAATGACCACGTGCGGTCGGAACAGCAGATTCGTCCAGGCGCCTTCGCCGTTGTTGTCGCGGACACGGGACGGCAGGGAGCCAAACAAGACCGGCGAGGAGACCATGCGGTTGGGCGTGAAGAAACTGCCCTGCCCGGCGGCGAAGCGCTCGCCGACACCGTTGCTGCGGAAGTAGGTGCCGCGCCACACCTTCGGCTGGGGCCAGCCGGAAAGCTGATACTGGCCGATGGAGTAGTTGCCCTCGTCCGCCTTGTTGATGAAGGAACCGATGCGCCCGCCCGGATCACTGTCGTCGAAGTCGTAATAGCGCTGAACATACTCATGGGCGGACCTGGAGGTCGGCGCATAGGTGCTGCGGCCGTGCGGGGCATCCGGATGGCGTCCAGCCGCCATGGTGACCGCGCTGGGGATCGGCCGCACGTTGAGGTTGATGGTGGGATCGGTGTTGCTGGTGCCGTAATCGAATCCAGGCTCCCCACCGGCGGTGTAGGACGAGAAATTGTGAGCGACGAATTCGTTGGGGTCGTTCCAGAGACGGTGCGGCGTCCAGTCCTGAGTTTCGACGATTTTTTTGGCGGCAATGATGCGGGCATCACCGTGGGCGGGCTGGAGGGTGCGCACCGAGTCCGAGCCAAAGTGCCATGGACGATCCCAGGAGGACAGGCCGTCACCGGGGCGGGGGCCATACTTGATGCGGTTGTTCGCCTCGCTGGCATCGAGCAGGCGCACACCGATGTAGTTGCCGGGATCCTTGCCGTAGATCAGGGCGCGGGCACCGGGCACGCTCTGCAACTGAACGTTGGTGTACAATGGGTCACGGGCACTGCTGGAGCTGTCGACCGCGCGGGTCTCTGAATCGACGCGATTGCCTTCATAGCTCGGGTAATCGCGGTTGAAGCGTCCCCGCAGGGTCTCGCGGGGGGCCGGACCGAGCGAGCGGCCAAGCACGCCGTCACGGTTGAATCCCCACCAACGCGGCGCCTGCAGCGGCGGATGGTGGTAAATGCTGCCGTCCGTGCGCGGATAACGAACCCGGTAGGAGCCCATGGTGATGAGATCCGGGGTGGGGGCCTGTCCGGCGGCAAGGCGGAAGCGCACGGTCTGGACCGGTGCCGCACTCTGCCAGTCATGTGTATCGTAAATGTTGACGGTGATGGTGCCGGAGTTGAACAGCAGGGGCTGGGTACGATTGACGGTGAAGAAGCTCGACACCAGGTCGAGATTGATGAGGCCGGAGTGGACGCTGGAGGTGGCATTGGTGTCGTATCCCTGGTCTTCCGGCATGCGGCCGATGGCCTTGACACGGCGGCCTTGGGCGATCTTGCGGAAGGTCGCATAACCGCCAACCTCGGGCGTGCCATCCACGTCATAGAGCGGACGCTCGGTGCGGATGATGACGTTTTCCGTCGTGCTAAACACAGCGCGTCCACCGACTTCGATGCTGCTGATGTCGTTGGCGGCGATGACGAAAGTCATGTCCGGGTTGATCTGGGTGTAGCCAACCGAGGGGCAGAAGAACTCCAGGTGAAGCAGGGCCTGGATGCGCTTCTGGTCAATGTTGAGGGGGGTGTCCTCCTCCAGGGTGTGGTTCCAGTTTTCCGGACGGTAACCGGGGTGACGGATCGGGTTGCGCATCTGGTCCGCGCTCGGATCCGTGCTGGTGTTGTACAGGCCGCCGTTGCGATAGGCGTTGAGCGGGGGGAAGTTCGAGTAGTAGCGCGACTTGATCGAGCGGGCCGCCGTGCCGGCCCAGCGCACGCCCGCCAGATTGGTGATGTTGTATTCATCCATCGCGATGTTGCCAAGAGGCAGGGGCGCGACGCCAAATTCATTGGTGAGAGCCTCGTCAATTTCGAGGGCAGTGCGGCCGCCGCTGACGTTCGGGGTGTTGTTGCTGTCAGCAAAATAATCCACGTAGTTGACCAGGTTTTCGTCGGCTTCACCCTCCAGCGGGATGATGTAATCCTTGGGATCGGCACCCGGCGTGGGGCTCTTGATCGGGATGCGCCAGCTGTACATGTCAGGCTGGCCATCGGCGGTGCAGATGAACTGCAGGCCAACTTCGCTGATGCTGATGAAGCGGCCGAAACCCCGGTAGGTAGTTCCGCCAACCGTCCACTCCGCCGGGGTCACCTGGCCGTGACCCGGCAGGAACTTGTCAGCCCAGGGGCGGTTGATGTTGGCCCCGTTGGAATCGCGCACGACTCCGTCGGTGTAGGTCTTCCAGTTCGGACGCTCGCGGTCGCGGACAATGTAGAGGCCGGTGGTACGATCGTTCCAGTTGATGCGGGCGGACGGCCAGTCGTTGCGGTTCGGCGGGACGAGATAACTGTCGTAGAGATTGGTCGAGCGAATGTAGTCAAAGAACTGGACCAGCATCTGGCGGGCATTCTCCTGGCCATACTTCTGCACGTAGGACTTCGCCGCCCCGACGCCGCCGCCGCCGCGGATGTAGGTGGCAGTCGGGAAGGGCCGGGCCATGAGCTTGTCGAGCATGCCCATCAGGCTGCGGTTGCGCGCGATGTTGATGTCGTACGAGGGACCACTGATGGAGGGCGGGATCGTGCGCGCGTGCGCGCGCTGAAAGATGTAGGAGTTGCCGGCTGAACCGACCCGGGAGCAGAACTCAATGAGGTTGTCGAAGCCGGTACGGCGGTCCAGGCTTTCCGCGACAGGCCACATGGCAATGCGCGGCAGGCCATACATGTTGATTTCGCTGGCGCGACTGTGCGCGGTCAAGAAGGCGGAGGAACGCTCAAGGCTGTTGCGGTTGTAGAGCGTGACACTACCGGCGGCGGCGTTGTTCAACACGCGGCGGCTGCCGGAGGCCGTCTGGGCGAAAAGCAGTTCGTCAACGCTTGCATAAAGGCGTTCGCCGATGGCCTGCTTGATGGCAACGGCAGTGGAGCTGGTGGAGTCACCGGAAAGCGCACGGTAGTCATCCTGCTCGAAGGCGCGGGTGCCGGCCACGCTGCCACCGGTGTGGATGCGCGGGATGAGGTCATACAGGCGCTCCTTGACGGCCAGGGACCGCGAAAGCGCGGATCCGGTGATGCGGCCGCGAGTGCCGTACGTGTCAAGGCTGCGCTCGTCGGTCAGCAGCGGATTCGGATAGAGGACACTGCTGAGGGCGACGGTGGCCGGATGGCCGGGGAAGCGCTGGTATTCACCCCGGGCGGGCGGGAAGTCCGCCCAGCTCTGGTCGCGCTCATGGTAATAAATCGGCTGGGCGGCATAGGTCGGCTCGGCGGCCGTGTTGATGTTGATCTTGCAGCTCTCATCGTCCGTCCAAAAGGCAATGCGGCCGACAATGGGATTGGTTTCCGAAGGCACCCCGTAAATGTCCTGTCCAATGCCGGCACCGCTGCCGAGACCGCCGGTGGTGCCATTGAGGACGTTGAAACGCAGGTTGGCGTCAAGATAACCGACGGAACCGTCCTTGAGGAAATACAGCCATTGCACCGGCATGGCCAGGCGCAGGTCGTCGATGCCACCACCGCCGCCGCCCGGCAAGACGATGGGACGCTGCTGGGGAGTCACCGGCGAAGTCTGGGCCAGGTTGTAGTTGTTGAGAGCGGTGGTCTCCGAGTAAAAGAAACCTTCGACCGGGACATCATCGCCAGCGTTGGGATCGATGTCCTGCGCGGCGCGCGGATCGATGACCGGGAAGTAGGTCTGGGTCTGGGTGGCATTGCCGGACGCATCAAGCACCCCCTTCACCACGGGTTCATTGATATCGACAAAGCGGGCGATGTTGTTGCCCGTGTTCCAGTCGGCGGGAGGTTCCGATTGAGTGACAAATTGCTCCTCATACTGGTTGGGATTGTCGGCTCCAGCCACAGGGGCGCGGAAAACCATGTCCTTGTCCGAGAACAATTTGTAGCCGCCGATAAAGATGCCCGCGGAGTTGTATTTGCGCACCGCGCCAGGCTGGGTCGCATGGATGACCGGGTCATTGGCCGTTTCGCGCTGACTGCCGGAGCGGATCTGCGCCACCACCATGTTCACAGCCGTGTCCGCCAGACGTCGCGACGTCTGTGACGAGGCATAGGTCATCGTGGCCTTGTGCTCGGTGTCGGCAATGCTGAGGAAGGCGAGGATGACGATGGTCGCCAGCGCCAGCATGGAAAGTACGATGATCAGTGCCAGCCCCCGATGGCGCCGGGCATCTGCCAGAAGGGAACGAATGGGTTTCATGCGGGTCAAATTCGTTGAATTTTTGGGATTTTTCCGATTTAACCGAAAAGCGCCCATCTTTTCAAGTCAATGCAGGGTAAATACTTGGTTATTACACAAGATTTTCTTCAGCGTGCAGTCGCACATCGGCCTCGGGCTGTGTCCACGAACCCTCAGGGGTCCTGCGGACGCGCCTCGAAGATGACCTCTCCGGACAGAATCGGCGTGGTATTCAAGGTGAGGGGCGGGTCGGCCGGCAGGTATTTCGGGTGCTGGCGAAGCAGGAAGTAGCCTGCTCCCACCTGGGCGGTGCCCAATTCCCCGTCATCCTCGTCGACGAGGATGCCGAAGAAGGAAGTCGCGCGCTTCTCCGACTTGAAGGTCGCCTCATTGACGTCCACCAAGGTGAAATTGCCGCTGATGAGGCCGGTCTTGGTGACCACCTTCAGACTGGTGGTGCCCGGATTGACCGAGCCCCCCTTGGGCACAACGATCTTGCCGGCGGCGAGGACGGAGACCCAGCCGCGCTGCGGCGTCGCCAAGTCGGAATCCGGTCCGTCGAGGTTCGGATTGGTTTCGGAATCGGTCACCCCACCACCGATGAAGGTCAGCATGGCGTTGTCGACGTCGGGCTGGAGACCCAGAATGACGTCAGGGTTCGGATTGCCCTCCGAGGCGAGGTCCGGCGGCGCGTAGTGCCCGCCGATGGCCGTGACTTCGACCGGATCGCTGCCGGCGTTGCCAAAACCATCCGGGTAAAGGTAATTCTTCACCGGATTGGCCGGGCAGTTCCAGCTCAGCGTGCCCCCCACCTTGTTGTCGGAGAGTTCCGACAGATTGCGCGTGAGAACGAGGTTGCCAAGCAGGGAGCCGCGCGGCTTGGATTTGTAGAGCGGTTGGAAGACGACGATCTGGCCGTTCGGGCCGAGGAAGGCCGCGTTGGCGATCGTCTGTCCGTCGGCGGTGCGGCCGGCGAGGGTCAGGCGTCCGTCGGCAGATGCCGTGAAGGCCGCATAGCCACTGCCCTGCGGGATGTCATCCGCCGGTGTCGGATGACCGGGCGGCAGCAGGGCGAGGGTGTGGTAGCCCTCCAGGGCCGACACCGCCGGGTTGTCGAGTGCATGCCACTTGTTGCGCCAGGTGCTGTCACTGAAATCCAGCTCAATGCCATCGACTTCGATGGTTCCCTCCTCAAGGCGGTTGAGGGCGGTGTTGATGCGCAGGAACAATTCGATGGGCTCCGGCAGCGGTTTGCCTTTGCGCGGGATCAGCACGGTGACTTCGGGGTAATTGACACCGGTCGGGTCAAGCTCGAGCAGTCCCTTGAACGCGTAGGTGGTGGCTCCGAGCACCAACTTGCCGCTGAGGGCGCCGGTGCCGGCAACCGTGAAGTCGATGCGACCGCCCATGTACTCGTTGACCTCTTCATGTCGGGGAATCCAGCCGGCAAAGACACCGGTGGCCTGGCCCGGCACGGACTGGACCGTCAGGGACTGGGTTTCAGTGACAAGCTTGGCATAGACGTTGCCGGCGCCGAGAACCACCGGCAGATCATCCACCGGAGCCTTCGGAATGCCGCTGATCCAGCCGGTTTTGGTATCGAGCTTGAGACCCGCGGGCAGCGGCTTGGCGTAATAGACCGTGGGCGCCCTTGCCGGATCCGGGTCCACCTCAATCTGGTATTCGAACCAGGCGCCGACCATGGCATCCGGGAAGGGTCGGAGAGCCAGCACCGGGCCCTCGGAGAAGACGCGCAGATCAAAATTGCCACCATCGACGGATTCGGTGAATCCCGGTGCGGGCCCACGGCTGGTGACACGGCAGGTATAGATGCCAGAGTCGTCGGAAGTCACGCGGGCGATCGAGAATTTGGCAAGGTTGTCCGCCGAGTAGCGAAGGTCGGTTTCCAAATCGCTGCCGT
>JAUREI010000211.1 GCA_030827515.1 Prosthecobacter sp. | reverse complement strand
TGACCCTGCTGACCCTGCTGACCCTGCTGACCCTGCTGACCCTGCTGACCCTGCTGACCCTGCTGACCCTGCTGAGCCTGCTGACCCTGCTGACCCTGCTGACCCTGCTGAGCCTGCTGACCCTGCTGAGCCTGCTGACCCTGCTGAGCCTGCTGACCCTGCTGACCCTGCTGAGCCTGCTGAGCCTGTTGAGCCTGTTGACCTTCTTGACCTTCTTGACCTTCTTGACCCTCTTCCCCCCGCTGGGCTTGTTGGCCCGACGGATCCGACGCACCGGCTTCTTCGGCGGCTTCGCGGATCAGGTCATCGAGTTCCGCGCGGGCCATGCGTAGGGCATCCGTTTCGCTGCCGAGCACGCTTTCCGCGGCTTTTTCCACACCCTGCTGAAGTTTGTCGACCGCCGTGGCGGCCTGGCGTTCGGCGTCCTGGGCTTCGGCGCGCTGGCCGTAGCGGCTCTGCAGGCGGGCCTCCTCGAGGTTCTCCTCCAGACCGCTCGTCTGGGCCTCGCGCACGGCCTCGTAGAGGCGGCGATGCAGCAGCGGGTTGTTGCCCTCCGCCTGTTCGCTGACCCGGCGCAGGTTCTCCATGAGTTCGTTCACCCGGCCGCTCTGCTCCTCGATCTTGCGTGCCACCTGGCTGCCGTCGAGCATGCGTTCCAGGGCGGTGCTGCTTTCGCCGGGGCCGGGCGTCTTCTGGTTCTCGAGGGCTTCGCCGATCTGCTTTTGCTGCTCCGCCACCTCGCGCGCCTGACGGCGCAGTTGCTGCATTTCCTCGCTGAAGCGCTGGGCGGTCTTCTGCTTGAAGTCCTCGCCGAGCGCCTCGAGCTCGCGCTGGGCGCGCGTGGCGGCATTGGCGGCGGCGGCGAGTTCCTGCTCGCGCAGTTTTTCCGCGGCGTCCATGACCTGGTCGCGCACCTGCTCGAGCTGCTCGCGGGCCTCGGCCATGTTGGCGGCGTTGTCGGGCTTCTCCATGCGCTCCTTGAGGTCGTCGAGGTCGCTCAGCAACTGTTCCTGTTCCTGCTGCAGGCGCTCGAGCTGGTTCTCAAGCTCCTCGCGCTCGGCCTCGGTTTTCGCCTGGGCGATCTGGTTCTCCAGTTCCTTCATCTTCTCCGCCAGCGCCTCCTGGCGGCGGGCGAGTTCCTTGAGCCGGTTGAGCACCTGCAGGTTTTCCTGCTGGGCGGGATCGGCCTCCGCGGCGGCGGCCTTCTCCTCCTCGTAGCGCTGTTCCTCCTGCTTGAGTTCGAGATTGGCGAGCTGGTTCTCATTCGGCCGCTGGCCCTGCCCCCCCTTCGGCGGCTGGTTCTGGCGCATGATCAGGTGTTCGCGACTGCTGGCGCGGTGCAGCCACTCGAGCGCGCTCTGCTCAAAACCGAGCGCCTGGTTGAGCGCCGTGCGCTTGTGCTCGCGCGCCGCCTGCTCCAGCGGGTCGAGGGCATCCTTCATGCTCTTCCAGGCCTCGGTGAGCGCAAGCTTCACCTCGGCGTCCTCCGCCTCCTCCATCGCTTCCTTGGTCTTCTCGAGCGTCAGGCCCTGCGACTGATGGACGACATCGACATCCGGCGCGGCGTCCTCCATGAGCCGGCCGGCGTTGGTGTCGCGGACCACGCGCCAGGTGGCGTTGACGACCTGCTTCTGCAACTCCAGCAGCTTGTCGCTCTGGCCCTGCGGCGGCTCGCCGGGCTGCGACGGCGGCGCCTCGCGCTCGCGGAAGATGTCCTCGAAATGCCGGACATCGGCAAAGAACATGTCGCTCATCGAGCGCCGCACCTCCCCCTGCGGACCACGGTCCTCGGCCCAGAAGTGGTAGCTGAGCAACTGCCGCGGCTCGGCCTCCTCCTTTTCCAGCGCCAGCAGGGCGCGCACGACGTGTTTTTTCGTCGGCTCGGTCGGCGCGTGCTCAAACACCAGGTCCTTGCTGGCTCCGGCGAGGCTGTAGGACAGGCCGCTGCGCAGCACGCCAAGGTCGTCCCACACCTTCGCCTCGACCGGCAATTCCTGGAGGGTCGACACCTGCAGGTCGCGCTTCGGAAACACGACCTCGATGCGGGCGAGCTCGTTGCGCTGGACGGTGACCGTGAGCCAGGGCGGATTCTTGTTCGCGCGGTCGTCGGCATCGACGAGATGCAGTCGCCATTTCTGCGATTTCTCCGGCTTCAGTTCCGCCTTCAGCACGGTCGCATCCTGCGCGGAAGGCAGCAGCGGCAGCACGGTCTTGTCCTGACCGAACAACTCGGCGTCGCGCACCGGCTTGTTGACCTTGACGGTGAACTCGATCGTGCCGCCCTCCGGCACGCTGGCCTTGAGGGTGTTCTTGATTTCCTTCGGCGGCAGGCCGCTCGTCGCGGGGGGGACGATGCGGACATCGACGCGGACCAGCGCGGGATGGACATACGTGGTGATCCTGTGGGTCTTCGACACCGCGCCGCCGGCCTCAACGCGATACAGGCCGTCCTGTTTCACCCGCGCCAGCAAGCCGCCGAAGACCGCGCCATCGACACCGAGGCGCATCGGCACGCGCTCGAGTTCGGCGCCTTCAAGGTCGGTCAGCACGAGCGTCGCGCTGTCGGGCGCGGCGGGCTTGACCTCGGCCTCGACGACAAGGCGACTGCCCTGCTCGATCTCGGTGTCGCCGGGGCGCACCTCGATCTCCAGCAGCGGTGCCACGGGGGGCTCGACGGCCGGGGGCAGGTCGGCCACCGCCGGCGCGCGGGTCTGCGGCAGGACGTTGAGCAGCCAGATCCAGGCGGCAACGCAAACCAGCGCCGCCAGTGCCAGACTGGCACCGGCCCGACGCAGGGACGAACGGGCAACGGTGGCCGGCCAGGCCTGCACCGCCGCTTTGGACGTTGCCTCGGCCAGCAGGCGCTTTTGCAAAAACTCCGGCACTTCCGCGCCGGGTTCCAGGTGTTCCACCGCGGTGAGCAGCAGGGCGTTGAGGTCGGGATGGCGACGCTCAATGAGCCGGGCAATCTCGGTGTCGGTCCAGCTCCGGCGCCGAATCCAGAGTTGCAGGACGAAGGCGGCGATGGCCAGCGCTGCGGCCAACCCCGGCACGAGTGGCGTCGCTCCCGCCCCCAGATGCGGCAGGGCCAGGGCAAGCCCCGCCGCGCCGCCAGCGGCCGCGACCAACAGGCGCGCCGTCAGGCGCCGACGCAGTTCCTCGCGCAGCAAGGCGCGGACCTCGTCGAGCTTTTGGTGAAGTATGCGGGCTTCGATCATGGCGACGTTCCCTTCAGCATTACGTTGGAACCGCGGCCGTTCGCTCGGGTCGCGTGGTTCGTCCGGCCAGCCAGGTTTCCGCGCCCAGCACGGCCAGCAGCCCGGCGAGGATCCACAGCCAGGCCTGCTGCCGCTCCTCCGCCTCGCCGGCGGCCAAACGTTCCTGCACCCGCCCGACCTCCTCCGCCTCGGCGGCCGTACCGCTGCCAGCCTCCAGACGCAGGCCGAAATCCGCGAGACGCTCGACCGCCAGCGGCGTGGTTCGCCCCTCGGCGGGCGCCAGATTGACGGCATGCCAGTGGCTCCGCCCGCCGGACTTGACCTGGTAGACGCCGATGCTGTCCGCGCGATGCCGGGCGCCAGCCGGCACCGCCACTTCCCCGCCTTCCGGGGTCACCACGGTGGCGGCACCTTCGGCCGCCGGCAGGGCGTCGCCGACACTCAGACCGGCGGCGGCGCCATGGGCAAAGCCGGCCGCCTCCAGCCAGCCAAAGAGCAGTGGCACAAACTTGGTCGACAAGGCCAACTGGCTGTCGGCAGGCTGCCAGCCGCTGCTCAACAACAGCAGAGTGCCGGACCCCACCGGCAGCGCCAGCAGGGCGGGATCGCCATTGTCAAAACGCGCCAGCACCTCGGTCCGCTGGGCGGCCTCGCCATCGAGGCTGACCCGGCGATGCTTCCAGAAACGCAGCTTGGTGAAGTCGCGCAGCCTCGCATCGGCAAAGGGTCGCAGCAGGGCGTGCTCCGACTTCACCTCGCCCAGCATGCGGTAGCCGTCGACCACGGCTTCCTCGACGGTGAATCCCGGCAGACCGGCCAGCGCCTCGATCGCCCCGGCGCGCGTGCCAGGTTCCAGCAACCAGACGGCAAACCCGCCGGCCCGCAGCCAGTCGCCCAACTCCGCCGGCGGTGGCGCGCCGTGCAGAACCGCCAGCCGGGCGTCGGCCAGTCCGGCCGCGCCCTCGCGAATCACCCGCGGCTGCAGGGCCGGCGTCGGCTGCAGGGCGCGCTGCAGGTAGTAGAGCGGCGACGACGCCTCCTCGGCACCGGCCGACGGGCCGAGCCAGGCCACTGTCACCGGCCGGGGCGGGGCGGGAGCGATGAACAACCGGTTGTCGAACGCGTGGGCGTCGCCGTCGAGGCGCAGGACGTCGCCCTGGTCAGCCAGCTTGTCCGGCAGCGGCAGGCTGAGCAACCGGGTCGCCCCGGCCGGCAGATGCCCGGTCAGCGGCTCGCCCCCGGCCTTCTCCCAGCGCAGGGTGAAATCCGCCGGGTCCGCCTCGCGTGCCCGGGCAACCCGCACCCTCAGCAGGGACGCGGCGGCGCTGTCCTCGGCGGCGGCGGCGAGGCTGAGGCTGAAATTGGCGGCGTCCGAGGTCTCGACCCGCAGCAGTCGCACCGGCACCTGCTCCGGCCAGGCGATCCCGCGCAGGGCGTCGAGGCGGGCGCCCTCCTGAAGATCGGTGACCACCACCAGGCGCTGCTCGCGGCCCGCCAGTCCGGAACTGCCGGTCAGCAGGCCAAGGGCGTCGACCAGGGAGCGCCCGAGGTCCGTGGCCTGCCAGCCGGGGCGGATGTCGGCGAGCTGCTGGAGCAGGGCGGCCCGGCCGGTGGCACCGGCGTCCTGCTCAAAGGTCCACAGCGGCTGCAGGGTTGCGTCGAAGGCGGCGAGGGCGACCCGGTCCTGCGGACCCGCGGCCAGCACCTCGGCGCGTGCGCGGTCGAGCGCCTGCGCCATCAGGTCGGACCGCTGCATCGAGGCGCTGCGATCGACCAGAATCAGCACCGCCCGACCCGCGCCCGCCGCCGCGCGGGCGTCGCTCTGCAGCCAGGGGCGGGCGAACATCAGGGCCAGCAGGAGCAGCGCCAGACAGCGCAGCAGGAGCAGCAGCCAGTACTCGATCCGACGCTTGCTCACCGGCAGGGGTGTCTGCGCCAGCAGGAACATCAGCGAGCTGAATTCCATCCGCTCCTGCGGCGGGCGTCGCCGCAGATGCATCAGGATCGGAGCGAGGATCGCGCCCGCACCGAGCAGATAAAGTGGGAACAGCCAGGACATGAGCGGCTTGCAGTTCAACCCGGCAAAACCGGGTTTCTTGCAACGGACGCCCAAGATCAGGGCCAGCGGCAGG
>JAUREI010000311.1 GCA_030827515.1 Prosthecobacter sp. | reverse complement strand
CGGACTTGGGACATGAAAAGACGTGGAAGACGGCCGGAAAGCCCGGCCGAGGCGATAAGCCAGCATTTGGAGGCAGAAACCCCTCTGGGGGAAGAGGAAAGTGGCTTCACGACGCCCTCTTCGCCCTCCGCCCGCGCGAAAACACCCGCCCCGAGCCTTCGGCCTCAGGCACTAGCCCCAATCTCCAACCTTGACGCACCCCCTGCCCCGCCTTTGATACGCCCCTCAGCTGGTCAACAAGGAGAGGTGGCAGAGTGGTCGATTGCGCAGCATTGGAAATGCTGTGTACCGCAAGGTACCGAGGGTTCGAATCCCTCCCTCTCCGCCAGCTGGAACTAAGACGATAACCATGAACGGGTTATCATCTTTTTGGCTTCATCCGGGAAGCGGAACTCTAACAAAAACTCTAACAAAGGTCAGGCGTGTTTCCCTGGAATCAAAGAGGTCATAGGCAATACTCTAGGCAAACCACTAGGCCAAGCATACGAACCCGAGGCCTATAATTTTCGGCGCCTGTATTTCTGCGTTCGATGCGAATTTGCCTTAATCGCTATTTCGCGGGCTATTTCCAGATCCTGGCTAGTCTCATGAGGATACATTCTCCATTCGTTGGCATCGGTGTATTCGACCGAAGACCAACTAGCAAACACCGGCCCGACCAGATGAACGAAGAAGTTCCAATGTCCAAAACGGATAAGGCACCCTATCGATTCTCCATCCATGACACATTCGGGGTGACCTGCCCCCCGTAAGTTGGACAGTTGATAACTAGAGTTTTAGGGGCACCCTAAAACCCATGAGAACAAGTCGATTCAGCGACGAGCAGGTGCTCCAGATCCTGCAGGAAGCCCAAGCCGGGACGACCGTGAAGGTCCTCTGCGCGAAGCATAACATCAGCGCGGCCACGTTCCACGCGTGGAAGCGCAAGTTCGGCGGGATGAACGTGAGCGAGGCCCGGCGCCTGCGGGCGCTGGCCGAGGAGAACGCCCGCCTCAAGCGGCTGGTGGCCGACAAGGAGCTGCAGATCCAGATCCTCCAGGAGGTGAACGCAAAAAAATGGTGAGCCCGTCGGTCAGGCGGCGGGCGGCCCACGCCAGCGTGCACGAGTCGGGGCATCCGGCCGCGGCGGTCTGCCGCGCCCTGGGATTGCCGCGCTCGGCGTTCTACCGGATGCCGCGGCGCAGCCGGCCAAGCCGCGAGCTCGCCCAGCGCGTCGTGGAGCTGAGCGAGCGGCATCCCCGCTACGGCTACCGACGGATCACGGCGCTCCTGCGCCGCGCAGGCCTCTGCGTGAACCCGAAGCGGGTGCGGCGCATCCGCGCCGAAGGCGGCCTCAGGGTGCGCAAGCGCCAGCGCAAGACACGCCGGCTGGGCCCGGCGATCTCGGAGCGACAGAAGGTCACCCATCCGAACCACGTCTGGAGCTGCGACTTCGTGCACGACCAGACCAGTTCCGGGACGGGCTTCAAGGTCTTCACCATGGTGGACGAGCACACCCGCGAGTGCCTGGCCGCGCAGGCGGCCTGGAGCCTCGGCTCCAAGGACGTGATCGCGATCATCGCCGAGGTCATGGCCCTGCGCGGGGCGCCGGGCCACCTGCGCTGCGACAACGGGCCGGAGTTCATCGCCTACGCCATCCGCGACTGGCTCGGGGCGCAGCAGGTGGGCACCCTCTACATCAACCCCGGCTCCCCGTGGGAGAACCCCTACATCGAGAGCTTCCATGACAAGCTCCGCGACGAGTTCCTCAACCGCGAGCTCTTCGACACCCTCCGCGGCGCCCAGGTCGGCCTCGCCGGCTTCCGCCGCGAGTACAACACCCAGCGGCCCCACAGTTCCCTGCGCTATCTGACGCCCGCCGAGTTCGCCGCCAAGCGGAGGGCCGAGCTCCGCTCGGCCCCTGTCCACGCGTCGCCAAGTCTTGCCAACCCAACCCAAACAACCCAACACACAACCCAGTCCCTCAAAACTCTAGTTTAGAACCGTCCAAGTTTTGGGGGCAGGTCACATCCCCGAGGCCCTCCGGGGCTTCCCCGAGATCGCGGCCATCCTGACCGCCTACCACGGCCGGCGCGAGCCGGGCTGAGGCGCCAACCACATGCAAGACTGGTGGTGCGCGCCGGGGACAGGGGAGCATCCCCGCGG
>JAUREI010000045.1 GCA_030827515.1 Prosthecobacter sp. | reverse complement strand
GCAGCGCGACGCCGAGACCTTTGCCGTGAGCAGCAAACAGGACAAGGCCGCCCTCGCCTCCTGGGAGCGCTTGCGCGACACCACCATGGTGCGCTCCGCCGACCTGCGCAGCCCGGCCCCGAACGGCCATTTCCTGCGCACCTTCGGCCAAAGCGACCGCGAACTGGTCGACAACTTCAATCATGAAGCCAGCGTCACCCAGGCCCTCGAACTGCTCAACGGAGGCACCTTCAACGACCTGCTCAATCCCTACACGGTGATCGCCCGTGCGCTGGAACGCGCCAAGACCCCCGAGGCTACCGTTGAGACGATCTACCTGTCGCTTTTCAGCCGCAAACCCACTTCCGACGAACTGGCCCTGCTCGTGCCGGTGGTTGAGGCGGATGCAGAGAAAGGCCGTGGCGACGCCCTCTGGGCCGCCCTCAACACCCGTCAGTTTTACTTCATCGAATAGGCTTCCGCACACCGATCTGCGGCGTCCCTGCGGGGACGCCGTTTTTTTTGATCCCGCAACGGCTTGCCCGGGAGACAAATCCCGCCCACGTTGTCGCTGCATGCCTCTCGTTGAACTTGCCGGTGCCAGCGGCGTCGGTAAAACCACCATCGCTCCCCTGCTCGCCCGCCGGTTGCGAGAGACTCTGGGTGAAGAGTATGTCGCCGCGCTTCCGGAAAAGGACCAGCCGCGCCATCATCGGCATTGGCGACATTTTCAGCGACGTCTCTGGCTTGCCTGTCATCCTGGCGCCCTCATCAACGCCTGGCAACTGAGCCGTCGCCTGCCTGCCATCGCCCGAGCCCGCGCCTGGTTCGACATGTTCTCCACTCTCGGCATCGGTCGCCGTTGCCTGGCTGGAGGCATGCGGGTGGCATTGGTGGATCAGGGAGTGCTGCGCCTGTCACTCCATGAGGCGCATGTCCCAAGTCTGCCGGGCCATCTGCTTCCGGACCTCGTGCTGCAACTTGTGGCCGACCCCGTCACTCTTGAGCAGCGGCGCATTCTGCGCGCCAAGACAAAGCTGACCCGCCTCCAAGGTGTGGAACGACTGCAAGCTGCCGCCCGCAGCCGCGAACGTCTGGCCGTGCTGCCCCCTCACCGCCTCCGCGAGTTGCTGGGACAGTTCAGTGAGAAATTTTGCGACCCACCGCTGACTCCTAACGAACTCGAAACCGTGCTGGCTGGAAAACTGGCTACGGCGCCTGAATCATCGAGGGTCAACCGATGTGATCCCCAGACCTGTGCGGCCCTGCAGGCAAGAGGCGTGGGCTGGAAGTGCATCGACAACTCCGAGGGGCGCACGCTTGACGCCGTGGTCGAGGACTGCCTCCAAGCCGTCCTGGCCCTGCTGGCGAAATAGAGTTCCCCAGACCCACTCCGCCACCACTTGATGCCGGACACAATCTCGACGACTCATTACCGCTTGAAACCGCACCTGCCCAATCACCCCACCCAACTCTACCTGATCCGACATGGAGAGGTTGAGGAACGCTACCACAAGGTCTTCGGCGGTTGTCGCATCGACATGGGCTTGTCCGAACAGGGACGACGTCAGGCAAACGCCATTGCCCAATGGCTCAGGGACACCCCCCTTGACGGCATCTACGCCAGCCCAATGCGCCGGGTTCAGGAAACCCTTGCGCCGCTTGCCAAGGCCAGCGGCCTCAAACCGGTCATCATTCCCAGCCTGAGGGAAGTCGATTTTGGCGACTGGACCGGCTACCGCTGGGAGGGCGTGCAGGAGCATTTCGGCGTCAGTGCCTTCGACTGGCTGGAACTCATCGAAGAAGCCGGCATTCCGAACGGCGAGAACGGCCGGGAACTCGCCCATCGCGTCCAACCCGTGCTGGAGAAGATCCTCCACGACAATCCACACCGACGCGTCGCCGTGTTCTGCCATGGCGGCATCATCCGCGTGATTCTGGCGTTGCTGCTCGGCCAACCGCTCAAGCACATGGCCCATTTCAACATCGAGTATGGCAGCCTCAGTGTCGTCGAAATCCAGCCGGAGAAAAAGCACGCCTTCGAAATTGAGCTGCTCAATCTCTGTCCGTCGCTGGACTGATTCCCCGCCCGGCCCGCAGTTTAGCCCTTTAGGGTTGATTCCGACATGGATTGTTCACAGCAGTGACGTTTATTCACAGGTTGATGGAAGCCCAGCGTCCTTTATCTTGTTTAAGATGTCTTAATCGTCCCCAAGATATGGGAAATTCAGGGCTTCGTTCTTGCCCTCGCAGGACCAAATCATGGATACTGTCCAAAGTCTTTTCCCTTTTGCGCCATGTACCTCAAGAGCCTCACCCTCCACGGATTCAAGTCCTTCGCGGACAAGACCCATTTTGAGTTTCACAAGGGTGTCACCGGCATTGTCGGACCCAACGGCTGCGGCAAATCCAATGTCGTGGACGCCATCCGCTGGGTTCTGGGTGAAACCTCGGCCAAGGCCCTGCGTGGCGACGAAATGGCCGACGTCATTTTCAATGGCACCGACAAGCGCAAGCCGGTGGGATTGGCCGAAGTCGTGCTGACCATGGCCGACTGCGAGCAGGCGCTCGGTGTTGACTACAACGAGGTGGCCATCTGCCGGCGCGTTTTCCGCGACGGTCGCAGCGAGTACCGTCTCAACGGCACGGTCTGCCGGCTCAAGGACATTCACGAACTCTTCTCTGGAACCGGCATCGGCCGTCAGGCCTACTCGATCATGGCCCAGGGCCAGATCGACATGCTGCTCAGTTCCAAGCCCGAAGACCGGCGCACGGTTTTCGAGGAGGCTGCCGGCATCACCAAGTTCAAGGGCCAGAAGAAGGAGGCGCTGCGCAAGCTGGAGTACACGGAAGCCAATCTGCTGCGTGTCGCCGATGTCATCGCCGAAGTGAAGCGCCAGATGGGCTCCCTGCAGCGGCAGGCCGCCAAGGCGCGCCGCTACCAGACCCTGCTGGATGACGTGCGCATGTTCGACACCCACCTCGCGCACAAGCACTACACCGAGTTCAGTGCCGAGAAGGGCGAGACGGAAAACCACGTGCGCATGCTGACCGCCCAACTCGACGAGGTGCAAGCCCGTCTGCAGAGCACGGAATCGGAGGCGATGGAAACCCGCGAGGCCTACCACGCGGTCGAATCCCAGATCAACCAACTTCGCCAGCAGGCGCAGGAACTGCGCAGCCAGGTCCAGAGCGCCGAGGGACGGATTGGCTTCAACAACGAGCGCAGCGAGGAATTGCAGGGCCGCATTCGTCAGAACGAGGAACAGATCGAACAGGGGCGCCAACTGCTTGAGCAACAGCGCCAGGAATTGGCCGATGCCGATGAGCAGGTGCTGTCGCTTGGAGCCAACCTGGAATCCCGCCGTCAGTCTCTCAACGAACACCTGGCCGTTCACAACGCCATCCTGCCTGATCGCAGCCGCCTGGACGAGTCACGACGCACAGCGCGCGAGGCGATCCGTCAGTTCGAGGGCCAGATCGCCGCCGCGGAGGCGCGCGCACAAAGCCTGACCACGCAGATCAGCGCCGACCGCCAGCGCCATGAAAGCCTGGCCCACGATCGCCAGGCTGCCGCTCAGACACGCGAAGCCAGCCAGGTCGAGTACGACGAGTTGCAGCGGCTGATCCAGGAACTCGAGCAGAGCCGCGGGGAACTGGAGGAGAAGGCGAAGCAGTGCTCGCGGGACATCCTCGACAAGCGCGCCCGCCGCGACGCACTCCAGGAGGAACTGACCGACCTGCAGCGCTCCGTGACCCAGCGCCGCTCGCGCATGGAGATTCTCGAGCAACTCCTGCAAAAGGGCGAGGGCCTCGCCGAGGGCACCCAGCAGGTGCTCAAGGGCCTCGACAATCCCGAGGTCTATTCCACCGGCGTGCGCGGACTGCTCGCCTCGTCGATCGAGGTGGAACCGCAGTTCATCGCAGCCATCGAGGCGGCGCTGCGCGACCACCTGCAGGCGGTACTCCTCACCAACAGTGAACTTGCCTCACAGATTCTGGACCGCCTGTCCGGCCAGCAACTTGGCAAGGCCGCGCTCATCCCCCAGGACTTCGCCACACTGCGTGCCCTGCCCGACCGCCAGCTCGTTCCCGGCGGCGCCATCGCCTGGGCCGTCGAGAAGGTGCGTGCCAAGCCTGGCGTCCAGGAAATCACGGACCGTCTCCTCAGCAACGTCCTCATCGTGGACGACCTGCACACCGCCCTCCGCCTGAAGCGCCAGTTGCCTGACGCCGCCATTGCCACTTTGAAGGGTGAGTTCGTCGGCGCCGATGGGATCATCCACGGCGGTGCCACCAAGGAGGAGGCGGCGTCCATGCTTCGCCGCGAGGCCGAGGTTCGCGGCCTGCGCACCGAACTCGAGGGTTATGAACGCCAGCTTCACGAGAAGGAGGAATCCGCCGCGCAGTTGCGCGCCCAACTCGAGGAAATGCAGCGCGAGGAAATCGCCCTGCGTGAACAGGGACAGCGGGTGCGCGAGGAATTCTCGCAGCTTCAAGGGCAGTTGACCGTCGTGCAGCGCGCCCTTCAGCAGGCCACCACCAGGCTCGAAAGCCTCGAGTGGGACCAAAACCAGATTGCCTCGCGCATCCAGTCGGCCGAGGCCCAAATCACCTGGCAGCGCGAGCAGGCCTCCCTTGCCCAGGAACAGTTGGAGGGAGGGCGCATCCACGAAGGCGAGCTCGAACTCGAAATGGAATCCTTCCTCCGCCGTGAATTGGAATCCTCGGAAAAACTCAATGAACTGCGCACTGCCCTCGCTCTCGAGGAAAGTGCCCTGAATTCAATCAACCGCCAAAAGGCGCCCATGGCGGCCCGCCTGCATGAGTTGCAGTCCGCCATCCAGCGTTTCGACCAGGAAATCTGCACTTGGCAGTCGCGCATCGAGCAGAGCGTCGCCGAAAACGCCCGCTTTGCCGAACAGGTCGAATCCCAGCGCGGCGCCATCGCCTCGATTGAGGAGCATCTGCAGGGCCGCACCGAGGAGCGTGCCGCCGCCTTTGAAAAGGTCAGCGCGCTCGAAAACCAGCTGGTCCAACTGCGCCAGCAGCTCTCCGGTCTGGGTGATTCGCGCAATCGTCTGGAAGTTCAGCTCACCCGCGTCGACCTGCGCCTGGAAAACCTCGTCAACCAAGTCCAGGAACGCTACAATTTCCACATCTCCGCCTTCGAGCCCGACTACCACGCGCTCATGCTCAGCATCGATGAGCAAAAGAAAAACCGCAGCCGCGGGGACAAACGCAGGGCCGGCCCTGAAACCGCGGAGGTTGCCGGTGAAGCGGCCGGCGAGGAGGCCACGTCCGAGGCATCCTCCGCTTCGGAACCGGAGCCCGCACCGGAACCGGCAACCGTCGATGAAGAGGTGCTCGACCTCGAGGAGATTGAAATTCCGGGAGAGGAAGGTCAGCCCGACTGGGACTTCGTCACCGGTGTCGTCGGCGACCTGCGCCAGAAACTGGAAAGCATCGGCCCCGTCAACCTCGACGCCATTCAGGAGTTCGAGGAACTCGAGGAACGCCACAACTTCCTCGACAGCCAGCATGCCGACCTGGTGCGCTCGAAGGAGGAGTTGCTGCAGGTCATCGCCAAGATCAACGAGACGACCAAGACGATGTTCGCAGAGACCTTCCAGCTCGTGCGCAACTTCTTCCAGGCCAACTTCAAGGAACTGTTTGGTCCGCAGGCCAAAGCGGACCTCATGCTGGTCGACGAGTCCGACCCTCTGGAATCCGGCATCGAAATCATCGCCAAGCCGCCAGGCAAGAAATTGCAGACGATCTCCCTGCTTTCGGGTGGCGAACGGAGCATGACGGCAGTCGCCCTGCTCTTCTCCATCTACCAGGTCAAGCCCAGTCCGTTCTGCGTGCTCGACGAGTTGGATGCCCCGCTCGACGAATCAAACATCTCGCGCTTCCTGAAGATGCTCGACAATTTCATCGAGAACTCCCAGTTCATCATCGTCACGCACAACAAGCGCACGATGGGCCGGGCTGACGTCATCTACGGGGTCACCATGCAGGAATTCGGGATCAGCAAGCCGGTCGGCGTGCGCATGACCCAGGATGAGGGGCGGCCAACCCGCAGCGAGAAGGCTAGAGTGGAGGCCGAGGTCGCCGCCGAGGAATCCCATCACGCGACAGTGGAGGCTGTCGCGGAGTCTGCCGTGTCGGACAAGTCCGACGAGTCGGCTGAGACGCCTGCGCTGTCGTCTTGATCGCCTTTGGCTCTGCCGCCCGGGGGCGGCAGGGGCGGCTCAGTGACCGCCGTTGTCCGATTCCGGGGGATCCGTGTCCTCAATCACCGCCGCGGCCTTGAGTCCTTCAATGAAGGCGTTGAACTGCGCGTCCTTGCGTGCTTCGAGCAGGCGCTCGCGCACCGCTTCCCGCACCACCGGAAACGGCAGGGCCTCCGCCGGACGACGCTCGAGCACGGTGCAGAGGTGGAAACCGAGCTGGGTGACAAACACCGGGCTGATTTCTCCGGTGCGCAAGGAGAAGGCGATGGTTTCGAATTCCTCCATGAACTCACCGCGCTTGAACCAGCCGAGGTCGATCTGCTGCTGGTCGCTACTGCGGTGCTGTTCGGCCAGTGTCATGAAGTCTTCGCCGTCCAGGAGGCGCTCGCGCAGGTCACGCATTTCCTGATAAACCGCCGTTCGGCTGACCGCGCCCTGCAGGCTCTTGGTGATGTGGGCGGCGCGAATCATCTCCTCGCTCATGAACTGGTCGAGGTGCCCGTCATAGTATTCGCGCAGTTCTGCCTCGGCACATTCGGGATCGGCGCCATACACCTCGGCCAGCAACTTGTCGAGACGAACACCGCCAGCGACGTTGCGGCGAACCAGCGCTTCGTCTTTCGCCGGCATTCCCAGGTTCATGTAGAACTGCGTCTCGCCGCCGGCTTGCTCAATGAGTTTTTCCAGCCTGGCGGTGACCTCGGCCTCGTCAACCTCGGGGAAACGCTTCGCCGCCTCCTGATTGAGCAGCAGGCGAGACAGCACATTGTCCTTGGCGGTGGCACGGAACTCGGCGTCACGCTCGCAGCAGGACACCATGAGCAGTCGCTCATAATGACCCTTTACCTGATTAAACTCCGCTTCGATGATTTCTTCGTCGACCGGTTCGCCGTTAAGGAGCAGGGCCATGTAAATGAAAGGGGGCTGAGATGGGAAGACCGTCAAGACGCATGCGCCCTGACGGTCGGGAGGGAAATACAGGGGTTGAAACCGGTCACTTCACGGAGCCGTGAAATCCGGCCTTGTTCATCGCCGCAACCAGCGCCTGTTCGGAAAATTCACCCTTGACGGTGAAGGTGCTCTGCTTCGAGACGATCTCGGCCTCGGTCACACCGGGCACCGACTTGACCGCCTCGCTCATGGCGTTGACGCACTTCTGGCAGCAGAGGTGAGCACCGGTGACAGTCGCCTCCTTGAGGGTCTTGTCGGCCTTCGCGGCGGAAGAGGATCCCTCCTCGGCTCCAGTGCCGAAGTAACCGGCCGCCATGATGGCCTCGACGGCCTTCTTGGCGTTGGCTTTGCTCTTGGCGGTGATCGTGACCGTCTTGCCTTCGGCAGTCACTTCGACATCCTTGAGGCCTTCGGCGGCCTTGACGATGCCATTGGTGCAGCCTTTGCAGCAGTTGTGAACGCCTTCCAGCGTGACGGTGGTGGCGGCGGAGGCGAGGGCGGCGCTGGCAAGCAGCGTGGTGAGCGTGAGCAGTTTTTTCATGGGCATCCATTAGACGCACGAAATGAGCGCTTCTTAGCGGACTATTTTCACCGGGGGCGACTCAATCCAGGCTGCGCCGATGCTCCAACCCCAGCCGTCCGCGACGATCCCGACGCAGGCGAAATTCCTCACGCTGCAACTCGGCGCCGCCATGCTCAACCCTCACCGTCACCAACTGCGGCATGGCCTCAAGTCCGGTGATGCGAAAAACCGGCTCGCGCCGTGTGCGAAAAAAGGCATGCAGGGGGATGTGCGGATGGGCCGCATTCCAAAGCCAGCGAGCCGGCGGAAAGTCCTCAATTTCAGCGAGTGCCAGCAACACCTCGCGGAGAACCGGCTCCTCATGGCGACGCAGCAACTTCAAGGCGGCCCGCCGGCTCAGCATCTGCTCGAGAAAGGCCATGGCCGGATTGGCATGATCCTCGACCATCTCGCCGATGATTTCACGGGCGTGCTCGCCCATGGCCTCACGAAACTGCTCACGACTGATGCGGCCGGCATCAAGTTGCTGGAACAACAGGCGAGGATTGGGGGACGGATCGGGCACGGCAGGATTCAAGGGAACACCGCCAGCGGACGCAAGGATGAAGTTGTGATTTCACCCCTGATTTTGCCTTCCCAAGCCGGCCCGGCCGCGCTATCACGGGACATGGTTGACATCTCCATCCACGGACTGACGAAGCGCTACGGCGCCCAGACCGTGCTGGACCAGGTCAGCCTGGAAGTCGCCGCGGGCGAGTTCTTTTTTCTCCTCGGTCCGAGCGGCTGCGGCAAAACCACCCTGCTCCGCCATCTCGCCGGCTTCCTGCAGCCCGATGCCGGCCGCGTCGCCTTCGGCGGCGAGGACGTCACCCGCCTGCCGCCCCACCAGCGCGACACCGGCATGATGTTCCAGAGTTACGCCCTGTGGCCACACCTCAGCGTCGCGGAAAACGTCGCCTTTGGCCTGGAAGAGCGCCGTCTGTCACGAGCCGAAATCCGGACGCACGTCGCCGAGGCGCTCGACCGTGTGCAGCTCGGCAGCCTCGGAGACCGTCGCATCAGCCAACTCTCCGGCGGCCAGCAGCAGAGGGTCGCCCTGGCCCGCGCTCTCGTCATCCGGCCCCGCTGCCTGCTGCTCGACGAGCCACTTTCCAACCTTGATGCCAAGCTCCGCCACGAGATGCGAGCGGAGATCCGCCGCATCGTCAAGGCCTTCGGCCTGACCGCGATTCACGTCACCCATGACCGCGACGAAGCCCTGAGCATGGCGGACCGACTCGCCGTCATGGATGCCGGGCGCATCGCGCAGGTCGGCACGCCGGAAGAGGTGTACCGCAACCCGGGTTCTCGCATGGTCGCCGAGTTCATCGGCGCCACCAACCTCATCCCAGCCACCGCGGGTGCGGTTGTCGGTGAGGGCCGGCAGGAAGTCCATACTGCCTTCGGCCAATGGCTCGGCCGCGCCAGTGGCGAGGCCCCTGCCCCCTGCTCTCCGGTCCTAGTATCGATTCGTCCCGAAGCGCTCGTCATTGATCCGCCCGATCCCGCGACCAACACATTCCAGGCCCGCATCACCGACCTCACCTACCTCGGCGCCACCGCTCAATACGAAGTGCAGGTGCCGTGCGGTCCGAAGCTGCAGGTCTGCGAGATGAACCCGCGCGTGCTGCGTCATCCCGGCGAAACCGAGGTCCGGCTGGCGGTTGCCCCCGAGGATGTGCTTCTGTTGCCGGAAGCTGGCTGAAACCCACCCAAGTTGGAATCTCATCCACAACTCAGTGACCCGTTGCTTTGCATGAGTCTGCCAACCCAGCTTATGTCGCTTCCCTCACGGCAGCAGGTCATGCCGCGCGCCGGCGGCATCAATCAGGACCAGGCGCGTGAGACGCACGATGCCGGGGGCGGTTGAGGGATCAAGGCGCAGGGCGGACAATTGGTCGACTGGCAGTGCTACCGTCACAGCTTCGGGCTGCCCGTTGTGCTTCAGCGCCAGCGACTGGCTGCGCTCGCGGGCAAAGCCAGAGGCGGCCGGGGTCGCGAAGTACACCCGCGCCTCGCCGCGCGATTGGCTGCTCAGGCTCAGTTCCAGTTGGAACGGCCCCTTCGCGTCCTTGGGCAGGCGACTCATACTGATCCAGGGATCGCCGCCGGTGGACTGAATCACCAGTCCCCCGCCCTCGCGACGCAGCTGCGCCTGCGCGCTGGCCTGCCAGCCGGCCACGGGAGCTGCCGCCTTTTTCGCCGCTTTGGACGCCGGTTTGCCTTCGAGTTCGGGTCGATACTTCGCCGAATCAAAGGCTGGGTTCGGCACGGGCTGCACGGCGCCGGTGCGTTTGAGGAAGTCCTCGATGAGGGCGTCCAATTCCGCGACCCGCCGGGGTTCGACGGTGGCGAGGTTGTGCTGCTCGCCCGGGTCCTTGTCGAGATCAAAGAGCAGGTGCCGATGCGCGCCGTTGGTACCGGCATGGAAGAGTCGAATCAGTTTCCTGTCGCCCTGATGCACCGACACCGAGGCCGGCAGCCAGTCCGGGACACCCGGATCGTGCGGAAAGTATTGAAAAATCGCCTCGCGCGCAAGTCGCTCGCCGCGCAGCGCCGGCAGCAGGCTGATGCCGTCGCCCTGTGGAGATTCCTGATCGAGCAGGCCCGCCAAAAGAGTCGGGAAAAAATCCTCACTCTGCACCAATTCGGCACTGCGACTTCCCGCCGTCACCAGTCCGGGCCAGGCCACCACACAGGGAACACGCGTGCCGCCCTCATACATCGTCGCCTTGCCGCCGCGCAGCGGACGGTTGCTGGTCGGGGTGGTGCCGTCGATCTCGTTGTACATGTTGCCGCCGTTGTCGGAGGTGAAGACGATGACCGTGCGCTCGGCGAGGCCGAGCCGGTCGAGCGTGTCGAGCAGGGTGCCGACCGCGTCATCCAGGCTCTCGACCATGGCCGCATAGGTCGGGCTGCGCTGCGCATCGCCCGGATCGACCCGCGCGCGGTGCTTGTCGATGAGCGACTTCTTCGCGTCGAAGGGGGCATGCACGCTGAACTGCCAGTAGTTGAGGAAGAAGCGGCGGTCGCGCTGCTGTTCCATCCAGGCCGAGGCCTCGGCAGCCATGCGATCCTCCAGGTGTTCGCCGGGCGCTTTTTCCTTGAAGTTGGCAAACTTCCACGGCGCCACAAAGCTGCCGGCCGGGCCGGGACCGGGATGGTGCGGCAGATCGATGTCAAAACCGTGCTCCAGCGGCGAGTAAGGTTCGGCGCCGAGGTGCCATTTGCCGAAGTGGCCCGTGGCGTAGCCCGCGTCGCGGAAGACTTCGGCGAGGGTGCGATACTCGGTCTTCAGGCGTGTCACCGTTTCCGGCGAGATTGCGTGCTTTTGAGGGGACGCCGACTTGCCCGGTTTCGCCTCCAACACCACCTGGGGTAGATGGCAGTTTGGGGTCGTGATCCCCGTGCGCGCCGGGCTCAAACCGGTGAGGATGGCCGACCGGGTGGGCGAGCAGAGCGGACTTGCCGAGTAGGCCCGTGTGAAGGTCATGCCACGGGCAGCCAGGCGCTCCAGGTTCGGCGTCTGATAGAACTTGGTCGTGCCATGCAGCGTCGTATCACTCCAGCCGAGGTCATCGGCGAGGATGAAAACCACATTCATCGGCTGCGCCGAGAGCAGCGCTGGCAGGAGGTAAAGGAGCACAAGGCGGATCATGAGCGGGGGGATATCAAGCAAATTTGGCGAGCGCCTCGGCCCCGGTCATGCCGGGGGCAATGCCCAGGGCAGCGGCGGCAGCCGTGACTTCAGCGACTCGGGCCGCGAGTAGATCCGCGGCATGGATCAGCGGGGATTCGGGCGTGCCACGCGCTACTGCAACGGCAGCACCAAAGCGTTCCATCACCACAGGATCCACGACACCGCAGGCGAGCACGCCTGAAGGGGCAACCATGAGAACGAATTGCCCACCCTGCCACCCGGCTTCCACCGCCTCGACAGGAACCCCCTCATGGACCATGGGAATGACGCGGACAGGCATGCCGGATCAGGGTTGATAGCGAGGCGGTTGCCAATCCTTGGGGAGCTTGCCCTGGGGTTTCACGCCCAAGGCACCGGCGGGGATCGGGTGATCCTCGAACTTCTCGAGAGGCAGATCGTCAGGCAGGTGTCGGATACGGAAGTCCTTGTACTGAATCTTCATCGCCGGGCCGACGTGGACCTGCACACCGAGCACCCCGTCGAGCGAGCGCCCCTGTTCGTCAAAGTCCAGCAGGTCGGCTGTTGGATGGCCGTCAATCCAGTGCTGGTGATGGTTGCCGCGAACCAGCACACGGTATTCATGCCACTCATCGGGAGCGAAGGTTTTGACCTCCATGCGACCGACGATCCAGGACTGGCCCCGGGGATCGACAACGACCTTCTCCCCGGTATGGGCGAGAATGCGTCGGCCACGCTCCTCGTAGAGCATGCCGTTGTAATCCGGGTTGTTGGCAACGATGTCGCACTGGTATCCGCTGACAATGTCGAGGCCGATCTCGGGACGCATGGCACCGCGGTATTGCAGGCCGCTGTTGCCACCGGCGGTGACCTTCACCTGCACGCGCAGGTCAAAGTTGCGGATCGTCGAACCGGTCCAGGTGAGAAAGCGGTTCATCTTCAGGCTACCGTCGGTCCTGCCGGTGATGGCGCCCTCCTCGACTGACCAGAACTGTGGATCACCGTCCCAGCCGGCCAGATTACGACCGTTGAAGAGTTTGACGAAGCCGTCGGGACCGGGCTTCACGGTGACGGCAGCCGAAGCAACCGGATGCGGGTCGCTGGACTTCTGGAACTCACCCTTTCGCGGCGGCAGGGCGCCGCCGTACTGGGCGACAAGGTCGTCGGTGCGGGCGCGCAACTGCCGCAGGGTGTCGGCATGCGCGGGGTCGGTGGCAAGATTCTTCAACTCATCGGGATCCTGCTGGAGATCGTGCAGGAACTCGTGGCCGTGATCAAAGTATCGGGCGTATTTGTAACGCTCCGTGCGCACACCTTCGTGGGGCGGGATGCGGTTGCGAACGGCAAAGTGCTCATGAAAACTCTCAGTGCGCCAGTCGGCCGGCCGCTCGCCTTCGATGACCGGCTTCAGACTGCGGCCCTGGTAGGTCACCGGCACCGGCACACCGGCCCAATCGAGGAAACTGGCGGGCAGGTCGAGGTTGAGGGCCACCGCCTCCGTAACCTGCCCCCGCCGGGACTTGGCAACGCGCGGATCCGCAACAATCAGAGGAACACGCAACGATTCCTCATAGTGCGACCATTTGCCGGCCAAACCTCGATTGGCCATGTGGTAGCCATTGTCGGCGGAGTAAACGAGGATCGTGTTGTCCGCGAGGCCGGCTTCCTCGAGAGCCTTGATGAGGCGGCCAATCGCATGGTCGATGCCACTCACCATGCGTAGGTAGGCGCGCAGGTTCGTCTCGTACTTTTCCGGGGTGTTCCAGCGCCAGAAGTAGCGCTCGCGGGTGATGCTGGTCTTGAGGAAATCGGGCAGCGCCTCGAAGATCGACGGATCATCAAGCCGGGGACGATACATCTCCTGGTCCTCGTAGAGGCCGTTGGCCGATTCCGGCCATGGGAACTGGCCGATGCCTGGACGACGGTCACTATCCTCGGCGTGGCAGGCATTGAACCAGAGATTGAGGGCAAACGGCTTGTCCTTCGGCTGGCTTTTCAGGAACTCGATGCCGCGATCGACAATCAGGTCGGTCTCGTGGCGGAGCGTGCCGTCAGGCATGCGTTTGTAGAAGGGATTGCGACCGATGTCCTCGAAAACGTCAAAGTGATCCTGTGGCTTGTTGCCGGCAGGCAACTTGGTGTGCCACTTGCCGTAGTGCCCCGTGCGGTAGCCGGCCTGGCGCAGCAGGTCGGTGTAGAGCGTGCGCGCCACCTCCGAGCTGGGCTGTTCGGGCTGCTCCTTGGTGCCATAGCTGCGACCGGTCAGACCGGTGAGGATGCTGGTGCGACTGACCCAGCAGATGGGCTGGCTGACGTAGGCATGTTGGAAACGTGTACCCCTAGCCGCCAGCGCATCGAGGTTGGGGGTCTGCGCCTGGGGATGACCGTAACAGCCCAGCGAGGTTGCGGTTTGATCATCGGCAAACAGAAAGACGATGTTGGGTCGCTCGGCAGCGATCGCCGCACCGCCCAGCAGGGCGATCAACGCGAAAAGGAGAAACGGCTTCATGGTGGAAACATGAACGCCGGACGCACCGCCGATCCTGCCGGCAAAGAATGTGTCGCATCCGGCAATCCCGGGTTGAACTGAGCCGTGGCGGACCCGTGGATGCAGCGGATCAATGTCACCGGCCGGAACCTGCTGAGCTCAACCTTCCGGCGGTGTGTAGGTGAAGCGGTAAAACCCGCGCTCCCCCCCCGGAGTCACCGTGTGCGCAAACTGGCCGTCACCATTGGCGGTCAACGTCGTCACCGGCTTCCAGTCCCTGAGATCCTGGGAATGCTCAAGCACATACTCCAGCCCCGGGGCTCCCCGGCCATGCAGGCTGAGTTGACCTTCAGCCCCAGGTTCGACCAGGGGCTCTCCCAGCACGATCAGGCTGAGTTGCCCCTCGTCATCAAAGGGGTCCGACCACTTTGGGTCGGTGTAGAGAGCGCTCCCGGACAGGGTGCGCAGGAAGGCGACCAGATTCGCGCGCTGCGCGGGGCTCAGGTTGAGCGGCGGCCGGCGCAGGCGTGGGTCAAGGTTGGCGTTGTCGGGTGGAGCAAGGTAGTGGGTGATGACATCGGGCAGGTCCGTCAGGCTGCCGTCGTGCATGAAGGGGCCGTTGGGCGATCCGTTCGGATCAGCCGGATCCGGACGGGTCAGGTCGCGCAACGATGGAGATCGCGTGTTGGTCAGATCGGTGCCCCCGGCGATGACAGCCACAACACCGTTGTTCAAACTGTTGGGATCGATGTCGAACTCCGGCGGGCGGTGACAACCCGCGCACCCGGCGCCGCCGATGTTCGGTGGCGTGGCAAAGAGGTTCTTTCCGTTGTTTTCCTGGGAAGTGAAATTGGGAAAGGGATCCGTGTTGTTGGCCACCTGGGCGCGTCCCGCGTCATACTTCGAGTCGAACGACTGAATGCTCCGCACGAACTGAGCCAGGGCCCGGCGGATGCTTGTCTCATCGATGGACGAACTGCCGAAGGCGAAGTGGAACAGCACGCGATACTCCTCGATGGCGGACAACCGCGCCACGAGGTCGGCAAAGGCCGGATCTCCCTCCGTGCCGCTGAACCCCATCTCGACATGGTCCTGAATCGGCTGCGTGGTCTGTTGTTCGAGGGTCGCTGCACGCTCGTCCCAGAAAAACCGACGCTCGGCCGAGAAACGACTGTTCACCAGACGCATGGAATGTCGCCCGGTCTGACCGGCCACTCCGGTGCTGGCAACCGCGCCGTCTCCAAAAGCATGGGCCTGCTGATGGCAGGAGGCGCAGGCGATGGTGGCGTTGCGCGACAGTCGCTTGTCATAAAACAGCACACGCCCCAGGGTCGCACCGGCATCCGTGATCGGGTTCGGATTCGGTGCGCCCGGTGTGTTGTCGCGCTGAATGTAGCCTGGAACCGGCTGATTGGCATAATTTTCCAGGAGAGTCAGGTCGAGGACACCCCCCTGCCCGATCAGACACCGGGTGCTGAGCAGTAGCAGAAGAAGTCCCCGCAGGATCGCAAATTTCATGCGCCCATTCTGTCCCGTCGAACCTTGAGTCTAGATGAAGACGCCAGCGTTAATGGCGGCAGGCCCGTTCCCGCCGGACCGTCGTCGAGCATGCTTTCCGCACGGATCCGGCCTGAGGATCCCGTCAGGCTACTTTTGACACTGCGGGCAGAAGAAGGTGGAGCGGTTGCTCATCACCGTTCGTCGGATTGCTCGACCACAGGCGCGGCAGACCTCACCCTCGCGATCATAGACGCGCAGGGTCTGCTGGAAGTAGCCGGGCTCGCCCTTTTCGTTGACGAAGTCGCGCAGGGTCGTGCCGCCCATCTCGATTGAGGCGGTCAACACCCGACGAATCGCCTCGACGAGGCGTCCAAGGCGTGGTTTGGCAATGCCGCCGGCGGGTCGATCCGGGCGGATGCCGGCAAGGAAGAGGGCCTCACAGGCATAAATGTTGCCAACCCCGGTCACGACGTGGGAGTCCATGATGACCGCCTTGATCGGCGCGCTGCGCCCACGACAGGCCTGTTGCAGGTGCTCCGGGGTGAAGTCGGGACCCAGGGGTTCAGGCCCAAGATCGGCCAGCAGTGGATGGCTCTCCGGGTCGCCCTGCAGCCAGAGGCAGGCGCCAAAGCGGCGCGGGTCATGGAGGCGGATCTGTCGGCCGCGGTCCGTGGCCAGGGCAAGGTGGTCATGCTTTTTCCACGGTTGGCCGGGGTCACTGACGCGCAGGCTTCCGGACATGCCCAGATGCAGGAGCAGGGTGCCGGCCTTCGTGGTGAACAGCAGGTACTTGCCACGGCGGCGGGCTGAATCGATCCGCTGTCCCTCGAGTTCATGAACCGTGTCGGGAACCGGCCAGCGCAGACGATGGTCGCGCACAATGACTTCGCGCACCTTGCGTCCGACCAGCCAGGGCGCCACCCCGCGCAGGGTGGTTTCCACCTCGGGAAGTTCAGGCATGGACGTCACCACTGCCCTCGCCAAGGGCCTGTTCGAGCGCGCGCCAGGCAAGCATGGCGCACTTGACGCGCTGGGGAAACTTCTGCACGCCCTCAAGCAATTGCAGTTCACCGAGGGCGTCCTCATCGGCCACTTGGCCCTCACCCGTGACAACGCGACGAAAGTCCTCAAGCAGCGAGGTTGCCTTGTCCTTGCTGGTCCCCTTGATCTTGACCGTCATCATCGAGGCGCTTGCCTGGCTGATGGCACAGCCCTGGCCGCTGAATTTCAGGTCCTCGACCCCGCCTTCAGGGCTGAGTTTCAGCCAGAGGTCGATTTCATCACCGCAGGTCGGATTGTCGCCATGAACATGGATGCAGTCGCCACTCAGTTCGCCGTGGTTGCGAGGGTGGCGGGAGTGATCTAGAATGACCTGCTGGTAGAGGTCGCGGAGGTCGTCGGAGATGGGCATGAACGGGGCAACTAAGACTGCGGGCCTTGGCACGCAATCGGAAAGGAACGTGACGGCGCGCCGGATGGATGCCTCAGCCGAAGAAACGGATCGCCTCGCGCAGCACCTCAAGCAGGCGCTGGACTTCCTTTGGCGTGTTGTAAAAATAGAAACTGGCGCGGCTGGTGCCAGGCACCTTGAAACGCTTCATCAACGGCTGGGTGCAGTGGTGACCGCCGCGCAGGGCAACCCCCTGGGTGTTGACGAATTCGACGAGGTCGTGCGGGTGGGCGCTTGCCAGACTGAAGGCCACGAGTGCCGCACGAGGGCTTGCCGGCCCGAGCAGTCGCACACCGGGGAGTTCACGCAAGCCTTCCCAGGCGAGACGGGTCAGGGCTTCGCCGTGGGACTGGATGACGTCGAGTCCGATGCCGTCAAGGTAGTCCATGGCAGCCGCCAGGCCGATGGCTCCGGAAATGTCAGGTGTTCCCGCCTCGAAACGGGCGGGCGGCGCCTTGTAGGTGCTGGATTCGAGCGTGACGCCAAGAATCATCTCACCCCCGCCCTGCCAGGGGTCCATCGATTCCAGCAGTTCGTAGCGACCGTACAATGCGCCGATGCCGGTCGGACCGCACATCTTGTGTCCGGAGAAGGCGTAAAAATCACAGCCAATCTCGCGCACATCGACCGGCAAATGGCCGACCGCCTGGGCGCCATCGACAAAGGTTGTGATGCCACGCACGCGGGCCTTGGCGCAAAGCTCGCGGGCCGGGTTGATCGTGCCCAGTGAGTTGGAGACATGGACGAAGGCGAACAGCTTGACCGGACCGTCGAGCAGGGTGTCGAGCGCTTCAAGATCGAGGGTGCCGTCATCGAGAACTGGAATGTGGCGTAGTGTCGCGCCACTGCGACGAGCGGCGAGCTGCCAGGGCACCAGGTTGCTGTGGTGTTCCATGCCGGTGGTCAGGATGACATCACCCGGCCTGAGAAACTGTGCGGCCCAGACCTGCGCGACCAGGTTGACCGCCTCGGTTGTGCCGCGGGTGAAGATGATTTCCTCCGGACGGTCGGCGCCGAGGAATCGGGCGGTGCGGACGCGGGCGGCTTCAAAAGCGTCGGTGGCGCGCATGCTCAGTTCATGCAGCCCGCGGTGCACATTGGCGTTGTCGACCTCGTAGTAGTGACGCAGGACATCAAGCACCTGACGCGGTTTCTGGCTCGTGGCGGCATTGTCGAAGTAGACGAGCGGCCGGCCGTGGACCTGCTGGTGCAGGACGGGAAAATCGGCGCGCAGGTGGGAGAGGTCGGTCATGGGGCAGGAATCACGATGGCACTTCCACGGCAACTCTCAACCCTCAGACACGCAACAGGTGATGCCTGGGCTTGCCATGGCGCTGGCGATGGGTGAGCGGCGGCAGGTCGAGGTGGAAGAGGTGACGGAGGGTTTTGCCGTGACGTTTCAACACACGACCGGCCTCTTCCTGCAGGGACTGCCAGCGCCTCCAGGGATGAGCGGGGGCATGGACAAGGTGACGCAGCAGACTGAGCCACTCGACATAGGCACGGGAAATGTCGCCCTCGGCAACGCCACGGCGCAGTTCACGGGCATCCGGACGCTCCGGGTGCAGGAGTGTATCGAGCAGTTCCGCGGCACCCTCGCCATAGTCGACCGGCAGGCCATGCTCGAGGTAGCCATGGTGATTGACGTAGCCGTAGGTGTTGCGGCAGACCGCCGCCAACCGCTCCGATCCGCAGGTCACCGGCAGGTCAAGCTTGGCACCGCTGCGCAGGTTGGCGAGATGCGGGATGAGATCCTCCACCCGGTAACTCTCATCCTCGAGCGCGGCGACCACGGCCAGCCCTTCCCCGCCCTGGAAAAACGAAAAAATCTCCCCTCGGCGGGTCGGCGCTCCGGCGGCGTCGATGAGACCAAGCGCGCGCCAAGCGTGGATCGGCGACCCGGGCCTCGGCTGGCGCTCGCCCGCCACGTTCGCATCCTCGGCCCTCACGCCGGTTTCGTGGCGAACCATGACGGTGCGCTCCCGCGGCTGGAAGAGCGGCCGGTCGTGGGAATCGCGATACACCTGCGCCTCAAGACCCGCGAGATCAAAAACGGCAAACACCAACCCCTCCTTCTCCACCAAGCCCGTGAGCTGGGGGCGTGACGTCGGCACAAACTCAGGATGCGGCGCCAGCAGGGCCTCGGCAAGGCTGTCACCATGCAGCACCGCGATCTCCTCCAAGCCCACCTCCTCCTGCTTGCGCGGCAGGCCGAGCAAACGGCGCAGACTCTTGGCGGGGCGAACTCGCCCCGGACCACCGCCTTCCAGAGGGGTGCCGAGCGGCAGTTCGACGCCGTATCGGTCCTTGTCGAGACGACCAACTCGACCCATGCCGTGGGCAAAGCGTGCCACAAAGGCAGGTACCGACAACGCCGGGGCGATGCGCTCCATGTCGGCCAGCCAGGCCTCACCCAGATGCACAGTCGCATCAGGCACCCGCGCCCGGCGTTCCCACTCGCCCTTGGAGTTCAAAATCTGTTTTTCGGTCGCCTCCAGGCCAAACAGCGCCTTGGCTTCGCGCAAACCATCGGCAAGCGCGCCTTCACCGGTGTTCTCCTCGAGTCCCAGGAGCGGAGGGACGCGGGCGTAGAGCCGGTCGGCAAACCGCGCTGCAGCCTCGAAAGCACAGGTTCCCGTTTGGGCGGCGTGTTTCATGACCCGGAGGAAGACCGGCCAGGCAAGCAAACTGCTTCGATGGAGCCGGGCCGGGCGGGCGTCCATGAGGGTCGGACTGAGGCGGGTGGTGACCACGTGACCCTTGTCATCAAGACCGCGACGGCCGGCGCGACCGTACATTTGAAGCAGTTCGTCCGGTGCCAACTTGTGCTCGGACTTGCCGTCATGGAACGTGGTGGCGGCAACGTGGACACTGCGCACGGAAAAATTGATGCCGGCGGCAAGTCCCATCGTGGCAACGACAACGCGCAACTGGCCCGCCTTCGCAAGCGGTTCAACGACACCGGCGCGGGCGGCGTAGGACAATCCGCTGTGATGGTAGGCAATGCGCCGTTCCAGCAGACTGGCGAGTTCGCGTCCACAGGCGGCACGCTGCTGTGGCGTCAATTCGAGGGGGTCGGCCGCAGGCAGATCGGCGGCCAACCGCCTGGCGATGCTCTCGGCCTCTCGGCGGCGCGGCGAAAAAATGAGCAGGGGCGCCAGATCGGCAAGCATGACCGCGGCGGCGAACTTGGGCCAAAACTGCTCAAAATGCCGTGCCATACGCTGAGGCAGGGCCTCCCATGGCACCTCCTCGAGCGGGACCGGTCGATCCCGGGTGGCCACGACCTCGGCCCTGCGGCCAAGTCTCTGCAGCCAGCCGACGACATCTTCCGGATTGGCCACCGAGCCGCTGAGCAACAGCAGTCGCGTGCCAGCGGGAGCCAGGGCGACCGCGGCCTCGTAGTGACTGCCGCGGGATGCATCGGCGATCATCTGATACTCATCAATCACCAGCAGGGCCGGCCCTTCACCGCGAACGAGGCGTTCCAACTGGGTCTCAAGCGTGGCGACTATGACCGGTGCCTGGAGATTCTCCGCCAGGTCGCCCGTTGCGATTCCCACCTCCCAACCCGCCTCCCGCCACTCGGCATACTTGTCATTGGCCAGCGCACGCGTCGGCACGGTGTAAACCGCCTGTCCCTGGATGGAACCGGTCTGGTGAAGCAGTTCGAAGACATATGTCTTGCCGGCACCGGTGGGGGCGCTGACCACCACGTCACAGCCCTCGCGCAGATGCGCAACCGCCTGGTGTTGCCACGGATCGGGCAGTTTCAGCGTGTTGAGGGCCTCTAGCATGATGTTGTTTACGAACGAGCGCCCATCCCGGCAAGTCTCACCACACAAAATCCGGCCAAATCAGCGCCATCCACGCGCCTCGATTCTCCACGGCGGCATTGCAAGATTTGCCACCTGCGCCAAGTTCCTTGTGTTCAATGAAATCCCTCGCCCTGCTTTCCGTTCTGGCCCTGCCCGCCCTGGCGGCGTCGCCAACCTTCAAAAAACACACCCTGACCCGGGAATTCGTCGCAGAAGGCGCACACTTCGCCGATTTTGACCACGACGGTCACAACGACATCTGCGCCGGGCCCTACATCTGGAAGGGACCTGATTTCAAGGAGCGCATCGAATACACGGTTCCGGCTGAAAAGCCCTACGACCCGGGCAAGGGCTACAGCGACTACTTCCTGACCTACACCCACGATTTCAACGGCGACGGCTGGCACGACATCCTCGTCTTTTCCTGGCCGGGCAAGGAAACCTGGGTCTTCGAGAACCCTCAGAACAAGGGCGGCCACTGGACCCGCCACACCATTTTTGACATCACCGACAACGAATCCCCCACGTTGGGCGACATGAATGGTGACGGCAAGCCCGAGCTGATTTGCCACACAAGCTCCGGCAGTCAGCCCCCCAAGGGTGGCCGCCTCGGCTTTGCCGAAATCGACTGGGCGCAACCCTTCGGCAAGGCGCGTTTCCGTCCCATCACTCCGGTGACGGAGGAGAACGACAAAAAGTACTTCCGTTACACCCACGGCTATGGCTTCGGCGACATCAACGGTGACGGTCGTCCCGACCTGCTGACCAAGGAGGGCTGGTTCGAGCAGCCTGCCGACCTGAAGGAGGACAGGGACTGGGCATTCCATGCCGCACCCTTTACCCCCGAAGGCAAGCGTGGCGGATCCTTCCTGCTGGTTTACGACGTCAACGGTGACGGCCGAAACGACGTCATCACCGGTCACGATGCCCACGGGTTTGGTCTTGCCTGGTACGAGCAGAACGCCGACGGCGGCTTTTCCGAACACGTGCTCATGGGATCGACGGTCGAGGAAAGCCCGGTCGGCGTGAAGTTCAGCCAATTGCATGCCATGCAGCTCGCCGACATGGACGGTGATGGAGTGATGGACCTCGTCACCGGCAAACGCCGCTGGGCGCACGGGCCGTTAAAAGATGACGAACCCAACGCCCCGCCGGTGCTTTACTGGTTCAAGATCGAGCGCGACGGCAAGGGTGGCGCCAAATTCGTCCCCAACATGGTCGACAACGCCAGCGGTGTTGGCACGGAGGTTACCCCGGGCGATGTCAACAAGGACGGAAAGCTCGACGTCGTCGTCGGCAACAAGATGGGCGTCTTCGTATTCCTTCAGGAGTAAGGAGCCCACCGCGCAAAGCCCACGCTTTTTCGTGGTCGGCATGACACCCTTTCCATCGCCGGCCAACCAAGGCCTCTCATGTTCGAAATCGTCTTCAATCCCGACGAACCCGATCCCACGGTGATTCAACTCACCGTGGGCATTCTGCGCATTGGACGCGGCGCGCAGAATGACCTCATCCTGCACGAATCATCCGTTTCCTCGTTCCATGCCGAGTTGGTTCGCCTTGAGGATGGCGGCTTGCGCGTCATCGATCTGGACTCCTCCAACGGCACATTCGTCAATGGGGACCGGATCAATCGCGCCGTTCTCAAGGCGGGAGACCGCCTGATGTTTTCCTGCGTGCAGGCACTGGTCACTTTTCGCCAGGAGGACGCTGCGGACCTCTGGAAACCGCGCCTGCAAACGCTCGCCCAGGCGGTACGCTCCATTTCAGCGCGCCCCTGAGCCTCACTCTTCAGGTTTGGCCTTCGCGCGGAAGCGCGAGAAGAAGCCGCCTTTGGATGAAGTGTCCGTCGTCATCGGAGCATCGTCCTCGACTGGAATTGCCTTGGGGGGCTCGGCCTTCATGGCAGGCTCCTCCTTCGGCGCTGCGGCGGTTGCCTTGGCCGGCGCGGGCGGCGGAACGGGCGTGTTCTCAGCGGCCACGGTCTTCGTAGGTTCGGCTTTGGGGGGAGTTGCGGTTTCGGCGGGCATTTCTGCAGCCGGCGGCGGGGCGGTTGGTGCAGCCGGCTCATCCTTGCGGCGATTGCCAAAACGCAAGGTGAACCCACGCTTGGGTTTGGCATCCTCCTCCACGGGTTCGGCTTGCGGAATCTCCGCAGCGGTCATGCCTGCGGCAGTCGGCGGGGCGGAACTTGCCGGAGCGTTTGTGATGACTGTTACAGGATCCCCCGAGGTCTGGGTTGCGGGCTTGGGCGAAGGGGTGGTTGCTCGCACCGCCGCGGGCTTGGATGGTTCAGGCTTGGCGGGCTTGGGGACTTCAAGCCGGGGCGGTTCCGGCATGGCGATTTCCGTGCGCAGGGGTGTGGAACCGGCCTTGGGCGCAGGCTGGGGCGACTTGACCACCGTTTTCGCCTCCGCCGGCTTCGGCGAGGGTGTCTTTTTTACTTCGGCCTTCACCAGAGAGGGTTTTTTCTCGGGGGTCTTGGAGGCTCCCGTCTCCAGGGAGGCCAGATAGGCGACCACATCGCGGACCTCGGACGGGGACAGAATCCCGAGCATCGGGGGCATGACCGACATGGGCGGGCTCTTCTGGGCGATGTCGGCGGTTTCGATGCGGCGAATCTGCCCATCGGGAAGTTTCAACTCCAAGACCTTGGCGTCCTCTGATGTCAGGGTGCCGGCAAGGCTGCTTCCATCCCTGAGGGTAAGCGAAACGAGTCCATACCCCGGGCTGATCGCGGCGACCGGGTTGACCAGTGACTCAAGCAGTTCCGCGCGAGTGCGCTGAGCGCCTATTCCCTTCAGCACGGGCCCCACGGCACTGCCCTCCTTTGCCTCGATGGTATGACAGGCGATGCAATTGGCACCGAGGTGATTGGTGGCGAGATCTCGCCCGCGTGTAGGATCACCCCCTTGGAGAAGATCCTCCACTGGCGCAGTTCGGCGCGTCTGCTGGAAGGCCACGAGGCTGGCGGCGAGACCGGAACGGGCCTGGGCGGCCTCAAGGATGTCGAGGCGCAGGGCCGGTTCAGCGGTGCCATCGCCAAGTTTTTTCAGCCACCCATCGAGCCAGACGTCAGCCGCCCCCCCTGGAAGGGCAGCCGCCAAGCGGAAGGCCAGTTGCTTTTCCTTCAGACCGCCATCCCCGAGCACACGATCCAGTTCCGTGAGCAGGGTGTCCGGTTGATGGGCCGCAACCAGAGTGAGCGCCTCGAGTCGCAAGGCTTCCGGTGCCGTCTTCCTCAGGGCGAGACGCACGGAATCCGCAAAAGCCGCTGTGCCGGCATGGCGCGAGGCAAGCAGGCGCAGGGCGCCGGCTCGAAGGGCATCCTCGGTTTTGGCATCGGCAACAAAGCCCTGAAGCACCCCGGGATCGATTTCAATGTCCTGTTGAATGAACAATTCCAGAACGGCCGCCCTGACGGCTGGATCGGTGAGACCAAGCAGGTCGGACTTCCAGGTTTCAATCAACGCCGGCGAGAGTGCCTTGTCATCCAGTCGCGGATAACTGCCGGCTGTTCCATCCACCCGGTCGAGGCGGGGCGGATTTGAATAGACCAGAAGAGACTGCAGGGAGTCGAGGGCGATTTCCGGCGAGTGACGAAGGGCAAACTGCAGAAGTCGCGCCGCGTTGACCGGTTGCCCGAGCCGCAGGTTGGCGTTGATCATCCGGCGGCGAGCCGTTTCCGAAAACGGATGATCGGCATCAAGCAGGGCCGCCAGTTTCGGAAGAGCCTCGGGAATGCCGACATCATCGTGAATGGCGCGTGCGACTTCGTCGAGCACCGCCTCCGCGGAATCCCCCAGGTATTCGGCGATTGCCGGCGAGCGCTGGCGGGCGAGGGCCAAGGCGCAGAGGAGGCGCACAGGCTCGGATTCGGAATCATGACGAGAGGCCAAATCCTCGGCACTCATGCAACCGGCAAGCCCGGAAACCAGTGCATGACGAAGCCAGGGATCATGTGCGTCGCGCTCAACGCGATCGAGCAGGTAGAAGGCGGCGTTGTTGAGTTCGACCTTGGCAAGCGTAAGGTTGGCAAAGGCGGGAGCCATGTGCCCCAGGGCAATGCCGGCATGAAACCGGACACGAGCGGAGTCACTCGCCAAAAGGCGGCTGAGGACTCGGGTTGTAGCGACACTGGGTTTGGAGTCGCCAAGCACCTTGGCAATCTGCGCCTGAAGTTCGGGCTCCTGTTCGGCAGCCAGCAGGTCGTGCACTTCCGTTTCGGCAAGTTTGCCTCGGCGCAGACCGATGCCGCTTCCCCAGACCGCGTGAACACGGGCCAGCAGCGGCCGGGTGGGATCACGGGCAACGGCCAGCAGCG
>JAUREI010000004.1 GCA_030827515.1 Prosthecobacter sp. | reverse complement strand
TCGGCTTGACGGGGACCACGTCCCACCCGCCCCGGTGCAGTTCGGGGCCATCCGCACCGAAGCGCCGGGTCATGCGCGCCCCGCCTTGCGCGTGGCCTCTGTCAGGTCCAGCAGCGCCTTGCGAATTCCGTTGGCCGCGTCGCTCTCAATCAGAGCGGCCAGCACGAGGGCGTGGTCCTGCGGCTCGACGCCGGTCTCTTCGAGGGCGGCGCAGGCGTCCGCGAGCAGGTCGCGGAAGTATTCAATTCGTTGCGAACTCACTATCGACTCCAGACGAACACCGGCAATCCGGCCGGCACGGTTTTGCTTCAGTGCGTCGAACCCTCCACGGGCAGCATGTGCAGCATCGCGCGGTGGACCGCCTGGCGAAACGACTCGACGGCCGAATCACTGCAGGACAAGTAGATCCGCACGTCGGTGTCCGGCACGTCCACGACCAGCTGCTCGCCCTGCGACAGGCCGAGCACGGCGTCGTAAGACAGCCGCAGGTGCAGCTCGGTCATGCCGGCGCCCGCAGGGCGGACCAAGCGATGTCGGGCCGCATCTGCTCAGCCCGGATCGGCAGCCCGGCTTCGCGGGCCAGCGCTTCGAGGGCGGGCACGCGATCAGCCGGGATGCGCTGCTTGATCACCCACAGGCTGACCGCCTGCGACGTCACGCCGAGGTGACGGGCGATGGCCGCGGGGCCCCCGAGGGTGGTGATGATCTCCCTGACGCTCATGCCTTGATGATAGCGGCGCTTTCCTTTTGTGCATACCGGGTTATCCCGCCCCTCGCGCGGCCGATGTCGGCCGCCGTTCGTCGTCCCCCGCTGGCCGAGGTCAATACCGCATCCGTAGTTGTGCAGATTCTCACTGCCCAGGATTAGGGTTTGTCCTGATTCACCCGGGGGTTGACCGCGCCTGTCGACGTTAGCCATACTTGCTTCCCGTAAGTTGTGCTTTCCAAACAACAGGAGGTGGCAAGTGGCAGATGACAGGAGCCCCGCAGAGGGCAAGAGCGCGCCGATCATCCCGGTCGGCCAGTGGAAGCCGGGCGCCGACGTGCAAGCCACGTGGCGCAAATTCGGATGGGTTCCGCCCAGCGAGAGCCGCACCGAGTTCTACGACGAGCCGAAGGGGGTGAAATGATCACCATCACCCTGACGCCCCGCACCCCCGCCCACCTCGACGCCGCGCTCGCGCTGCTGCAGCGCATTCGCGACGACGAGGCCGCGGCCGATGCGAAGTTCTCCGAGATGTTCCGCGGCGTGGCCAACGAGACGATGGCCGACGCGCTGCCGGTCGAAGTTCCCGCAGTGACCGAGCGCGAGCCCGGCGCTGACGAAGATGAGCAGCCGACCGTCGAGCCGGCCAAGGTCATCCGCAAACGAAAGAGCGCGGCGCCCGAGCCCACCGCTCCCGCGGCGCCCCTGCCGCCCCCTCCCCCGCCGCCTCCGGCTGCGCCTGAGACCCCGGCCATCACGCTGGTCGACGTGCGGGCCAAGCTGAGCTCGCTGAGCCGCGATGGTCACGGCGAGGCGGTCAAGGCTCTGCTGGCCGACTATGGCGCGGCAAAGCTGACCGACGTGCAGGAGAGCGACTACGCCGCGCTGATGGCCCGCGCGAAGGAGATCGCATGACCACCGTCACCCTGACGATCGCCGACAACGGCGACGAGCTGCACCTCGAAGGCAAGTTGGACGACCCCGAGGCCCTGAACCAGCCGCCCACGCCGGCGGTGATCGTCGGGACCTATCTGGCGACCAACGCCGAGCAGATCTGCAAAGACGCCATCCAATGGTTCAACCGGATGGTTGCCGACCAGGAGCAGGCGGCCAACGAGCCGCAGCTGAAGCTCGTGCTGCCGGGCGATGGGGGGCTGCAATGAAGGGTCTGAGCAGCGTCATCGTGCTGCTTGGTTTGGCCCTGCTGGCCGGCGTTGTTGTGGCCGGCTGGTGCGGGTTCCTGGTGGCGGTCGGCATCCACGTTGCTCGGTGGTTCCTGTGATGGACTGCCTGATCCTCGGCGACAGCATCGCCGTCGGCGTGTTTGCGCAGCGGCGCGAGTGCGTCAGCTACGTGCGCGGCGGCTGGAACAGCTGGCAGTTCAACCGCGAGTACCTGCCGGTCGTCGGCACGCGGCGCTACCGCACGGCGATCGTGTCGCTCGGTGCCAACGACCACCAGGGCGTGCGGTCCGAGCGGGAGCTGCGCAAGCTGCGCGCGGAGATCAAGGCCGACCGCGTCTACTGGATCTCGCCCGGCGCGAGAAAGGCGTCGCAACTCGAAGCAATCGAAAAAATCGCAACGGAGTACGGCGACGTTGTGCTGCCCCGGCCCGAGCAGTACATGAGCGCGGACGGCGTGCATCCGACGACGCAGGGCTACCGGACGCTGGCGAGGAGCACGCAATGAGCGATCGATTGAGAATCGCTGCCGAGGCGGCGTTGGAGGCGTTGGAGACTTGCGTGTGCGCCATGCAGGACTATCAAGCCGGAATCGGAATCACCGAGATGTTTGACGTTGGCGAGCGAAAAGGACGCGAGACGCTCATCGCCCTGCGCGCCGCGCTGGTCGAGCCGACCTCGCCCCGCCGCGAGTGGGTGGGGCTGAAGGATGAGGCAATCGCCGACATCGTGGACGACATGAACGGAAACGAACCGACTGCGCCGTTTTGGCGCGACCTTGCCCGCGCCATCGAAGCCGCGCTGAAGGAAAAGAACACATGAAGCACTCAACTGAACGCTGGGTTTTGAACGAGAACAACAACTGGAAAACCAACCCGTTTTCCGTGACCGTGCGTAAAGCAGGGGTGCATAGCGCAACAGTCGCTAACATACCGACGCGCCTGACGATCCCGCCTAGTGAACAACAAGCCAACGCACGATTGATTGCTGCTGCGCCTGACTTGCTTGATGCGCTCAAGCTGATGCTTGCTGAGTGTTTTGATGAAGAACGTGATGACGCAACGATTCACGCGGTAGCACAAGCACGGGCGGCGATTGCCAAAGCGGAAGGTCGTCGTGGCTAAGTTGTCTCCGCACCAGATCTTCATGCTCAAGATGTTCGACAAAGGGTGGGGGTTCAAGATGTACAACAGTAAGCGTGGATCGTGGATGACGTATTGGTCGCTGCGTACCCGAGGGCTGATCGGACCCGGACCTACGATCCGACGAGCAGGAAACCTAGTCGCTATTGACCGGCTTACCGACAAAGGCCGCGCGGTATTGGCAAACCTGAAGGAAAAGAACGCATGAAGTTCCGCAAAAAGCCTGTGGTCATTGAGGCTACGCAGTGGTTCAAGAACGGCGACCACCCGCTGGATTACAGCAAGACCCATGACGGCGCGGCTGGCGGTGAACTGGTGCGGTTTGGGCCAGAGTACCGCAAAATCATGGGGTGGGAGGGCGACATAGTGCGCTACTACCGCCGCCCCGACGATAGCGGGGATCGTGCCTGCAAGAAGTGCGGAGACACCATGCACGATCACGGCTGGGTCTACACGCTTGAGGGCGGACATATCGTCTGCCCCGGCGACTGGATCATCACTGGCGTGAATGGCGAACACTACCCCTGCAAGCCCGACATCTTCGAAGCAACCTATGAAGCTGTAAACAAAGAAGCCGCGCTGAAGGAGAAGAACGCATGAGCTGCTGCCCGCAATGCACCTACTTCGACAGCACCGTCACGATGACGCGGCGCCTGAACAACGGCTGGATCAAGCGCTGGCGCCGGTGCGACCGGGAGGAGTGTGGCACCAAGTGGCACACCTACGAGATGCCGACCACCCAAGTGGAGCCGCACGAGGACGCTGATCTGCGCGAGATCAAAAGGGAGGTGGTCGAATGAACTTCGTCTGCCCCCTGCCCCCGATGAAGGTCCTCGTGCGCGCTGAGTACCTGTACGACTTCGAGCGTGGCCACGGCCACCTGGTCGAAGGCGTGTGGTGTTCGGTCAAAGCGCACCGCGGCGAGGCGTTCCGGTTCGAGACCTACTTGCCTGGCTACGGCGCGCTGTACGACAAGCTGCCGATCAGTGCTTTCCGGTGGCGGGACTACGACGCCCTGCGCGCCGACGACGCCGGCGTGCTGCGGCCTGCGCCCGAGGAGGACCTGCCGCTCGACATGCTGCAGATCTGGGACGCGCTCAGCTACTACGTGACCGTGGTCGAGAAGCCTCTGATCAAGGGCCTGCGCTGCGAGTTCTACGGCAAGGACAAGCAGCTGCACCCAGGCGAGTACGTGCTGACGCTGGACGGCTGCAACCCTGATCCGCGCATCCCGGACTTCACGTTCGTCGAGACGGTCGACGAGCACAAGTCCTACAACTTGCTGAAGCTGGACAACGGGCAATTCGGTTTGCAGCCGAACAACAGATGCCGGTTCTTCGACCCGGCGCTTACGCCCAGCGAGCTGAAGTTCCCGGACTTCAAGGTTGCGACGATCAAGTGGACGGTGGAGAACAAGTCGAAGTGGCGCCTCGGCGACACCAGCGACGTGACCTATGACGGAAGGGGAGAGGGATGAAGCTGAGAGACAAAAGCATTCCGATCGTCGCCGAGCGCGCGCACGCGAAGCTCAGCGCCAGCGGCAGCAAGAAGTGGCTGACCTGCACTCCGAGCGCCAAGCTCGAAGAGCAGTTCCCGGACGAGCAGAGCAGCTTCGCGGCCGAGGGCACGTTCGCCCACGCCGTGTTCGAGCAGGAGCTGCTGACCCGCCTGGGCCGCCCGGTCGATCCTTTGCCGCAGGACCTGCTGCACTTCGACAGCGCTGACCTGCGTGACCACGTCGCGGCCGCGGTGGCCGTGGCTATGGAGCGCATCGACGACGCACGCGCCAGGTGCGAGGACCCGGTGATCCTGGTCGAGCAGCGCGTCGACTTCAGCCGCTGGGTGCCGGAGGGTTTCGGCACCGGCGACTTGGTGATCGTGGCCGACGACACGCTGGAGGTGCTTGACCTGAAGTTCGGCAAGGGCGTGCCGGTGCAGGCTCTGGAGAACACGCAGATGCGCCTGTACGGCCTTGGCGCGTGGGACCAGTTTGCGCACCTGTACGACATCAAGAGCGTGCGCATGACGATCCTGCAGCCGCGGCTGGACAACTACGCATGCGAAGAGATCGGCGCTCAGGAGCTGGTCGATTGGGCCGACACCTATGTTGCGCCACGCGCAACGCAGGCGTGGGCCGGCGAGGGTGAGTTTGTGCCGGGCGACCACTGCACGAGCGGCTTCTGTCGGGCCAGGTTCCTCTGCCCTGCCCGCGCGGAGGCGGCGCTCGCCGTGGCTCAGCAGGACTTCGCGCTCAAGGCGCCGGAGCTGCTGACGCGCGAGCAGCTGGTCGACGTGCTGAGCAAGGCGGACATGGCGATCGACTGGTTGAACGACGTCAAGAGCTACGCCCTGAAGCAGGCCGAGGCCGGCCACGAGCTGCCCGGCTTCAAGCTCGTCGAGGGTCGCAGCAATCGCAAGTACGCCGACGCCGACGCCGTGGCGCAGAAGCTGCTGGATGCCGGCGTGCCCGAGGCGCTGATCTACGAGAGGTCCCTGCTTGGGATCACCGCGATGGAGAAGGCCATCGGCAAGAAGAAATTCGCCGAGCTGCTGAACGACCTGGTCGTGAAGCCTGCCGGCAAACCGACCCTGGTGCCTGTCAACGACAAGCGCCAGGCCTTAAGCTCTGTGGCCTCCGCGGCTACAGATTTTTCGTGAAACAGCGCAACAGGGAGACCCCACATGAGCGCAACCAAGGTGGTGACCGGCAAGGTCCGGTTCTCGTATCTCAACGTGTTCCAGCCGCGCGCCGCGCAGCCCGGACAAGAGCCGAAGTACAGCGTGTGCTTGCTCATCCGCAAGGATGACGAGGCGACGCTGAAGAAGGTCAAGGCAGGCATCCAGGCCGCGGCCGAAGCCGGCAAGGCGCAGTGGGGCGGCAAGGTCCCTGCGGGCCTGAAGCTGCCGCTGCGCGACGGCGACGCCGAGCGGGACTCGGCCGAGTACAAGGGCCATTGGTTCATCAACTGCAACTCGAAGCAGAAGCCCGGCGTGGTGGACTCGGCGCTGAATCCGATCCTCGACGCCAGCGAGATCGTGTCCGGCGACTACGGCCGGGCGTCGATCAACTTCTTCCCCTACGCCAACAGCGGCAACCGAGGCGTCGGCGCGGGTCTGCAGAACCTGCAGAAGCTCGCCGACGGTGAGCCGCTGTCGGGCCGCTCGCGCGCCGAGGACGACTTCACCGAGGCCAGCGAGGACTTTTTGAACTGATCGAAAGGGGCCGAAAGCGGAAGCAAGTAGGCCTCACCTGAAAGGAGAAAAAGATGCAGATCAAATCTACATCCATCAGCCGGCGCCAGCTGTCACACGTCGAGCGCTACAAGCTGTGCCGCTACATCGAGCAGCACGCGGAGAATCAAAAGCACCTGACCGACACCCAGGTGGCAAGCACCGCTGCGCTGGAGCTGGGTTTCGCCGTGACTTCCAACAACGTGTCGGCCGCGCGCAAGACGACAGGCGTCACCGTGACGGTGCGCCGCCGCAGCGTCTCGCCCAATGAGTCAAAAGACCGCGTGCGCCTTTTGGCGCGTGAGCTGCGGGCCCTGATGACCGACTTAGACATACCCCCGAGCAAGACGCTGGAAGATCTCTGCATCGGCAGGGCGGTTCAGGCTCCGCGCCTGACGCCGGTCGAGGACATCCAATTCAATTTGAAGGCCAACTGATGACCCAGCCCACCATCCTCAACATGCAGATGACGCCGGCCGGCGTCGAGCTGACCATTGCGGCGCTGCGCAAGCTGCCGCACGAGCAGGTCAACGACTTGGTGCAGGAGCTGTGGCAGCAGTACAAGGCGCAGATGCAGGCGCTGGCCGAGGCTACGTTGGCTGCGCCTGAGCCGGAGACCGACACCGACGGCGGCAGCGCCGACTAAGTGGTGGTCAATCGGGAGACGCTTGCCGAGCTGTACGGCGACGACCTGCTGTTCCTCGACCCTGCTGAGGACTTCGATCGCTGCATCTTGGGCGTGGTGCATCGCTGCGGCTTTGAGCCGGTGGTGTGCTACGACCAGGAAGCAGTGATCGACGCTCTGATGCTGGGCGGCATGGACCGCGAGGAGGCCGAGGAGTGGTTCAGCTTCAACACCGTTGGCGCCTACGTGGGTCCGAAGACGCCGATGTTCCTGGACCGACATGCCGACCCGACCGAAACCTGACGGAGATTTCGTGGCTGAGCAGGCAGCGCGGATGCACGCGCTCCTGCGCCAGCGCGCGGCGCTACCCAGGGAGGACCTGGAGTACCTGGTCGAGCGCGTGGCCAAGCTCAAAGACGATCGGCTGCAGCAGTGCATCGCCGAGCTGATCGGCTGGGGAGACGACGAGCGCGCGGAGATTGAGACGTTCGTGGCGATCGCGATCGAGGTGATGAGGACCACCACGGTGACGAAGCTGCGTTCTGCGGCGCGGACCGTCGAGCTGCGCTACCTGCTGCGTGACAAAGAAAAGAACGAAAAGTGATCAACGCATACAGCTTCACCCGAATGCTCGAACTGCTGATGCAGGGCGAGGTGACGAAGACAGAGATCATCGAGCAGACCGGCTTGCACCACGCCACGGTCGGGGCATATGTCCGGCATATGCACCGCCGGCGCCTGCTGCGCGTGGCCGAGTGGCGCCGCGATCGACGTGGCTACACCTGGGTTCCTCACTACACGCTCAACCCGGACGGCATCAACGACGCGCCGCGGCCGCAGCCGACCCCTGGGTCAGAGCGCAGCGCCGCCTATCGCGCCAGGCGTAAGGCGATCCGGCTCAATCAGATGCTGGCCGGGAGAGCGGCTTGACCACGCTGCGCATCGACCTGGAAACCTACAGCAGCGTCGACCTCAAGAAGTGTGGCGTCGCGCGCTACGTCGAGAGCCCGGACTTCGAGATCCTGCTGCTCGGCTACGCATTCGATGACGAACCCGTCCAGGTCGTCGATCTGGCGCGTGGCGAGCAGCTGCCGGGGCGCGTGGCCGACGCGCTGTGCGACCATGCGGTGATTAAGGCCGCATACAATGCGGCGTTTGAGATCGCCTGCATTGCTCGGCACTACAACATTTTTGTCGACGTCACGCAGTGGCGCTGCACCAGCGTCCACGCGCTCTATCTCGGGCTGCCGGGCAACCTGGGTGAGGTGGGCAAGGTGGTCGGCCTTGATGAGGACCAGCAGAAGCTGGGCTCAGGCTGGTCGCTGATCCGGTACTTCTGCATCCCGTGCAAGCCGACGAAGACCAACGGCGGCCGCACGCGCAACCTGCCCAAGCATGACCCGGCGAAGTGGGAGCTCTTCGTCGAGTACTGCAAGCGCGACGTGGAGACCGAGCGCGAGATCGCGCGCCGGCTGGCGAAGTTCCCGGTGCCCGGCACCGAGTGGGAGCTTTGGCACCTGGACCAGCGGATGAACAACGCTGGCATGAAGATTCACCGGCAGCTGGTCGACAACGCGATCGTGTGCGACGCGCAAGTGCGCGAGCGACTGGTGGCCGAGGCGATGGAGCTCACCGGCTTGGACAACCCAAACAGCCGCGACCAGCTGCTGGCCTGGCTGCAGGAAGAGACTGACGACGAGATCGCTGACCTGACGAAGAAGACCGTGCCGGCGCTGCTGAAGGCGACCGACAGCGCCGTCGTCAGGCGAGCGCTGGAGATCCGGCAGGAGCTGGCTAAGACCAGCGTGAGCAAGTACCAGGCGATGGCCCGCACGGCCTGCGCAGACGACCGCATCCGCGGCCTCACGCAGTTCTACGGCGCGAACCGCACCGGCCGCTGGGCGGGGCGCTTGGTGCAAGTTCAGAACCTGCCGCAGAACAAGCTCAAGGACATCGACCTCGCGCGCAACCTGCTGATTGAGGGCCGCTTCGACGAGCTGGAGCTGCTGTTCGGCAACGTGCCAGACACGCTGAGCCAGCTCATCCGCACGGCGTTCATCGCCGAGGACGGGCACCGCTTCATCGTGGTTGACTTCAGCGCGATCGAGGCGCGCGTGATCGCGTGGCTGGCGTGGTGCGAGTGGCGGCTCGACGTGTTCAAGACGCACGGCAAGATCTACGAGGCCAGCGCGGAGCAGATGTTCAAGCTGCCGCCCGGGTCCGTCACCAAGAAGTCGCCGTACCGGCAGAAGGGCAAGATCGCTGAGCTGGCGCTGGGCTACCAGGGCGGGGCCGGCGCGCTGATCACGATGGGCGCGCTGGACATGGGCATCGCGCACGAGGAGCTCGACCCGATCAAGACCGCCTGGCGCGAGGCGAACCCGGAGGTGGTCGCCTTCTGGTACGCCTGCGAGCGCGCGGCCAAGGCAGCGCTGACGACGAAGGGCAGCATCACGCTGCCGATCGCCGGCGGCCGAGCGAAGCTGGTGTTCAGCTACGAGAGCGGGTTCTTGTTCATCAGCTTGCCCTCGGGCCGGCGCCTCGCCTACGTGAAGCCGCGCGTTGAGCCGCAAGACCTCGTGCGCGAGGCGGCTGATGGCAGCAGCTACGTGGTGGCCAGCGCGGGCAGCGTGACCTACGAGGGTCAGGACCAGCGCACCAAGCGATGGACCAGGCTGCCGACCTACGGCGGCAAGCTGGTGGAGAACATCACCCAAGCGATCGCCAGGGACTGCTTGCGCGAGGCGATGCTGGCGATCGACGACGCCGGCTACCGGCAGCTGACTACGGTCCACGACGAGATCGTGATCGAGGCGCCGGACGATGCCGGGGCGCTGGCCGAGGTCGAGGCGATCATGGCCAGGCCGGTCGTCTGGGCGCCGGATCTGCCGCTGCGCGGCGACGGGTTCGAGACGCGCTACTACATGAAGGAGATTGACTGATGAGCATCGTCGGGTTGACGGGCGACCAGATCAAGGCGCAGCTGCAGGCGCAGGCCGGGTCAGCGAAGACCGGCGCGAACGCCGTGCAGCACGGCGGCACGCACTACAAGCAGCTCAAGTTCGAGACCTGGGACGTGATCCTGGACTGGGGGCTGGGCTATCTGGACGGCAACGCCGTGAAGTACCTGAGCCGCTGGCGCCACAAGGGCGGCGTCGAGGATCTGCGCAAAGCGCGCCACTACATCGACAAGCTGATCGAAGAGGAGACCCGCAAGTGAACAGCCCGCTGAAGACGCTGGGACCCGAGGACCTAGCGCCGCTGCTGCGGCGCTCGGCCGAGACCATCAAGGTGGACTGCCGGCGCAGGCCGGAAAGCCTGCCGCCCAGGCTGAAGATCCCGGGCTCGAACCGGCTGATGTGGCTGGAGGAGGACGTGGTGAAGTGGCTGCGCGAGTGCAGCGAGGCCAGCCGCTGAGCGGCCGGCCTGTGACCGTCAGTCGAGCCGCGCGGCACGCCGCGGTCACCGAGCGGCCTGCTCCTCCACCTGCCGCACGCGGTCGTTGAACCGCTTCATGCGCGTCGCAATCCGCTGCTCCTGGATCTGGATCGTCTCCTTCGAGGCGCCGCGCTCAAGCAGCTCACGGCGCCGCTTGCGCAGATCTTGCACGTCCCGCTCGGTCTGGTTGGCTAGGTCAACCAAGCGCGCCTCGGGGTTGGCCCTGCGGTACTCATCGATGCCGCCCTCGCGGTTCTTCCGCCTGCCCTTGATCTCAGCCTCGTGCTCGTTGATGCGCTTGAGGTTCTCGTAGAAGCGGTTGCTCTCGGCGGCCGGTGACTTGGTGTCGCCGTAGAACCGGCCCAGCAGCGGCACCTTGTAGGGTGGCAGCTCTTCGCCGGTCACCTGGCTGGTGATGGTCTGCTCGATCTTCAGCGCCTCGCGGCCCACGCCCCCGGTGGCCTGACCGATCAGGTAGTCAAGCTGGTCCGGCGTCGGGCTGATCACGCCCTGCTTGTACTTCGTGCCACCGCTGGCCAGGTTCAGGTAGTAGGAGAGCTGCTTGGAGAACCAGCTGGCCGTCTCCTTGGCGCGCGTGTAGCCGGGAGTAGGTTGAAGATCGCTGCGGTCTTTCTTGGCGATCGGCCTGCCGGTCCAATCCCGGTTTTCTGCAAGCGCCACCAGCGGGTCGGCAATGGTCGGGGCAATTGTTTGGACCGACCAGCCGGCGTTGCCGATGGGGTTGAAGGCTTCAAGAAACGCGCCGGTGATCTGCAGGAGACGCTTGGTCGGCTTCTTCCACCCCGACAGCGCAAACTCGGTGAGCACGCGGCTGGTGTTGGGGATCACATGGAAGCCCAGCGGCATCGGAATGTTGATGTACTTTCCGTTGCCGGTGGGGATGATCAAGTTGCGCTCGCGCACGAACTCCGGCGGCTCGTCCTCATCAAACCCTGCGGCCGCCAGCAGCAGCGCCTGCGCGGAGCCCAGCAGCAGGCCGCCGGCGATGATCTTCTTGCCGGCCGGCCCGCGCAGCGTCTCCACCAAGCGCGTGGTGCCCTGCACGCCGGCGTTGAAGAACGCATACAGCGCGCCCATCTGCGTGGCCACCTGGCCCTTGCGGTTGAAGTTGACGGTCAGGTTCTTGGCGATCGACGCGGCCTGCTGCTTTGAGAGCCCCTTGTTCAGCGCGGCCTTGTAGGCGGACAGGCGGACGGCGTTTTCCATCGTCTCGTTGTAGTCCGACAGCCAGCCGAAGACCGCGTTGTTGGGGTCGACGAGGCGGCGCACGTCGTAGCCCTTGCGGCCCATCCGGTTGATCTCGTCCTGCAGCTTCTTGGACCGATCGTCGCTGCGGGCAAACATGTCGCGGAACCCGGTCTGCCCACCCTCGCGCTGGAACTCCTCCCACAAGGTGGCCCAGGTGCCGGTCGCCGGACCCTTGCCGGCGCGGCGTGAGCGCAGGTCCGAGTAGATGCCGCGCAGAGCGGGCATCACGCCGGCCATGACTTCGGCCTTGCGATCGGCGATCTGCGTGGTGGTCAGGTTCAGCACCGCGCCCTGCACGTCGCGCCCGAAGTTGATCACGCCGAATATCGGATTGAACTGCGTGTTCACGCTGGCGAACCACCGGGTGACCATCGCGGTCATGCTCATCACCCGGCCAAGCTGGTCGGCGTCCAGGTTCTTGAGCGCCTCGGCCATGCGCTGCGAGCGATCGTTGTTCGGGTTGAAGAACACGTACCGCTCGCGGCCGTCGATGCGCACGGCCAGCACGTTGTCGCTCGTGCGCAACAGCGGGTTCACGCGCTGCACCACCAGGCCCGTGCGCGGGTCGATGGTCTGCTGCACCGGCTCCCGGATGATGTTCTGCGCGTCGATCGGGTTGATGCCCATGCGGATCAGGTCAGCGATCGCCGTGTTCGGGTCCCTCTGACCCTCCGGGTCGACGGCCAGCCAGAAGTCGGTGTTGGGGTTCTGCACCGCCATGCCGTAGATGGCCTGGGCGACGCGGGCCTTCTCGGCGCGCACGATCGTGCGCTCGCGCTGCATGGCCAGGTTCGCGAGGATGTCCACCACCGGGCGGCTGGAGCCCGTGGCACGGCGGCTGGCCGGCCCACGCACGCTGTAGCCTTGACCCGTACCCGCCCCGCCGCCAGCGGCGAAGTCGGTGTCTTCACGGAACAGAGGCACGTAGCTGCCGTAGGTTCGCTCCCAGGCGTCGATCGTGTCCTGCGTCTCCAGGCCGCTGGCCACCAGCAGCTGGCGCGTGCCGGCGCTGATCGCGTCCACGCGCTGGGCCAGCGCGTCGTAGGCCCGGCGCTTGGCGGGGTCGAGCCCGGCCAAATAGGTGCGCGCGTCCGCGGTGTCGATCCCCGAGCCGCCGTCGGGCATGTTCGGGTTGACGCGGGCGATCTGGTCGTTGCGCTCTTCGGCGTGGCGGTTGTGCAGGAACTCCTCGAACTCGTCCATCGTGACGCCGCGGGCCTGCATGTCCTGTAGCAGCGGACGCAGCTCGCTGGTCAGGAAGTCTGCGGTCTGCTTGGCGGTGCGACCGTGGTACAGCTCCTCTTGCAGGTAGGCGTTCCACTTGTCGTCGATGCTGCCGGCGGCCTGGCGGATCGCCTCCACCACGCGCTTGGTGTCGATCTGCTTGTCCTGCATCTTGTACAGGAAGTCGTCCATCTTCGAGTCCGGCGCCATCGTCCAGCTGGCCAACGGCGCGGGCTGGTTGAAGATGTTGCGGCGACGGCTGAACATCGGCAGCCCCTCGCCCACCTTCTCGCGCATCGCGTCGGTGATGGTCAGGCCGGGTTGCACAAGGGCGTATTTGTCCAGATTCGTTTTGACATGCGCCACGGCATCTTCGTACCTACGAAAACGCTCTCCATCCGGCGTTACCGAATCCATGCCGTCGAACGTAATCCCGTAGTCAATGTTGTCGTCTGACGGCCTTGCTTTTTTGCCAAGGGGTTGAATCTCGACCACCCCCATTTGCCCACCACCCACCTTGGGCAGCAGCTTCTTGAGCGCCGTCGGGACGATGACGTCGTAGAAGGCACGCATCCCCTTGGCCTCGACCTTAAGGTCGGCCCCGCTCAGGACATTGCTGTCGCCAATCACTTCAGTCGGGTTGCCGAGAAGCCTGTCAGCCGCCTCCTTCCCGATGAAGTCGGGCAGCTTTTCGGGCGCGACGGTTTCGTTGATAACCGTCTTCCCATCCCGATCGTAAGCACGAAGGCGCTGATCCCCGTTGGGGTTGTACCGGATCTGACTAAGGGTCTTGTCCAGCGAGAACCGCTCCGCGTTCTGCGCGCCGTTGGTGAACGCCACCTTGTCGTAGCCGCCCTCGACCGCCATCGTCAGCACACGCTTGAGCGCCAGGTTCAGCCAGCCCTCGGTCTTGGTGACGAAGGGGGCGCGTGGTGTAAGCCCAACCTTTATCGATGGAGAAGCCGCCATAAGCAGTGGAAGCGATTCTCTTGCCCGTGCAATTGCTTCGTTTGCGGTAGCTGCGTGTCTAGTTCCGACCCTCGCTCCATTCACGTACATTGCGTACTCAGACTGACCCGGGAAATACTTTGATTCCCCAACCAATTCAGCCCTGACATCAGCAGGCCCTTCAGCAAATCCACTCTTCTTCCCCTCCTGCCCCCAGTCGGACTGGATCTCCTCGACGAACAGCACTTTGTTGCCATCGGCGTCGGTGCGGTCGTTGACGCGAATGTGCGCGAGCACGTTGGGCTGGTCCCAGTGGGAGGATCTGTATTCGGTCTTAACTGCACTCTTCGCACCTGGCCGCCGGTCAAGCTCTTCAAGGACTTCATTCGGCCAGTCCATGATGTTCTTGCCGTACTTTTGTTCCTGCTGACGAGCCCAGGCAAGGTCTTTGTCCATGCTCGGCAACGTCAGCAGCACCTCGCGGTAGCGCGCGCCTCCAGGCAAGGTCCACTTGCCGTACTTGGTTTCGGCCATCGGCGTGTCGCTTGAAGGGATTGCTGCGTACTCGCGGCCACCAAGTTCCTCCGCTCGCGCTTCGGCTTCTTGTTGTGTGCGGAAGCCTTCAACGAACTGATCGCCGCCGGTGGCTTGGTCAACGACAGACCAACCGCCTTGCCCGCCTAGCACCGTCTCCTCAACCTGCACGCCACCCTGGCGCAGGTACTCCGCGACCTGGTCCTTCGTCACCTTGCCCTGCTGCAGCGCGAGCCAGTCGTTGACGCCGGACCACTCGACCTCGTCGGCCTTCACCGCGCCCTTGTTCACCAGGCCCTTGATGGCGTCGCGCCAGCCGGCCGCCGGCGCCGTGTTGGTCTTGATGCCTTCGACGCCCTCAGCCAGCGCGGAGTACAGGCCGAGCGCGTTGCGCTGACGGCTGGCGGTGATGTCCGGGTTGGCCGGGTCGAACGCGCCGCTGTTGCCGGTGGCGGACTTGATCTGCGTCGGCTCGAATGCGACCCAGTCGTCGCGGTCGACGTTGCCGTCGGTGTCGCTGTTGCGGATGACGATCCCGTCGTATCCCTGGGACACCAGGTCGGCCTTGAATTTTTCAATGCTGGGGTAGGAGTTCCTGTCCTCCAACATGCTTTCGTAGTCCGAGTACTCCATCGGGTTCTGGATCGACAGATGTACAAGCATGGTGACCGCGCCAGGCTTGAATCCGCCACCCGCTTCTTCGATGAACCCCTCGACCGCTACTTCCGCGTTCCCGGCATCATAGTTGCCGTCGTACAGGCTGGGCGCCGTGAACCACGAGCCGAGCTGACCAGAATACGCGGCCGTGGACTTTTGGCCCTTCGTCTTTCCGGCGTTTGTGTCGAACTCCACGAAGTCTTTTGTGGTGACGTGGAATGCGACCAACGGCCTGCCGTTTGCGTCTACCGCCTTGGACTGTTTGAACCAGCGGCGGAAAGCCGCGCTGCTGTAGTAGGTGCGGTCCTGGTTGGCTCGCTCCGCAAACGCACTCGGCTCCGGAATTCCTGCGTCCTTCAGGTACTGCTCGACGTAGTTTTTCCGCGCTTGCATTGCATCGCCAAGCGACGGCGTTGCCGCGGGCACCGCGGCGTCCGCCTCATCCATGAACACCTGGGCCAGGTTGCGGACAGTCTTTGCATCGTATTCTTCGGCGAGCTTCTTGAAGCCGGGTTTTGACTTCAAAATCTCGACGGCTTTATCGACGACCTGATTGAATCGGTTACGGTCCGCGTTCTCCGCTTCGGCAATCTTTGCGGTGAGCTCTTTGTATCTCTGGTCTTCCTGCAGGCGAGCAAACGCCTGGCGCTCCATCTGGCCGATCTCTTCCAAGGTGGCGTAACGCTCAGAGGACGTGCGCTGGCGGGTGGCCGTTATGCTTGGGCCCTTCATCTTCGGGCGACTGCCCTGCCGCGCGCGTTCGCCGAGCTTGGCGATGAACTCCTTCATCGGCTTGTCGACGGTGCGATCGCCGGTGAGGATGAACTCGACCGGCAACAGCGCAGCTTTTTGCGGAGCGAACGACCGCTGGCTGATCGGCGTGTTGCGGTCCAGGCCTTCGCGGAAGTTGACCCAGCTGTTCTGCGCGCGGGTCTCCATCGTCAGCGCCCAACGGGCCCACATGTTCGGCGTCATCGACATGTGGTTCTTCCAGGCCGCTTCTTCGCCCTTGGGTCCAAACTGCGCAGGGCTCATCGAATGGGCGTAGTAGTCGTGGACGCCGCGCAGCAGATCGTTGAAGAGCAGCGGGTAGCCGTTCACGTCGCGCTCGCCGCTGTCCTTGAGCAGCGGGTGCGCGCTGAAGTCCTGGTTTGGCGGCCCGAACGTGTCGGGCGCCGTGCCGTAGATGTAGAGGTGGTTGTTGTCCAGCAGATCCCGACGCATGTCGGCACTGGACTTGTAGGGCTCGCCCTTGCCGGTGAAGACTTCGAGCTTGACCGGCATCGCACGGAACTGGCGCAGGACTTCTTTGCTCAGCTCCTGGTACGCCTTGCGGACGTTCGGGTTCTTGAGATCGTTCTCGGGCAGCGAGTCGTAGACCCCGGCGATGCGGGTCTGCAGCGCGTCCTGAGCGGGCGTGATGTCCGTCTGCTCAAACGTCTTGACCTTGCCGAGTGCCGGCTCGCCCTTCTTGTTGGTCGTCGGGTTGAGGTAACCCGCTACGCGCTTTGCGGTTTCGTTCGAGACGCCGGTGCCGGCGGGAACGTCACCTCGTACTCGCTCGAATCCGAGCCCTCGGTCACGGTCACCGTAAGTCCAGAGGCGCGCAGGTCCGATATCAACTGTTCGGACATTCTTTCCAAGGGATTGCCGGGCTCGTAGTGCCCGCTCTCGGAACTGGTTGATTGCTTCTTCATTGCTTGGATCTCCAACGTAGTACGCCTCAACAAAGTCGTCGCCGAACGTCAGGCCTGGCAGGCCCGAGTCGGCAATCACTTTGTCGATCTGTTTGCGGTTCAGCCCACGCTCAAGCTCAAAGCGGAAGACGTGCGTGACATAAGAGCCATCGTCAAAGGACGTGCCCACCTTGGCTTTGATGCCGCGGCGGACATGGATCTGCTCCTGGTTGAAATTATCCGCGAACTTGGCCAGCGCGGCCAGCACCGCTGAGCGGTCGTCGTCTGCGAACGACACCGTCATGGACAGGCCGGACTCGACGTAGCCCCCGTAAAGGCCGGTGACGCCGTCCGCCTTGACCCTGGCCGAGGTGCCGGCCAACAGGTGGCGCAGGTTGTCCAGCGCCAGGTCTTGCAGCAGGCGGTGCGCCAGCATGTCGCCTTTGGCGGCCGCCGCCTGGAGCGCGGCGATGCCGGGGATCGAGCTGGTGTTGGCCGATAGGTTGACCTGGATCTTGTCCTTGGCCACCTCGGGCAGCAGGGTGCGGGCCGAACGCTGATCGACCTCTTCGGGGATGTCGCTGTTGAACGACACGCCGCCGTCGGCTGCGCTCTTGCCAGCGTCGCTGCCTTCCCAAGCCATCGGGCGAATCCCGCCGGCGAGCTTACGCACCTCCTCGCGCGCTTGGTCGCGCGTGAGCTCGCCCGCCTTGAAGCGGTCCCAGACCGCGTCAACCTGCGGGGCCAGCTGGTCCTTGATCGCGGCCGGGAACAGGGCGCGCACAGCCTCCCAGGTGATCGACTGCATCTCCCGCGGCAGGATGCCGCGCTTGGCGGCCGCGTCGCGGTAGGCGTCGGCGAACAGGCCGTAGGTGCCGGAGGCGCCGGTCTCGACGTTGCCGCTCACACCCGGCTGGCCCTTCGGGGTCGTGCCGAAGTTGTGCATCACCTCGAGCGCGCTGCCCGACAGGGCTTTCACGAACGCGGCCGCGACGGCGTGCGTGTCGATCGTGACGTGGCCGTCGGCGCTGCCCGGGCTGATGATGTTGTTGTAGAAGTTGCGGACCTTGTGCTCGTCGCCCAGGCGCTCGTCGATGTTGCGGAACGAGCCGTCGTTCAGGATCGACACGGCCTTCTCGATCGTGTCGAAGCCGCCCCAGGTCACGCTTGCGTCGCCGTCGTCGCTGTTGGTGACGTAGTCGCCAAATCCACCTTCGGGCGTAACCAGGCGGTACTGGCGCTCGTGGTAGGTCTCGTCGAACACCCGAATGTAGATCGCGGCCTGGCGATCGTTCATCTCCGAGAGGGTCATTCCCTGCAGCGGCCGGGCCTCCTCGAGGACCGCCTGGCGCGAGGCCTTGGTATCCACGTCCTTCGACGCGTTGACCCAGCTCTCGAGCCAGGCCGTCATCGCGGGCGACCAGGCCTCGTTCTGGCGGTTCTTCCAGATCGAGATGACGCGCTCGCCCAGCGACACGTTCTTGAACCAGTCCATCTGCGGGCTGAGCACGGCGAGCACGCCGCTGGTTTGCCGCAGGCTGATGTTGTACTTGCCGGCCCAGTCGTTGGCGATGCGGTTCGCGCCGTCGTACCAGAGCTTCGCGCGGGCGCGCACGTTCTCCGGCACCAGGTCGTGCAGCCACAGCAGGTTCTCCACGACGACGTCGTGCAGCTCCTTCATCAGGGCCTCAGCGTTGCCCTTGCCTGACAGGGTGTTGTACTGGCGCAGCGCGCGCGAGACCGCCTCGACGTGCGCCTTGCTGGCGCGGATGTCCTGGCCGTCAATCACCCACTTCTCGTCGTACGAGTTGCTGGTGCGGCCCTTCTTCGGCGCCGGCACCGGGCGCGTGGTGCTGACCTCGGTCCGCTCTTCGGGGTTGGTGAAGTCCGGGCGCTGCTTGCTGGCGGTGATCGTCTCGCCCATCTCCTGGCGAGCGCGACGTGCGGCCTCGCGCAGGCGGTTGCCCTCGGCTTGGAGGGGAGTGGGTTCGCCCGGCGCAGGCTCCGGCGTCTCTGCGGGCGCCGGCGTCTCGCGGGCCACCTGGGCCTCCATCGCGATCGCCGGGTTGCGCTGCTGCTTGGCGTACTCGGCCAGGGCGGTCTTGAGCGCGGCGCGCACCGCGGTCACGTCGCCCACGATCTCGTCGGCCTTGAAGCCCTTCTGGCCGACCGCGTTCAGGAACGCGCGGATCGCGCGGTTCAGCGCGGCGCCGACGCGCGCGATGATTCCGGCGGCACCCGTCGGGTTCTGCGCGGCAATCTCGTTGAACACCGCCGTCCAGAACTCGGGCTCCTGGAAGCGATTGCCCATCAGGTCGGAGGCCAGCTCCTCGATCGTCGCATCCTGGCCGTAGTCGGCCTGGAACGCAGCGAACTGCTCAGGCGTGAGCTGGGCCTTGATCACCGCCTCGACGGCCGCGTAGGCCTCGGGATGCTCGCGCTTGAGCAGGTGCATCAGCTCGTGGCCGAACACAGCCAAGGGGCTGATCTGCGCGTTGGCGTTGATGTGGATGTCGCGGTCGTTGCCGTCGACCACAAAGCCGTCAGCCCTGAGCGTGTCGGACGTGAAGACGACCAGGCGCTTGCCGAAGATGCGAGCGATCTGGTTAAGCAGCCGGCCGGTGTTGCCCAGCCTGCTGGGGTCGACGACGGTGGCGGTGTGGCTGACCTGTTTCGTGGTCTCGACGCCGTTCTCGTCGGTGGTCGTCTCGGTGTCGGTGACGGTAAGCGTGCCGCCCGGGCCCGAGCGGGTGGTGGACAGCTTCGCGTTGCTGGTGACCACGACGCCGTTGCTCGGCAGCCCCAGGGCGCGCGCCACGCGCTCGCCCATCAGGGGAGGGTTTTCCCTAGTCTGTTGCGTCGGCGCAACGGTCGGCGCAGGACCAGCGGCGAGCTCGCGCAGGCGGCCGCGCTCCTGCATGTCCAGTGTGAACGGCGCGGTGGCCGCGCGCTCGAGCAGGCTGAAGTCGGCCGCGCTGTAGCGCGACTGGGCCTGGCGCAGCGCGAGCACCTGGTCAGCGGTGCGCTGCGTGCCAGGCGTCTTCATCGCGGCGATCACGTCCGCGGTGCTGGGCGCCGCGGCCGGCTGGCCGGTGCGCTCAATCTGCGCCTGGAGCTCGCGATCGGCCTGTTGTTTATTTGCAACATTCCGCGCCTCCTGCTCGGCCATCGACTCTTCGTTCGTAGCCTGCAGCGCAGCCTGTCGCTTCTGCTCGCCGAGCTGATCGGTCGGCGTGGCCGGGACTTCGATCGGGCTCGTTGACACCACATCTGTCACAGTGTCGTAGGCGGTGATGCCGGTGCCGGTCTTGTTGCCGGGAACGCCGACGCTGGCCGCGTCAAGGATCGCGGCGCCAGGCGCAGGGATTGAGCCCTCGTTGGCCTCGATGCCGCGCTGCAGCTGATCGGTGACCGCCTCGTAGGGTTGGAACAGCTCGTTGCGCAGCAGGCCCTGGCGTTGCTGAGCCGCGGCCTCGAGGCGAGCGTTTGCCTCCGCCTGGGAGACAGGCGCGGCAGGGGTCGAGGTGAGGTCCAGGCTGGGCAGGCCGCGCTGCGCGATGGCGAACTTGCCAGACACGCTGGGGTGAGGCACGACTTCGAGACCCAGTGCGTTGCCACCGCTGGTCGCAGCCTCGTCGCGCAGGATCGCCAGGCGTTGGCTTGCCTGGAGTTCCGACATGGGCTGCAGCTCAACAAACGAGCTGGCCAGGCGCGGGGATGCGTCGGGGCGGGTCGCCTGGATCTGCTCCAGCGCCATGCGGCGCTCAAAGTCAGTGCCTGCGTTCTCGGCTTGCGCAGTAAGCTCGGCCTCCCGGTCGATGCGCTGCTGCAGCTCCTGAATGGTCGGCCGTGCTGCGGGCAAAACCGCTGCGGCAGGAGCGGCGCCAGCAGGCGCGATCGAGCCCGGGCGCAGGTACGAGTCGATGCTCGACGTCAGCTCGTCAACCGAGCCGGCCAGGTCGTTGGCCGCGGCCGCTGCGGTGGCGGCGTCGGGAGCCGTCTGCAGGGTGGTCTGGGCCTGCAGCTGGCGCTGGCGGGACAACTCCTCTTTTGCGGCGGCAATGTTCCGATCGACCGTGTCAGCCGTGGCTTGACCCGTGGCGCGGTTGTACAAGCCGCGGCCGGCCGCCATCGCGCCGCCTTGGCCCATGCCCAAGATTGACTCGTCGATGACATCCAGGGCGTCGACCTTGCCGTAGGCGAGCTTCTGACCCGCGGCCTCAGACGCGCCCTCGCCGGCCATCTCGGCGGCGATGATGCCCGTGCCGCGTACCGCGCGCGCCGGGATCGTGTTTCGTGCGGCCTGACGCGCCTCGATGGCGGCGAGCTGGGTCGCGCCCTGCGCGGCGTCAACCGTTCCGGCCTTGACGCCCTCGGTCAGCGCGCGGGCCTCCTTGGCCAACACGCGCTCGCCGGTGCCGGCCAGGCCGAACGTCACGGCATTCAGGACCGCGTCGGTGCCGGCGGTGCCGATGCCCTTCAGGCGAGACTTCTCAAGGAACGACTGGTACTGCTCGCGGATCAGAGGCTCCAAGGCCTTTGAGTCGCGCGGGTCGATGCCCTGCTCTTGCGCGGCCTTGAGGATCTGGTCGCGCATCGCTGCGCCTTGCTCAATGAAATAGCCACCGGCGGTGCCGCCCACAATGCCACCGCCGACGCCACCCACCACGGTGCCGACGCCGGGTGCCACTGCCGTGCCCGCGAGCGCGCCGCCCTTAGCGCCGACGTAACCGCCGGCCAAGCCAGGGGCAGAGTTCGGCAGGTTCTCGGCGATCGCGCCAGCAAGCTCGGACGGGTTGGTGACGAATTGCGCCAGGCGCTTGGCGGCCAACGAGGCGAACGCTCCCACGGCCTCCAGGCCCTGCGATTTCTCGTAGGCCTCTTGCAGCGGCTTGACCTCGGCGGCCATCTTCTGCTGCGTGGGCGTCTGCGGCAGCTGCGTGCGCTGGCCCTCAGAGACGATCTCGGCAATGCGCGCCGGGTCGTCAGTGGCCGCGATCTTGCCGGCGGCGATCGTGCTGGCTGCGCCTTGTGACAGACGGGCGCCCAAACCGGCGTCGCGCACGTCTTCCCAACTCTTTTTGCTGTTGGGGTCACCGCCTACAAAACGATAGCCGTCAACCACCTCGCCGGGCTTCAGTGCAACGTCCAGTTCCCAGCTTGCTTTGTCGTTGGGATCGCCACCGACAAAACGGTAGCCTTCGATGACTTGGCCTTTGGTGGGCAACGCCATGTTTTAGTCGCCTTACGGTGCAGGGTTGTTGCTGACGTTTCCGGGCGAGCTCCAGTTGCGCTCCCACGGCGCCGCAGGAGCCGCAGGTTTGCCGCCGGCTGGGCCTCCGGTCTTCGGCACGTTTGCGCCAGGCACTCGCTGGTTGATGACCGTGCGCTGGATCGAGTCGGCCAGAATCTCGTATTGACGCGCTTGCTCGCGGATAGCGTTGCGCTCCTCGTCCGAGTTGGCGTTCTCCGCGTCCTTGCGCAGATCCTTGGCCATCATTCGCCAGTTGGTCGCAGCGCTGATGACGTCGCTGGCGCTCTTGATCGACGCCCCTGACAGGTCGGTGATCTGCTGGGTCAGTTCTTCCCGTTTCGGGTCGCCAACCGGCAGCTTGGAGAGCTGATTGCGCAGGTCGAAGATCGACTTCTTCTGACCCAGCTCGAACATGACGGCCGCAGCCTGTGTTTTCGCAGCGCTGCCTTCCTTGGCGGTGCTGATGGTCTGCAGCGCGCTGATGTAGTCCTTGTTCTTGCCCAGGTCGGTCAGCGCCTGGCCCTCGGCTTTGACGCGAGCACCAGCGGCGAGGCCCTCGTTTTCCGCCCTGACCGGGCCCACCGCCCTTTCTTGTGCGACGGCGTTCGCGGTCTTGACCGGGCCAAGCTCCCCTTCGCGCGCAACCTCCACCCCGGTCTGCGCGGCGCCAACCGCTTTTGTCTCCGAAACCTTGGACTGGATACGCAGCGGATCAATCTCTTCGATGTCGCGCTTCTTGTCTGCAAAGTCGCGACTGCGCCGGATCTCATCAATGCGCAGGTCTTTCTGCTCCTGCAGCTCAAGGATCTTCGTGGCGTAGTCCAGCTTCTGCTGGGTTTCCATCTCGCCCTTGGCGTAAGTGGCATAGCCCTCACCCGCGCCCTTGAGCGCGCCGGCAATCAATCCGCCCAGCATGGTCAAGCTCCCATCATCGGTTGCGCGCCAGCAGCCGGGGCAGCGCCGCCCTGGCCGGCCTTCTGTTCGATGAAGCCGGCGATTTTCTGCACGTCCAGCTTGGCGGCCTGCAGGATGGACGTGATCATCACGTCCATTGCGTCGCCGAAGACCTTGTTGTTCACCGGCTCGATCCCAGCCTTACGCAGGAAGTCCGCCGCCTGCGACAGCAGCTCCACGCCGGCCGGGATCAGCACCTGCGGCGGCACCGTGCCATTGGACTCCTTGACGATCATCCCGATCAGTCCGGCGACCGCCATGCCGAGCCGCTGGGCCAGCGGTCCGTCGCCACGTTGGATGGAGTCGACCGCGGCCTGGTTGCTTTGCTTGGAGAACATGACCTGCATGCCCGCAGCAACCACGCGCTCGTAGGCTTCCTTGAACTCGTCAGGGATCTGGATGCCTTGGCTGACCTTCTCGGGCGTCAGGTCGTCGCGGCTTTCGGGCGCCTGGTTGGCTTGAATAAGACCTTCCATCATCGTTCTCCTGAATTAGCCGCCAGGGGTGGGCGCCATCGCGCCGGTGATCAGGCCGGGCTGCGCGGCAGGTGTGACCTGGAAGTTGGGGGTCCAGGTGGCGAGTGGGTTTTGCACGTTGACGTAGCCGGCGTTGAGGTTGGCGTGACGCCGCTTGGTCAACTCCACCTCGTAGCGCAGCTTGTCGGCCTGCGCCTTGCTCAGCTCGCCCTGCGCTTCCAGCGCGTTGATCTGCGCGCCGGTCTTGCCCGACAAAACGTCGGCCACGCTGCTGATGGCAGAGCCAAGCATGTACCCGGCGCCGGGGTTGGCCTTGGCAAAGTTCATTACACCGCTGCCAGCGTCTTTCACGTTTTGCCAAAGCTGCTCGCCGCTTGTCATTGGCCGAATGTTGGGCGCGTAGCTGGGGTCGATGGGCTGCCCCATCTGCTGCGCCAGCGAGCCGATCGGGTCGGTGCTGCTGCTTGCGATCTTCACCATCTCCGGCGTGGCCGGAATGTCGCCGCCAGGCACAGTCGGTGCGCCCGGAGCCCCAGGGGCGGCGGGCGCGCCCGGAGCCCCCGGAACGGCCGGCGCGCCTTGGAGCGCTCCAGCGTTTTCAAACCCGAGCGGCATGTTGGCCGCGCTGGGCGATTGCAAGCCGGGTGCGGCGCTATTGATCAGAGGCGGTGGGCCGTCAACAACTTGAACGGCGCCTGGGTCGAAGTTGGCCGACAGGTTCTGCAGCGGCTCGGTAGCCAGCGTCGGCTGGCCGCCTACCGGGGCGGCGAGCGCGCTGTCGACCACGTCGACCGACTGCGGCACCTGCGCGTTTGGAGTCTGGTTCAGCGCGCCAATGTCCTCGAACCCGAGCGGCGTGGTCGCGGAGTTGACGCCGTAGCCAAACGTCTCGCCCAACGTGCCGGACGCAAACATCCCCGCGCTCTCAGCCAGCGCTCCTACGCCGCCGGCCAGGCCGGTGATCATGCCGATCTTCGAGAGCGTTTTGTTGCCGGTGATGTTGCCGACCAAGCTGATCGCAGAGCCGGCGAACATCAGACCCTGCATCAGCGTGGCAGTGCCCGCGATGACCTCGGCCCCGGTAAACAGCATCGTGCCGATGGAGATGATCGCGCTGACAGGGTCGTTGCGCTCGCCGTAAGCCGGACCGCCGTGCGGGTCGCCGATTGGATGGTCAAGCGCCATCGCCCTCGTCATCGCGCGGCTCAGGTAGGTCTTCTGGTGGCGGGGGATGTACATGCTTATCTCCAGGGCAGATTGCCCAGCAGGTAGTACTGGAACGTCTCGTCTTGCCAGGTGGGCTTGAACCCCACCCGCTCGACAAAGCGTTTGTTCTTGTCAGATCCGCGCGGCACGCGCGTGGTCAGAAACCCGCGCCGCTCAAACAGTGGCCGCAGAAACTCTTGCGTGCGACGGCGCAGCACCGCTTTGCGGCGGAACTGCGGCACGATCGCGAAGTGGATCTCGGTGCCCTTGACCACCGCGGTCGCGGCGTGCTCGCCGTCGAGGTATCCGGGCACAACCTCCCAGCCGTCGAACGCGGACGCGCTGACCCCTCCAGCCGCGGCAAGCACAGGCTGGAGAAGTTCTTCGCGGGTCATCAAAGTGCGTTAAGCCGCCGGCGGTTTGGTGTAATCAAAGAAATCGTTGAGCTGACCAAGTATGGTCATTGCGCCTTCAAGCTGCGCCGTCTGCGCATTGATCGCTGCCTGCTTCGGGCTCACTCCGTTCGTGCCGTCAGCCGGGTCGCTGCTCAGATCCGGGTTGTTGTAAAGATCCGCAATGTTCTTCATTGCCTGCTGGTAGGCCTCAGACGCACTGGCCGAACCCTGCATCAGCTGCTTGTAGCGGGCCTCAGTGTTGGCCAGCGTAGTGCGCGTTGTCGCGTCGATGTTCTGCAGCTCTTTCTTCGTTTCGTTGTCTGCGTTGGCCAGCGCGGTCTTGAACGCAGCGTCGTACTGCTGCATGACGACTTTGTTGACCGAGTCCGCGTTGGCAAGATTCGCTTGCTGCTCGCGGGCTGCGTTGGCCTCGTTGACTGCGATGTCCTGCTGCACGTTGAACTTGCTGATCTCTGCGGCGTTCTGAGCGTTGGCCAGTTCGGCCTGCGTCTTGAGCTGTGCGTTTTGGATCGAAGCCTGCGTGCTGGTCTGCGCGTTCTGCAGGGAAGCCTGGTTGAGTGCGTTTGCCTTGAGCTGCTCCGCAGCGTTCGTGGCCGCGGCCTGCTCCAGCTTGAAGCGGTTGGTCGCCTCGTTGTTGGCCAGGGCCACCTGCGTGTCGGCCTGTGCGTTCTGCAGGGACGCCGTGTTGCCGGCGGCAGCTCCGAACTGTTTGGCCTGGTTCTCTGCGGCCGAAGTCTGAATCTTGGCCTGGTTAGCTGCTGCCGCCTCGAACTGCCGGGCGGCGTTGGTTTGGCCGGTGTTGAACTGGCCCATCTGGTTGGCCGCGTTGGCGTTGAACTCGCCGGACCGACCGTACATGGCGGCATCGCTGGTGGCGATGGGCAGCGCCTGGCGGATGACGGCGTCTTGACCAGCGCCGATGGCCATGCTGGAGTTGAGCAGCCCGCGGCGGTTCATGCCCTGCAGAGCCGACGTTTTGGCTTGCTGCATCAGCGGCGAGTTGGCCGCGATGATGCCCTGCAGTTGTCCCTGAACGGTCTGGTTGTTGTCGACGGTCCACTTGTTGAGGTCAGCTTGAGCGCCGGTGTAACCTTGCGACCCGGTAGCCGTTGAGGTGTATCCCGTCGAGCCAGCGTCGGCAGCACTCGTCTGCGCGGCATTACCCAGCGACGCGGCGGTGTAGCCTTGTCCGGTTGCCGTGCCGCCCGTGGCTGTGCCAGCGGTGCCAGCGTTGTACGTGGCATCAGCCGGAGTGGCCGCGGTTACCTTCGAGACGTCTTTGGTCGCGGTATCAGCCGTAGAAACCGTTGGCAGAGTTGGGTACGTAAACGAGGTCGATGCAGTCGCCATTACGGCACCTCACAAAGAAAAAGCCGCGGGCTCTCGCCGGCGGCTTTTGGACGGACTGATCCGTGGATGGAATTTTATGGTAACTGCGTCAGCCACTCAAGGCTGTTCGTAGTAACCGATGCTTACTTCACGGCGAGCTTGTACAAGCCCACGTTTGCGAACGCATACCCCAGGTACACGATGCACAGCCACTTGTCGCCCCGGTACAGCTGCTCCAGGGCCACGTACAGGTAGATCAGGCCGGTCAGGGCGATCAGCGCGCCGCTCACGGCTCACCAAAACATTCGCCGCGAAACCAGGCTCGGCCGTCGTCGCGCACCGCGCAGAACTCCGGGAATAGCAGCTGGCCGTCTCTCCAGGTCAGCACCGCAAAACCGGACTGCCAGTTGAAGCCGGGCTTACCCAGCCGGTAGTCAAACTCGCTCTGGTGCTCGTCGGCCAACATGCCGGTCTTGATCCCGTAATGCGTGCCCTTGAACCCTCTATGTGCTTTGCAGCCTAACTCATGGGTGTGCCCCGTCACTGTGTGACAGCCACCCTTTAACACATCGTTCCACCCGGAGTGGACCCCGGAGTGCCAGTCGTGCAGGATCACCATGTCGTCGTTCACGTCGATCCGGTCGGAGTCTGCCCACCGCGGCAGGTGGTCACGCAGCGTGAACCCCTCAACCCCCTCGTACTGCGGCACGTTGGCCGACAGCCTGGACTCGAACCTGGCGCAGTGGTTGCCGTAGGTTCGGAACAGCAGCGCGCCAGGCGCCACGGCCTTCTCGATGTCGGAAGTGCGATCAATGATTGCATCCAGCTCTTGCTTCACGCTGGGCAGGTTTGACCACCGAATCCGTGGATGCCGGCTGATCGATCCGCCGTCCAAAATATCTCCGTTGAGCACCACGGCCTTAACCTTGGAACCCAGCGCCACAAGCAGGTTGCAGAACGCCTTGTGCGCCACCGAGATGTGCCCAGGCGAGTAGTGAGCGTCAGACCCGACCAGCACCACGCCGTCCTGGATCTCCAGCCGGTTCACGTCGCGCCTGGCCGACATGATGGCCTTAGCTGACGGAGCGTGGTGCTTTTTGGCGTTGGGCGTCTCAACGATCAGAACAAGCCCGCGGGTCTTCTCAATCTTCTCGCGCCGTGCGTACACCGTGCGTTCGCCGATTTCCAGCAGCTCTGCCAGCTTGCGCGGCGATTTGGTCTCATTCCACAGCTTGATGAACTCGTCGTCGTCAACCGATGTTCGCCTGACCATCAGCGGTCCTTTCCCAAAGCAGCTTCTCAAGCACGTTGATGACCCTGTGCTCTACAGCTTCAAGCTGCTCGTCAGTAGCACTGCGGTCTTGCGACGTCACAACCAGGTCGTGCAGGAGAACGTGCAGCAGCTCGTGCAGCGCCGTCTTGTCCAGCGACTCAGGCGTGATCTCCTCCGCTCCAAAATCGCCCAGTCGGTAAGTCGCCAGGCGCGCTGCGTTGTCGAACTCGACGCTGGCCATCGCGTTGCGTGCGGGCTTGCCGCCGCGCTCGATCCGCCAGTCGCCCAGGCTCAGCTCTCGCTGCCATCTCTGCACGGACTGGTCGAACAGCTTGGCCTGCTCCTCGTTCGGAGCATTCTTTACTTTGCGAGGCATACTTGCTTGACGTAGCCCTGCAGGCCGACTACTTGCGCTCCGAGTCGGTCAGCATCTGCCGCCACTCCAACAAGAGTTTCTGCACAACGTCCGAGTAGCTCTGCTTCAAGTCCGGCTCGGCCATGATTTCCGCCGGCGGCGGCGGAACCTGCACCGGCTTGACCACGACGGGCGGCGAGCTCGTTGCGCAGGCGCTCAAGCTCAGACTTAGCACCACGGGCAGTGTCAGCCGCCCTGCGTTTCTGTTCGACATACTTCGTCTCCGCGCGTTGGCGAGCAGCAACCAGCTGCTGTTCCTTGGCCCTGTTCTGCCGCTCGGCCTCCAGCGCCTGCGCGGCGCGCTCGGCGATGTCCTTGTTCCACTCCGCGCGCACCACGGCCTTGCCTTTCTGGTAGGCGATCGTGTGGCTGGCGGCCAAGCCGGCCAGCAGCGCAGCGAAGATCCAGACTCTGGGGTCAAGCAGGTAGAACATTCACTCCCCCATGCACTTTCGGTACTCTTCCTGGCGCCGCTTGACCAGGCCCGGCAGCACCTGTCCGCCGGCCCGGTTGTAGAGCAGGATCGTCTTGCAGGCCTCCTCGTACTGCTTGGCGCGGACCTTGGCCGGGATGCTTGAGCGGCAGAACCCGCCGACCCCGATGTTGTAGGCCAGGCTCGCGTAGGCATCGAGCTCGTGCTGGTACAGCTCGGCGTCGCCTAGACACTTCTTGACGCCCTCGACGTGCTTCTCTGCGGACTGCAACAGCTTGACCAGCGCGCGGGTAGGCGTGGTCTTGTCCCCAGGCTTCACGCCTGCGGTCTCACCGAACCCGATCGTGGGCACCTTCCAGCCGTGCGCCGGGTCCGGGTACGCCTCGCCAACGTAGCCCTCATGGACAGCAATACCTACCAGGGCCGCAGCTGAGATCGACAGCGCGGCCACGGTCATCCGTGGGTTTTTCATACGTCCTTCTGTGCGATGAGCCGCGCGATGAAGGCGGCAGATACGGACAGGATCGACAGCGCCGCAAACACGCCGTGCGGCATGGTGTGAGCGAACAAGGGAACCGCGACCTCGACGCCGGACAGCACGCCGGCCAGCAGCATCAACCGGATCGACCAAGCCTTGCGAAGGATCTCGCGCCAGTTCTCGTACAGCTTCACTTGAAGATCTTCATCCCGAACTGGACCATCGTGAACACCACGGTGGCCACCGCCCAGGCGCCAATCCCGCGGTTGACCCAGCGCTCCAGCTTGGCGTCCACGCGGCTCACGTACTTGTCGGTGTCGGCGATCGACTGCTCAATCACGCCGATGCGCTCGGCCTGGTTGGTCTGCCGCTCTTCGAGAAGCACCAGGCGCATGACCGCGTCGGTCAGCTTGTCGACTTTTGATTCAAGCCGGTTGAAGTCTTCGTTGCTGGGTGCGGTCATGTCTGTCGGTCCTACATCTTCGTGATTCTCAGCTCAGGCGGCAGGTGCGCCCGATCACGTTCGGCCAGGTAAGCCTTCTCGCAGTGATTGAAGTCGTTGAAGAACTGCCAGAAGAACCAGTCCGCAACCGGCCGCCAGACCCTGCCCCACAGCTTGCCCGCGCGCTCAAGCCGCCAGGCGTAGGACGACAGCGATTCGTCGGCCCAGCCGCCGATCAGGGTGCAGAGCAGTTGGTCGAACGCGATCAGGACCTGCAGCAGGTAGTGCTTCAGACCGGCCATGTCAGCGCCGGCAGCTCCGGCTCGATGTCCTGGTAGCCGCTGGGGATCGGGCGCGTGCCGGCCTCAACCTCGGCCAGCATCTCGTACAGCTTTGCCCAGGTCGCGTCGCGCTGCGCCACGCAGTACTGCCCCTCGGCCGCGAACTTCGCCGTCGGGCTGGTGGCGTAGGTGCAGGCGCTCAGGATGCCGTCGTACTGCCGGGTGCGCGCGAAGGCGTCCAAGCGGCCCTGGGTTTGCTCGACGATGTCGGCTTGCAGCGCCTGCTTGCGAGCGGCGATCTCCTCGGCGCTGGCGGCCACCACCTGCCAGGCCTGCTCCCAGCGGCTGCGCTGCGCGCTGTAGACCGGCGTCGTCTCCTGCACCGTCTGCGTCAGCCGGTCATGCTCGGGCTGCCCGGTGATCACCACCCGCACCACGCCGTAGATGGCCAGCTCGGCGTCGGGGATGTCCGGCGGAAAGCTGGTGTTCGGCTGCGAGGCGCGGAACTGCGCGATCGTGTACGGGTACTGGACGACCGCTTGGTTTTCGATGCGTGCGTACATGTCTCTTCCTTACTTCCCGGCAACCGTGACGAGCAAGGCACGGAACCTAGTATTGGTGGTGCTTGAAGTAGCCGTCTTGTTGCCTGTGGAACCCGCCGAAAGCCCTTCTTGGTAAGCTACTTCAAGAGCTACAACCTGAGCATTATTATTCGCAGAAACATCAATCGCTTCTGTCATTCCGCTGGGCGGCGTAAAAGTTGGTATTCCAATATCAGCGTTCGCTTGCGCGCCAAAGTACAACAGTATGTCGTTTGTTCCGGCGGTGACCGCGTTGGCGGTAATTGAAGTGGTGTTCAGCCCAGTATTTGTCGTGCCTGCTGTCAAAGTACCCGCGCCAGCCAGAACAACCATCGAAGAAGTCAGAGCGCATGCCGTACTAGCGGTCGCGGTATATGACGCCGCTTCAGTACCGTCTACGGTACGGTAGAAAACATACATACCGGGTTGGTCCCCGACGCCGGAATTGCTTGCACCCGAAAGAAGTGTCCACCCGCTAGGTGTTGAGATTGTAATGGTGGTATTTGTATCAATAGAATACGAAACAACCCAAACTAAAAGATTACCGGGCACACTAGATGGTGTGTTGTTTACAATAGTTGTTGAATAAGCTGCGCCTCCACCCGCAGTAGTGCTATTTGCGGTGATGTAACTTGCATATTTTGTGTAGCTGGCCGCTGGTTTGATGGCAACTAGCGCGCCGCTGACGCTCGTGGTCGAACCCACGGTAAAACTGCGCGTTCCAGAGCTTCCTGCGGAAGACAAGTTGGTGTCCTGCTCGACTAGCCGCGACGGACTCACCGCGTCACTATCGATAGCGATGGTTTGCATCGTCGCAGGCCCGGTAATCGTAATCGACGTCGCAGAACGTGCCGCAGTCGATAAAATCCGAGCGTAAGGCGCGGTCGCGGTGACCGCAGACAGCACTAACGGGTTAGCGCCAGAAGTAATCGCCCCCACAGCGTCATACGCCGCGTTTCGGTATGTTGCGATTGTGCCCGATGAAGTACTACTGGCGGTCGAAGTAAACGTGTAAGACGCTCCTTCGCTAGCGCCCGCCACTTTATAAGCAATTCGCGTAGACGGATTGGTGCCTTGATCCAGTACCTCAGTCCAGCTTGTGTCGCCAGTCCACGTAGAATTGCTGGGTATATTCATAAACGCGACCATCAGGTCGCCTTCGCGAGTTCCGGTTGGTTTGTTGATGACGAGCGTCGTTCCGTTGGTTCCGCGCTGCGAGCTAGCTTGAGCGATAATAAAAGGACCGGGGCCGGTTTGCTGTTTTAGCAAAGCCAATGTGACCGAGGCGCTCGAAAAACTAGTACTGTCCGTGCCTGAAAAAGTAAGATTAGCCGGGTCATAAGCCCCGCTTACCCAATTAAACGACCCCAAGCCAATAGTTACGTCATTTGTAGAATTTGGCCCGCTAAAAGTTACAAAATTAGATAAATCAGAACCGGTAAAAGTTTGTACACCTAGATTGTGAGCCGAAGCGCCGCCTGAAACAACTACAGTTCCAGCAGTAACCGGAGTAATGGGGGGTAAATTGATGTTGGCAGTATTATTTTGGTTGTTGGAGGTTGGGTTTACATCAAATACCACTAAATTATCAACGCCCCGCCAAACCTGAACAGCCACCGCCCCCGCGTCGCTGGTAGCCCCGGTAGCCGACACAGTTACTTGCGTGTCTGGTGTCGCAGTCATCAATTTATAGGCGACAGTTAAATTCGCATCAAAAGTACTACTTACATATATGTCGGAGACTTGCGTGTAGCCGGAAGTAGTGACTGTCAAAGCACGATTTGCGGTGCTTGATGCGCCGTAATACACAATAACGTAGTCGCCCGCTACTGGCGCAGACCCTACACCCCCAGTTAACGCCGTCAGCGATATATTAGTGGTTGTTGAAGTGCTACCGGTGATTTGCGCAGATGTGCCGCCAACGTATTGGATGCCCTCCGCAGCCGGCGCAGCCAGCGTCGCAAAACGGCTCAGCATCGACATTAGCGCACCACCTTGCCGTAAATCGTCGTGCCGGCGTCTCGGGTCCACAAGAAGACCCAATCAATCGCGTTATTTGCGGTCTGGAGGGTTACGCCGTTGCTGCTAAAAGTCGTGGTTGTAGAACCATCAGATTTGACCCAGTTAATCGTCGGCCAAACTATGGTCCTGCCGGTTCCATCAGCAACCAATTCAAGCAACAGTTCTCCTAAGTTTCCGCTCGGCGGCCAGAGGCTGGTTGCAATGGTGAAGTTGCCTGTTGCACGGATGCGCTGGTGAGACCCGTTGGTGTAGTCGAGAGTCTGCGTAGCCGTGCCTGAGTCACCGAGGTCGTGGAAGTCCCAGCCCGTGTCTTGCAGCATCACGCGCGTGAGCAGCCCGTCGCCGCCGGTCACGGTGCCCGAGAGCGTAGGCGCCGACAGCGTCTTGTTCGACAGCGAGCCAGCGCCGCTTGGCGTGACGTAGTCGGTCTCGGCCACGGCTGCGGTGAACGCGCTGGTGCCGTTGCCCTTGAGGACGCCGGTCAGCGTCGTCGCCCCGGTGCCGCCCTGCGCCACGGTCACCGCGGCTGCGGTGGTAAGCACGGTGCCGGTCGAGGCCGGGAACGTGATTGTGTAGTTGGTCGCCGAGGCGTTGGCGCTGGCGAACGTCGTGACGCCGGTCGACGACCCCTTCAAGGTCATGCCGCTAGCAGCAAAGTTCTGCGTGCCGCTGTAGGTGATCGTGCCGCCCACAGTGGTCGCGTTGGCGTAGGTCACCGTCGCCGCGTTCACCGTCAGCGTGTCGCCGCTGGCGTTGCCGATCGTGGTGTTGCCCTGGATCGCGACATCGCCGCTGAACGTGTGGTTCGAGGAGTGCGTCGGCGTGCCGGACCAGGTGACTGCGTTGGCGTAGATCTGCAGCGTGTCAAGCGTGTTGTCGCCGAGGATCACGTTACCGTTGGCCGTCAGCGCCGTGAACGTGCCAGCGGCCGGCGTCGTGCCGCCGATGACCGCGTTGTTGATCGTGCCGCCGGAGACGGTCGGGCTGGTTAGCGTCTTGTTGGTGAACGTCTCGGTGCCAGCCAAGGTGGCCAGCGTGCCGGTCGTCGGCAGAGTGACGTTGGTCAGCGCCGTGGCCGTCAGCGTCAGGCCGAACGCGCCGCTGGTGGTGAACGCCCCAGCGGTCGTGACGTTGCCGCCGAGGTTGATCGTCCTGGCAGCGTCGTTGACGTTGAACGTCAGCGCGCGGCCGGCCGTCAGCGTGCCGTTGTGCGAGACCGTCAGGTCAAACGCGCCGGTGCCGGCGTTACGCAGCGCCACGCTGTTCAGGCCCGCCAGGCTCGAAGCCGTGGCGCCCAGGCTCACGCTGGTGGTGCCGATCGTGACTGAGCTGTTGGTCAGCGAACTGTTGCCGATGTTGCTCAGGGTGTTCGACGCACCGCTGATCGTTTTGTTGGTGAGGGTGTCGGTGGTCGCCTGGCCCACCAAGGTGTCGGTCGAGGTCGGCAGCGTCAGCGTGCCGGTGTTGCTGATCGAGCTGATGATCGGCGACGTCAGCGTCTTGTTGGTCAGCGTCTGCGTGCCGGTCAGCGTGGTGACCACGGCGGTGTCGATCGCGATCGTGCCGGAGGCGGTGATTGTGCCGCCGGTCAAGCCGGTGCCGGCTGTGATGCTGGTGACCGTGCCGGTGCCGCTGATCGCGATCCACTCGACATCAGTGCCGCCGGCGTTCAGCGCCAGCACTTTGCCGTTGTTGCCGGTGTAAGTCGGCAGCAGGTTCACCCGAGCGCCCGACTCAGTCGTGGCGCCGGTGCCGCCCTTGGCCACGGTCACGGTGTTCAGGTTGACCGTGATTGAGCCGCTGGTGGTAATCGGACTACCAGACACCGACAGGTCGGTCGAGCTGATGCCGACGCTGGTGACCGTGCCGGCGCCGGCGGTCACCCACTCAACATCGGTTGCCCCGGAGTTAAGCGCCAGGACCTTGGCGCCGTTGCCGGTGTAGCTGGGCAGCAGGTTCACCCGAGCGCCAGAGGCGGTGGTAGATCCCGTGCCGCCTTTGTTGACGGCCACCGTGTTCAAGTCGATCGTGATTGAACCGTTGGCCGTCAGCGGGCTGCCGGAGACCGAGAGGTCGGTCGAGCTGATGCCGACGCTGGTGATCGGCGTGAAGTACTCAACGTCGGTCTCACCCGTGTTGACGCGAAGCGCCTTGAGGCTGTTGCCGGTGAAGCTGGGCAGCAGGTTGACCCTGGCGCCGGCTGCGGTGGTGCCGCCCGTGCCGCCGTTGGCCACCGCCAGCGTGCCGGCCAGGGTGATCGTGCCGGAGCCAGTGATCGGGCCGCCGCTGGTGGTCAGTCCGGTCGTTCCGCCGCTGACGGCTACGCTGGTGACGGTGCCACCGCCGTCGGTCGCCCACTCAACGTCAGTGCCGCCGCTGTTCAAGCGCAGCACCTTCAGCCCGTTGCCGGTGTAGCTGGGCAACAGGTTGATCCGGGCATTTGCCGCGGTCGACGCTCCGGTGCCGCCGTCAGCCACGGCCAGGTCGGTGATGCCGGTGATCGACCCGCCGGTGATGGCCACGTTGCTGGCCGCCTGGGTGGACATCGTGCCCAGGCCGGTGATGGCTGTGTCCGGGATGTTGCTGAACGTGTTCGACGAGCCGCTGATGGTCTTGTTGGTCAGCGTGTCGGTCGTTGCGCGGCCAACCAGCGTGTCGGTGGCGATTGGCAGCGTGAGCGTGCCGCCGTTCAGGATCTGCGCAATGGTCGGCTGGGTCAGCGACAGGCCCGAGATCGTCGTGACCGTGCCGCCCAGGCTGACGCTGGTCGAGCCGATGGTCAGCGAGCTGTTGGTCAGCGAACTGTTGCCGATGTTGCTCAGCGTGTTGCTCGCCCCGCTGATCGTCTTGTTGGTCAGCGTCTGGGTGTTGCTGGAGGTCGTCGCTGCGGCGCCGGCCACCGTCAGGCTGGTTGAGGCGACCAGCGTGGTGAACGTGCCCGCCGCAGCCGTCGTGCCGCCGATGACGGCGTTGTCCACCGTGCCGCCCGAGACCACGGGGCTGGTGAGCGTCTTGTTGGTCAGCGTCTGCGTGGCCGAGACGGTGACAATGTTGGCGCCGCCGATCGTGCCGGTGGTCGACGCAATGGCCGTGAACGTGCCGGAGGTCGGCGAGACGCTACCAATGACCGTGCCATCCATCGTCCCGCCGGTGACCGTCGGGTTGCTGATGGTGCCGTTGCTGACCGTCTTGTTGGTCAGCGTCTGCGTGTTCGAGGCGGTGGTCACCGCCACGCCGGCCACGGTGATGCTGGTGGTGGCGGCCAGGGTCGTAAAGTTGCCCGCCGCGGGCGTGGTGTTGCCGATCGGCACATTGTCGATCGTGCCGCCGCTGATGACCGTGCCGCTGCCCAGCGTCTTGTTGGTCAGGGTCTGAGTGGTCGCAGTCCCGACCAGTGTCAGGTCTGCGTCAGGAAACGAGTAGACGCGGACCGTGCCGGTGGTGATGCTCGATGTCTCAAACCTGGCCTGTTTGGTGGCATCGGCGTTGTCCTGAATCTTGAACGTCGTGTCGATCACGTCGAACGACGGAGCGGCGCTCAGAACCGTCAACGCGTTTCCAGTGCTGTTGACCGCCACGATTTTGTTAGCATTGCCGGCAGACAGGACGGGCAGCTTGTCGAAGCCGGCGCTGACTAAATCCAGCTCGGCGCGCAGCAGCGCGGACGAGCCCGGAGAGTTGGGAGTCGGGTACGTTCCGTGCGTGTAGTAATTGTTGGCCATTACCGAAGTCCTCGACGCGGCGTGTAGTGCAGAATGACGCTGTTCACCGTGAACGGCTGAAAGAGGTTAGACACCGAGGTGAATCGGACCGCGATGTTCTCAGCGGTGCCGTTGACCTCGACCTCGGCGGGGGACACGTCGCTGCCGTCCCACACGAAGTTGTCCCACACGAAGCCGTCCCAGTAAAAGCCAGCGCGAAGATTGTTGACGATGTCCTGGTCGATCGGTTGGCTGATGTTCTCGCTGCGGTAACCCAGGTCGTAGCCGAACGCAAACTCCGCGTAGCTGTCGCCGGTCATCTCGACGCTGGCCTTGCGGTAGCGCTTGAGAATCCGGGGGCTGCCAATAGCGTTGATGACCAAGTTGAACGACGCTGGAATGATGCCGCCGTCGAATGACGTGCCAACGTCCAGCCGGTACACGAATCCGTTGGTGGACCCGAAGAAACTGGTCTCGGTGCCGTCCGGCTTCTCGCCCTCGACGATGCACGTCACCGGGTGCGAGAACTGCACCGGCATTGCGCCCAGGAACTTGCCGTTCAAGAGGGTCAGGTACAGACCCGAACCGTCCGAGAAGAACACCCGGTACTGCGACTTCTCGCGGTTGACGCAGGAGCCTGTTGCCAGGTTGCGGCGCACCTGGACGAAGGGACGCAAGTTCATCGTGAGCGACGTCGGCGTGAAGTTGCCGAAATTCAGCGTCGCGTTTAACCCAATGACGCCTCGATCGTCGAGCACGTAGCCCTGGTCCAGCGTCTGCGCGGTGTACGCGATGGCGCCAGTGCCGGTGTTGTAGTTGGTCAGCTGGAAGTTGTCAGCGGCTGTACCGTACAGAACCGACGTGTCGCTGCGCGTGTAGACACCCAGCGCTCCAGTGCTTTGATCACCAGGCATCACCAACAGATTGGTGATTGTGTCGTTCATCGCCAGCTCGCCGGCGCCAAGCAAAGGCGACCACTGGTACGGATCACCGAGAGCTGAGAACTGCAGCGAATGACCAAAGGTCAGAAACAGATGCTGCTTGTGGAAAGCAATTTGCGTTGGAGTGTCGGTCGCCATGCCGGTTTTCAACGGCACGTAGGTCGTGCCATCAAACTCGAAGGCCCGGTTCTTGCCGTCGCAGCCGTACAACTTCTTGTTCGTCGCCCCGCCGCCAAAGTTGGCGATCACAGTTTGTACGCGGCCGTCTTTGACCAGCGTGATGGCCGCTTGCGTGCCATCCGCCACGGCTTTGGTGACGCCGCCCACCTGCAGGTTCTCGTTGTTCTGGAACGTGCCGGTGATCGTGGCGAAGATCAGGCGCCCCGTCGCCGTGCCTGCGCCCCAAGTACCAGACTCAAGCACCACGCGCTTGACGACGCCCGTCGCCCCGCTGGTGGCGCCGGTCACCGTCTGGTTGTCAAAGATCTCGCCAGTGCCGCCGTCGAACATGAGCTCCGAGCCCAAGCTCACCGCGGTCCACCCGCTACCCGAGGACTTGTACATCGCGGCCGCAGTGCCGCCGGCGTTGTTGCGCCAGGCGTAGACCGTGCCGCTGTAGTACGCGACTCCAAGGATGCTGCCTGAGCCCGGCACCGCGCCAATGCTCGTGCGGTAGTCGTCGGCGGCCAGCAGCCTGTACTGCGCGTCGGTCAGCGGATCACTGTCGATACCAAGAATGGTGGTGATGCTGCCTTTGTTGGCCGCGCTGACCGTGACGTTTTCGCTGACCAGGAATGTGCCGGTAACCCGAGTGACGGCGTAGTTGTTGTCGTCAATCGCAATGACTTTGCCGGTCGCGCCGGAACTAGCGCCGGTCAACGTGTCACCAACCGAGATGGTCGCGGTAACGGTGATGGTCAGCAGGAGGTAGGTCGCGTCCGAAGGATTGGCGCGACCATCGAAACGGTCGTAGCCCGCAATGCGGGTGTAACCGCCCGTGATGCTGTGCTCAAAGTTGGTTGCCTGCCGGCACACGCCTGGCGGCAACGACAGCATCGGCGTGACCTGGTCTAGGCCGCCCTGCAGCCTGGCCAGATCGTATTTAACCGGGGGCGTCTTTAACGGCATGATCGCCCCCAGGTCAAGCCAAAGGTGGTCCGCTGACTGGGGTCGGGAGCTGGTCGATGTCCAGACGGTTCATCAACCGCTTGAACTCCTGCTCCCCGCGTGCAAATACCTCGGGCGCCGCCTCATACCCGCCGTAGTACATCATCGCGCGATACACGATGACCATGTGGAACCGGGCCGGGATCGCCGGCTCATCGGTGTCGGCGCTGAAGTCCACCGGCTTCTTGTAGTACTCGCCGGTGATGACATAAGCCTGGTCAGGGATCGACCCGAAAGCCAGGCTCTTGTCGCTGCCCGGGGCGATTGATACGACCACCGGCCGGGCATAGGTCGTCCGCATGTTCCCGTAGATGTACAGGTTGCGGAACGTGGTGTACTCCATGTAGTTCAGCAGCTGCTCGTCGCGGTAGTTCTGTCCAACCGACGAACACCGGAAGCTGTCGCGCTTCCAGTTGCCAAACGTCGAAGACACCCCGGCCTGGGTCGGGGTGTAGACCTGTTGCTGCGTGACGGTGTTGAATTGAACGGCGTCACGCAGCCACTGCCAGTCTTCCTTTGAAGCCTGCACGTCAACCCAAGCCTGGTTGACCCAGCTCGCCATGCGCGCCGACTCGGTGCCTGCGGTCAAGTTCTGCACCGTGGCCAGCGCAGGACCCGACACGCCGCACTCGACCCGCGCGGTGTTGACGAGCTGAAGGTAGTTCACTGGCAGTCCTTTGGGTTATGCCGGCTCGGCCAGCACGTTCTGCAGCCACGCGCGGCCGCGCGGGTTCGCGTCGTCCTGCACGTCGAACGGATACGCCAGGCCGTGGCGGGCGATCATGTCGATCTGGTCCGGCGCCGACGGGTTGCGCGTCACCTGGGAGTACTTAGTCTCCTTCATGCGCGCCAAGATCTCCACGTACTTGCGCCGGATCTTGGTCGGCACGCCGCGGATGATCGGCTGGTTGATCCCGTTGCAGTTCACGATGACGTGCGGCGCCTGGTTCTCGTCGGTCGTCGAATGGATCATCACCGTCACGAACTCGTTCATAAACGCTTCGTCGGCGGCGAGCTGCCGGAAGTCTTTGGACTCGGCCACGGTTTCGATGACCGGCGCGTCGTCCACAATTTCCACGCCTTGTGCGGCGTCTTTTTTAAGTGCCATCTCGATCTCTCCTACGGTTGATGAAAGCGCTGCGCCAAAAAGACGGGCACCCGAAGGTGCCCGTCAAACTCCCAGTGGAGGGTTCTAGGAGATGGCAATTACTGCGCGCTACCCGGCATCACCATGCAGTCGTAGTAGACGTCGGTGACGCCCGCGGCGCCAAGGTCGGTCGTACCCGCGGTGAAGGTGGCCGAAGAGCTGGTGGTGACCTTGATCAGGCCGACCAGGGTCAGACCCGACGCCGGAGCACCGGGGACCGGGCACGGGTCGCCAGCGGCGACGATCGGGCCCTGCGAGGTCGAGACCGTGCCCGAGGCGTTAACCCACACGCCGAACAGGCAGGCCTGGCTGTTGCCCAGCGCGGTGTGACCCGAAGAGAAGGCCAGGTTGTCGGTCGCCGACTTGGACTTGAACACGCCGTTGTTGGTGAACGTCAGCGTGTTAGCGGTCTTGAAGGTGGCCGCGTTGGTGCCTTCGGCCAGGCCGGCGGCGGTCAGCGACGCATAGCCGCTGTTGACTTGCTCGATGTTGTAGCTCATGGAGTGACTCCTTAATCGGTCGTGTTGAGAGTGCCCATCGTGCCGGCATTGGCAGCACCCGAGGTGCCAGAGCCAACGGTGACGCCGCTGTGGGTATGCGTGTTGATCGCCTCTTTGAGGGCCGCGAGGTCGAGGAGGATGGAGTCAAAGAGCTGACGGATCTCACGCGAGGTGAGGAGGTCAGGCACCTTGGCCATCCGAACATTGATGCTTTCGCTCATGGTGGATTCCTTGTTGAGTAGGGGCCCGGTTGCCCGGGCCCCAGGTCATCACAGAGCGGTCACACCGGCCTCGATACGGGCCATGAAGGCGTCGTTCAGGCGGACGGTCGCGAACCAGGTGGACGCGCCCACGTAGCCGAACTGGCCCAGCGGGTTGGCGTGGTTGGTCTGGCTGGCCTTCAGGACGATCGGCTTGATGGCCGACATGCCCTTGAGCGCAACCTGGCCCCAGCAGTCTTCACCGATGATGATGAAGGGGTAGACGTCCACGTTCGCGCCACCCACCGACAGCATGCCGTTGAGCGTGCCCGAGCCCGCGGCCGCGAACGACTTCAGCAGCGGCGAGGAGATGAAGCGGAAGTCCTCGCAGGCGCCGACTTCGCGGTCGTGAATCGGCTTGAACGAGCCGTACTCTTCCACGCGGGTGAAGCCCGGCAGGTTGCGGATGTCAGCGACGGCGTCGGTGTGGCAGAACACGATGTACGCGGGCTGCACGGCACGGGTGCCGAAGTTCACGCCCGGGGCGAGACGCGAGGTCACGCGGCGAGCACGGTTCGACTCCAGGGTCCGCGCGGACTTGCGCAGCGCGTTCAGGCTGATTGCGGTGTTGACCGCCGAGCGGCTGGAGCCGTTGGCGTACACAACCGTCGAGCCGGCCTTCAGCACGCCGTAGCGCACCAGCTCCATCACCTCGGCCAGGGTCTCGCCGGTCAGCTTGACCATCTCGCCCGGGATGTCGTCTTCGTACAGCTGCTCGACTTTCGAGCTGTACTTGAACAGCACGCCGTACTGCTGCAGCTGCACGGTCACGTCTTGGAACGAGATCGTGTTCGCGTTCGGGGTCACGCCCTCGGCCAGCACGAAGTTCGACGCGGTGATGTCGGGAGTGCCGACGTAGCGGGACGAGTCCTCGATCGTGGTGCCCGTGGTCGACGCACCGAACGGCAGGGTACGACGGAAGACCAGGGTGTCGGTCGAGTTCTGCGGCATCTCGCGCTGCGTGCCGAAGTCACCGAGGACGGTGATCGGCTGCGCATGCTCAAGCATGCCCTGGGCCGCACGGATCAGATTCCGCGAGGCAACGGTGCCGTAATTCTGGATAGCCATGATTCAGGTTCCTTGTAGGGATGTGTGGTCAGTAGCCGCGCTGCGCTCGGGTTTTCTCGCGCTGTGCGGCTTCGTAGTTCCAAAGCTCTTCCGGTGACATGTCGCCCAGGGTCTTGGGCGGCGGCGTCTGGCCGGGGCGGACGGTTGCTGCAGCGGCAAGCCGTTGGTTGCGCTCTTGTCGGACTTCCGTTGCGGGGCGCGTGCGAGCCTTCTCGTACAGATCCAGCATCTTCAGCGCGTCCCTTGCCTGCGGGCTGTCGGCCAAAGCGCGGACATCGTTGGCTTGCACGGAGTACCAGGCGGCGAATTCCGGGGTGTTGATGGTCTCGCGCCAGTTTTCGTACTTGCCTTCAATGCGTGCTTCTTCGATGGCTCGGGACATCTCTGCCTTGGTCTGCGCCACCTGCTGCTGCACGTAGCCGGCCACCTGTTCAGGTGTCAGGCCCGGTTGCTGCGGCTGAACGCTTCCCAACTTGGCAGCGACGTACTCTTCCATCGCGCCTGCCCACTCAGGAAAGTCTTCCTTGAGCTGCTCCCACTTTTCCGGGTTCTTGGCTGCGGCAGCCATCTGTCCCTGCGACGGCGCCTGTTCGGGTGCGACCGTCGTCGCAGCCTGGCGCGCTTGCTGGAACTCTCGCTGCATCGCTGCCACGCGACCCTCGGCGGTCTTGACGTGTTGCAGCAGCTGGGCGTTTGCTTGCTCCAGCTGAGGGATCTTGGCCAGAGCGGCCCTGACCTCAGGCGGGAGTGAAGCCAGCGGATCGGTCTGCTCAGCAGCAGGCTCAACAACTTCCGGTTCGGCGTCTTGCGGCGGCAATTCGTCTGCCGGCGCAGCGGCCTCTACAGGCTCAGGCGCGGGCGCGTCGCCGGCGTCGAGCTTTGTGGCCTCTTCGTTCCAGATGTCTTGCAACTGCTCTTGAGTCAGGTTCTCATCCACTGTTACGCCTCCAAAAACAAAAGCCGCCCGAAGGCGGCCTCATGCCAGGGCCAACCGAGATCAATCGTCCGGGGTGGCCACTACATCCCGAGCTGCCGCGTTGGGCAGGTCGAGGAATCTTTTGATGAACCGGATCTCGCCTCTGAGGGCGGCGGTTTCGTCCGCGGGCAGCTTGACGGCGTCGTTCTTTTCGCGCGCTCTCTTGAGCTGCTCCTCAGCCCATTTCCTGAGCTGGTGCCATGTTGCAGACTGGTAGTCGATCATGCCAATGAAAAAGCCGCCCTCAGGCGGCTTTCAGAAAATTGTGGGCGCACGGGCCCCGCACAGATTTTAACGGCACTTCCTGTGCGGGCGCAAGACGCTGTGCTCAAGCCAAGAACCGCAGCTTATACAGCGTGGATTGGTAGAGCGACACCACGGCGTCGATCTCGTTGTGCAAGGCGCTTTCCTCGCGCGGGCAGATCCGCTTGCGGTTGTCTTCGATCCACGCCAGCTGCTGGTCCAGGATGTCGGCAATCTCGCCCTCAAACCCGTTGTCCATCAAAGGGATGTCCAGCAGCTCGTTGTACCGACCTTGGTACGCCTCAGCAAAAGCGTCGATCAGCGGGATGACGCCCTCGTAGAAAGCGCCCAGCGCCATGTGCTCAGCGTAGCTGCGGGTCTTGAGGTGCGCTCGATGCGCCAGGTCGCGCCCCAAAAACACCATCGCCACGAATTCACCGGCAGTCTTCACTTCATCGCTCCCCTGATCAGCCCGCGGCCAGCGGTCTTGGAGGACTGCTTGAACGCCTCGGCGGTCGGTGCGCCCTTCTCGCCGGGCTTACGCATGCGTTCGCCGCTGCCTTCTTTGATCCGCTCGCGCTTGGCGTGGATGTTTGCGTACAAACCCGGTTTGTTCATGGTGTCACCATTTCACTCTGTCTGCCCAGTACGCGGCCGACATCTTGCCCTTGGCGATGTTGTCCGCGTGCCTGGCCTTGAACGCTTTGTTGCGGGCTGACCCTTCGGGCGAACCCTTCACGCCCTGTTGCCCGAACCGGATCAGCTTTTCTTTGCCGTCCGCGCACGCCTTGACGACGTGGCTTTTCTTCGGGTGGTCAGGCGTGGCGCGAGGCTTGTTGCAGTCCATCGCGCTCTTGATCAGGCCCTTGCTCACGGCTGGCGTCAGTACGAGACTTTGGCGTAGCGCGCGTGGATGGCCACGATCACGTCCACGTCAGTGCCAGTGCCGCCAACCGTGGCCGGCCGGATATAAGCCGGGTTCTCGTTGACGCTGTGAACCCCAGCCGACGTAAGGCCCAAGGTGGTAGTGCCGCCCTTTTGAGTCATAGCGTGCCAGTTCACGCCGTCGTTGCTACCCTGCAGCCGCACGGTAGCGCTGCCGAACGTGCCGATCGCCTGCACAGTGATGTCGGCTGCAAACGGCAGGGCGAACGGCGCGCCGCTGTCGGCGTCGCCAAGAGCTTCCCAGGTCAGCAGGATTGCGCCGTTGACGCTGTTGCGGTCGGTGCGCGTGAGTGCAATGGTTGCCATGTTGGCTCCTTTGGTTGTTTACGGTTAGCCCCAGCCCGTGCCGAAGTCAACCGGCGGCTCATACGGCGTGTCCGGCGGCGGTGGCTCGGGCGGCGGCTCAGTAGTGCCGCCAGCCCGAGATCGTCCAAGCCCGCCGCCAAGCACGCCGCCCTTGACGATCTCGCTGGAGATCAACCCTGCGCGCTCTTGCTCAGCCAAGGTTGGCTGGTTCAACTTTCGGAGCTGAGCGGCGGTCGGATCTGGCCGACCGGCAGGCATGGTGAATGTTTGCTCGGCGGGCCTGTCAGCAAAGGTCGACGTGTTGACGTCAGCCGTGTAAATGGTTTGGACCAGAGAATTGCCATACTCGTCTTGGCCACTCCCAACTTGCTGGCTGCCCGTAATTTTTGAGTTCAAAGGCAAGAACGTCACCGCACCGTTTTGCTCTATGCGGTAATACCCTGTTCTTCCGGGGTCCACGTCGGTGGCGCCCACGGTTCCGTAGCGCACGTCGTTGTAGGTCTGTGTGCTGGCCGCAGTCGGGTTCTGCCGAAGCATCAGGTAGTTTGAGTTTCCTGGGTTCGGCGTCAGACCAAAATCACCCAGCGTCTTGCCTTCGGGCAATGCCGCAACCGACAGCTGCCCGGTCGCAGCGTCCGACAGATAGACAGTGCCCTGCGTGTCAACCACGTAGGCGTTGCCGTTGGCGTCGGTGAAGAACGAATCGTTGTAGTTGCCGATTGTGCTGTTGTAGTTGCGCACCTGGCGCTGGTACGCCTCCACCGCTCGCTGGTAGGCGTCGATGTCGCGGGCCAGCACGCTCATGTCAGATCCCCGATCCCGCGACGAGCTTCAAGCGCTGTTCGGCAGCAAACAGCTCTTTGCGGCCGCGTTCCTTGATCGCCGTATCAGCCAGCTTGGCCTTGATCTGCTCCAGCGTCAGGTTCTGCACGTTGGCCATCTTCAGCATCTCGATCTCGCGGTTGAGCTGCAGCTCCTCACGCCGCGCCGCGATGTCAGCCTGCTTGATCGCCAAGCGGGTCTGCAGCTCGGCCAGGTCGCCCTGGTTCTGCGCCTGCACCTTCTGCATGTCGGTCTGCGCCCGGATCTGCGCGGCCTGGATGCGCGGATCAGGCGGCGGACCCTGCTCGGCCATCTTCGCTTGCTGCTCCTTCATCTGCTCGATCTCTTCCGGCGACTTGAACACCTCGGCCGGGTCGATGTGCTGCGCCTGCAGCGCCTTCTCGAAGAGCTTCTGCGGGTCGATGAACGGACCGAACAGCGGGTTGGCCGCGGCGCCCAGCAGGTTCAGGAACGCCTGGTTCTGGATGTCGCGGATCAGCAGCGCGCTTGAACCACGGGCGTCGATCGTAAAGTCGCCTTTAATCTCCTCGTCCTCGCCGTACATCATGTTCCAGTCGTAGTACCGGCGGATGTGAGGACGGGTGATCATGTCGTCGAACTGCTTGACCAGCCGGCGCAGCACCACGTTCGCTGAGTTCATCAGCATCTGCATGCCGCCTACCGTATCTGGTGCAGCGCCTTTTTCGCCCTGCATGATCGTCGGCACGCCGGTCTCGGCGTCGGCCAGCTCGGTGGCCATCTTGATGATGTTCGACAGCTCGTCTTGGTGACTGTTGAACTCGAACGTCGCAAACGCCTTCCTGACGTCGTCCATGTCGTCGGTGGCAAACCAGATTTTGCGGGACGACAGCTGCCACTGCTTGTCCGCCGGCTGGATGACGTTCGGGTTCATCACAATCTGCGGGCCTGAGCTCACGCCTGCGTTGTCCATCATCTGGCGCCAGGCGGCGTTCAGCACCTTCTGCTGCGCGCGCATCAGGTACGGCACGCCGTAGCCCCAGCACGACCCGGCCACCTTCTCCCACACGTAGAAGTCGTAAGGCAGCTGGCCGTCGTCCAGCGGGTTCAGGAACGCCTTGACGACCGTGTTGTTGATCATCACGACGCAAGCGTTGATCGACCGCAGCGAGTCTTTCTCGCCCATCTCGATGCCACACGCCTCTAGGTCCTCGTGGTCGACCTCGCCCCAGTACTCCCACATCTCGTAAGTGTCGCGCGCGACGTCACGCCGCTCCTCGTCCTCCAGCTCCTGGAAGGTGGCGCTGCGCTTGGGACCCTCGTCAATCACCTTGCGCAGCTGGCTGGTCATGTAACCCGGCTGCTTGGCGAGGTCGCGGACCTGCTTGACCGTGAGCTTCTGCCGCTCGTAGACGCCCTTGCCGTCATGCACGTTCTCGCCGCACCCCGGGTCCGGGAACACGTTGCGCGGGTCTACGCGGAAACTGGCCGGGCGCAGCTCCTCGACCATGATCACCTCATGCACCATCTCGCCGTAGGCGTCGGTGCGCGACTGCCAGGCCTTGCGCGTGCGGTTCATCACCACCGGGCCCTTGACCACGCCCGTGCCCAGCACGGCCGCGTCGTGGATCACCTTGCGCAGCTCGCCGTTGTAGTCGCACTCGACCAGCTGGTCGTCGATCTCGGTCTGCATGGCCTCGGCCTTGCGCCTGGCCATCTCCATCACCGCCCGCGCCACGTCCTTCTTGCGCGCGGGCCTGCCCTGATCGTCCATCACCGGAGCGCCAGTCTGCGGCTCCACCGCCGGGCTGTTGTCTTCAGACATACCGATCAGGAACGGCTCGGGCGTGGGCTCGATGCCCCAGTTGCGGTCGTCGGTCGGCAGCAGGATGTCGGCAATGCGAGCCTCTGCCGCGTTCGTTTTCTGTCGAGTCATCCCGATGAAGACGGTGCTGCGGTGGGGCTTGGCGTGCTGCGTGGTGACCGGGTAGCCCTGCTCCACGCTGGTCATCATCTGACTGGCCGCGCGGTTGACGTTGTCCTTGCCGTTGTACTGGTCCAGGTCCTCCAGCCAGCGCTTGTCCACGCCGTAGCTGTACCGATCCCTGATCCACTCGTCGCGCTGCTTGCCCAGGTTGTAGCCGAACGACTGCAGGCGCTCTTCGCGCTTCTCCCGCTCGGCCTCGGGGTCCATCACCTCGATCTCGACGTCGACCGGGTTGGTGGGGTCAATCATTGTCGTGCTCCTCCGGCTCCACATACGGCACCCGCGACTCGACGTGGATGCGCATGAAGTCGCGCTTGAGCGCTTCGAGCGCGCCAAGCACTGCGTACAGGTTGCTCTCGCCGTCGTTCATGTTCAGCTCAAAAAGATCGCCGATGTCGCCATCGCGAGTCTCGATCAGGCACACAAGCGACACCACGTCGCCGCTGACAATTCCTTCGATGATCGGCATCAGCTGCTCAGGGATCGCCGCGCTCTTGTCGCCAATCAGTTTCTGCAGGTCCACGGTCAGTACCCCATCTCGGGGTCGAACACCCCGAAGTTGATCACCGGCAGAGCGCGGTTCGGCTTGATCCGCGCCTCGGCCTCCTCGTGCGTCTTGGCGTGCCGGCGCATCATCAGCGCGTAGCGCGTGGCCGCCAGCAGGTCGTCGCCGTCCTTGACGATCAGCCCGTCCTTGCGGTGGTACAGCCGGAACTCCTCGAACCAGTCGGCCAGGTGCGCGAACACCCGCAGCCGCATCGTCTGGAACCTGGTGAGCATCTCGGCGATGCCGGCCTCCACGCCGTTGCTGCCGTCCTCGAACGTCGCCCGGTTGCGCAGCATCGCCAGGCCCTGCTTGCGGTACTGGTCTGCCAGCTGTTCACCGGAGCCCTTATCTCGCTGCAACCCGTCATGCGGCCAGGCGACTGGGACCCAGTCGCCGCGCGCCTTGATGGCGGCGGCGTGGATCGCGATCGAGGCGTCGCGCACCCGGTAGCAGTCGGTCACGTAGACGGTGTCGGTGTCCCGGTCCCACGCGAGCCACACGCCCGCGGTGGGGTGGTCGATGCCGAAATCCAGGCCCACGATCCGCGGCCAGTGCGGCGGCACCGGGAAGGCCTGCACCTTGATCGCCTCCTCGGCCACCGGGAACACCCGGCCGGAGCCGAGGATCGGGATGCCCTTCGCCCTGGCTTCGCGCTCGTGCTCCGGGTAGCTGGCCACGATCGCGGCGCGCTGCTCCGGGGTGTAGTGCTCCGCATCGTCGATCGTCATCGTCGTGACGTGCGAGCCCGCCGGCTTGTCGAGCAGGTAGCGCTTGACCACCTCGCTCATGCCGAGCAGCGGCGTGAACGTCACCCACACCAGGCCGCCCGTCGCGTTCGTCCGGGTGAGGCCCTCGCTGTAGATCGGCAGCGGCGGCTCTTCGTCGAACCACACCAGGTCGACGGTGTCGGCCTGCCACTTCGTGCGGCCCTGGTCGTAGGACAGGAACTGCACCACGCTGTCCTCGCCGCTGACGTGGCGCACCACCGCGGAGCTGATTGCGTCCGGCACGCCCTGCTTCATCGACGTGTCGCGCAGGCACTCGTGCGGGATGGTGCCGGTGCCCCACTCCTCGCGCAGCTCGGGCGGGCCGATCAGCAGCCGCTGGATGCCCTTGCGGGTCAGCTCGGCGGACTCCGAGCCGCACATGGCCCGCACCGGGTACGGGAACCTGCGGCCCTTCCACCAGTCCGGGTAGCGGCCGGTCAGGTGCATGGCCATCTCGTAGGCACCGGCCCAGGTCTTGCCGAGCTGGTTCCCGGCCATGAACAGCCGCTCGCGGTACTCGGCGCCGGCCGCGTGGAAGTCGGCCTGCCTGGTGTAGGGCGCGTAGGCGGCCAGGCGGTTGCGCCGGGCCCGCACGTCCTTGAGCCTGAGCAGCTCGTACAGCTCGCGCTTCTCGTCGTCGCTGAGCGCCGCCAGCACCGCGGGCGTAAGCGTGGACAGGTCCATCAGCCCTTGGCCGCCTTGGCGAGCAGCGCGGCCAGCCTGGTGTCGAGCTGCTCGGAGCTCAGCTCCATGCGGCCGTCCAGCTTGACCTCCACCGCCTTCAGCTTCGGTTGGGTGTACTGCAGGATCTCGCTGAGCATCCGCACCCGCACGTCGGCGTCGATGTCGTAGGCCTTCGCAGGCTGGCCGGTCTGCGGGTCGATCACGGGGTTGCCGTTGTCGTCCAGCAGCGGGCGCCCCTTGAGCACCCGCGTGAACTCCACCGCGGGGTCGAGGCCCTCCTCGATGAGCGCCTCGCTGACCGCGCGCAGGTTCATGCGCAGGCCGGCGCCAGGCTTGTTCGCGGCCGAGGTCTGCACGGCGTGCGTGCGCCCGGTGCGAGGGCCCGCGGCCTGCAGGTCCTCGGCGGTGGCCAGCTTTGGCGGCGCGCCAGCCAGCTCAGCCAGGCGCTGCGCCTTGCTGCTGGTTCGCGCCACGATCAGATCTTCCCGGGGATGATCCCGCCTTGGAAGCCGGGGACGTTCTGCTTCATGCCGCCCTTGTAGGCCGGCTGCGTCGCGTTCGTGCCGGGCAGCGGGACGCTGACCTTCGAGGGGATCGTGCCAGCGCCCTGAGTCTGGTTGCCGCCGACCTTGCCTGCCGCGACGCTGACGTTGCGGCTCTTCGGGTTGCCGTAGTCCTGCATGGTGATGCTCCTGGTGGTGCGCTTGCGCGCGTGAAAACGTACCCCGGTGCCTGATCAAGGCACCGCGGCGGAAGTCGTAGATCGTTGTCTGGCGCGGCTTTCGAGCTGGTCAGCTCGCCGCGTGTGCGTTCACATGCTCATCGGCGGCCGTTTCGCGGCCTCTTCGTTCCACATCTGCCGCCGATACTCGCTGAGACCGGCCGCGCCGTTCGCGCGAAAGGCAGCGAACTCAGCGCCGTCGAGCACGTCCAGGTCGAGACCCAAGCGGCGGGCCTCTTCCTGGCGCGGTCCGTCCAGCTTGGCCATGAGTGGATGCTCTTGCGGCTGCGGCTGCGGCTTCGGTGCAGGCGCCGGCTTGCGTGGCATTACATCGCCCCCTGCGTCGTCTCGCGCTTGGCGGCCTCTTCATCCCACATTGCGGCCATCTCTTCCTCGCCTTCGGGCTGCTCGCTTGGGAGCATGTCGCTCAGGTACTCGAAGCACTCTTGCGCGCTCTCGCACATGTACGGCTCGCGGCCCTCGGCCTCGACGGTGATCTGCCCGTCTTCGGACACGGTGATGACTATCTGCATGAGCGCGGGCTCCTGAAAAACGAAACGCCGCGGGGCTGCCGCGGCGTCGAGGAAAGTAGGCAAAACGCGGGCGCACTCGCCCGCGCCAAGTTTGCCGGAAGGCGATTCGGCCGTCAACTGCAAGCACCACGCCCTCTGAAAACCGCCAGAAGTTAGCTTTCAGCTATCAATCAAGACCTGCTGATAGAACTGTACAAGAAGAAAGCTGTTGCGTTAGCGCAACTACACAAAAGGTTAGGGTTTTCCCTAATGTACAACACCGATGTTGTACGCAACTATGCGTACACCGAGCCGGCCGGATGCCGGCAGCAACAGGAGCAACGACATGCCGAAACTGACCCACACCCAAACCTTCATCGTCGGCCACCTGCTGATGCTGGCCTTCGGCGTCCTGCTGGGCGCTGTCGCCATCGCGCTCGGCGCGTGAGGAGACGACGCCATGAACAAGACCTTCCCGAACGGCAGCCTCTACAACTCGCTCGCCGACGTCAAAGCCGCCTGCAGCGGCGCGCACCAGGATGCGCTGACCTGGGCCAAGCGTGAGATCGGTCGCGGCACGTACATCAGCCGCGGTCGCAGCTTCGTCTCCCTGCGCGACGGCGACCTCGTCGGCGGCGAGGCCGAGTGCTGGAGCTGGGACGGCACGCTGAAAGGCTTGGTCGCCGCGATCGACGAGGCTAGGTTCAGCGACCGCGCCGACACGCTGGTGATCCAGGGTGGCATCAACTACGCCGACACCCCGCGCGACTACGCCGACGGCGCCTATGACCCCTGGGTCGGCGAGTGGGCCGTGACGGTCTGGCGCCGCCCGGAAGCCTGACTTAGGGTTTCCCCTAGTATACAACGGGGGTGTTGCACCCCCATGATTCACCTACCGAGCCGGCGGTTTCCGGTGTTCTCAAAAACGGAGCTTCACATGTCACACGAACTCACCCAACGCGCCGACGGCACCGTCGAATTCGCCTACCTGAAGTCCGACGGCCTGCCCTGGCACGGCCTCGGCCAACCGATGGAAGACGGCGCCTCGATCGACCAGTGGCGCGTCGCCGCTGGCATGGATTGGAACATCGGCCGCAGCCGCGTTCGCTACGGCAACGAAACCAACTTCCGCACGATCGAGGACCAGCACGTCCTGTATCGCAGCGACGACAAGTCCCCGCTCGGCATCGTGTCAAACAAGTACCAAGTCGTGCAGCCGGCCCAGGTCATCGAGTTCTTCCGCGACGTCGCCCGCGCCGGCGGCCTGGAGCTCAGCGCCGCGGGCACGATCCAGGGCGGCAAACGGTTCTGGGCCACCGCGAAGATCGGTGAAGCCGCGCCGACGTCGATCAACGACAAGATCGGCGGCTACCTGCTGCTGTCGACCAGCGCCGACGGCTCGCTCGCCACTGAGGCCCGGCTGACGTCGATCCGCGTCGTCTGCAAGAACACGCTGCAGTTCGCCCGGGCCGACGCCAAGCCGGCCCTGAAGGTCTCGCACCGCTCGGTGTTCGACGCCCGGGCGGTCAAGGAATCGATGGGCCTCAACGAAGCCGCCTGGGCTGCGTTCCGCCACAATCTGGTCCGCCTCGCGGACGTCCAGCTGCACGAGACCGAAGCCGCGGACATCGTCGCCGGCCTGTTCGCCACCGGCACCGGCGAGCTGCAGCGCGACAAGGCCCGCGAGACCGCCGGGTTCGCGAAGGTGATGTCGCTGTTCAACGGCGCCGGCATGGGCTCGCAGCTCGACGGCGTGTTCGGCACCGCCAACGGCGTGCTGCAGGCCGTGACTGAATACGCCGACCACCACGTCCGCGCTCGCAGCGACGAGAACCGCTTCATCGCCTCGCAGTGGGGCGGCGGTGCGGCCCTCAAGCAGCGCGCTTGGGACCAGCTGATCGCCCTGGCTGCCTGAGCTCAGCGGTGAGGGGCCTGGCCCGTCCGGGCCCCTACCAGTGCGCTCAGCACGAACCGACCCGGCCGGATGCCGGACCTGACCTGGAGACCTGACCATGAACACCAAAGACACCCCCCGCCGGGGCACCAAAGACCGCGCGATCCACGACCTGCGCGAGCAATTCCAGCTGGCCGCGCGTCAGCGCGACATCGCGGAGGCGAACTGCCGCGAACTGGTGGCGGCCCTGCAGGAGATGCTCAAGTACGCAGAAGGCTTCGAGGACGCCGACCACGTCATCGACGCTCGCGAAGCCATCGCCCGCGCCACCGGGGAGGCCTGACCATGCCCTACATCAGCCCCGCCCTGGCCGCGGTCACGCCGGCCCAGATCCGCCAGTCCTACCGCCGCCGCGCCGCTGAAGCTCGGCAGCACGTCGCGCCCCGTATCCCTGGAGTCGCCCGCGCCGGCTTCCCGCGCTACTACGAGAACGTGCGGGCCGACCGCACGACCGCGGCTGCGGAGCTCGCCGAGCTCATGGCCCTACCGTCTGGCACCGAACGCACCAGAGCCTACGTCCGGCTCTACGACCGGATCAACCACCTGGTGCATGCCACCCCGGCTTTCCCGGAGGCCTGACCATGCAGCCCGCCCCTGCCCGCAGCTACACCGACCCCGCCACCGGCCGCCGGAAGCCCGACGCGCCGGCTGGCTGGCCCTTCGGCACGGTGCCCGCGCCGCGCCCCTCGAAGTACCATGCCGCGACCAAACTTGGTCCGGCGTTGTTCTAGGAGACCCCCATGAGCTGGCTCGACTACCTGATCGCCTACTTCACGATGGCCTGCGGCTGCGCCGCGCTGCTCCTGATCTACGTCTACCGCACGGGCGGCTGGTGATGCACCAAGTCCCGCTCGAAACTTTCCTCGCGCTCGGCTGGTCGGAGTCCATGCGACACCGGCTGGCCGACGCTGCTGCCGACCCGGCCGTTGCCTGCTTGGTGGCGGTCGAAACGGACGGTCGGCGCACGGTGCAGCGCTTCGAGGCCGTCCCGGCTACTCTGCCCGCCGACACGGTGGCCTTTTGGGCCCGCCCAGAACGCGCCAAGCGCTCTCGAACGGCCGAGGCGGTGCTCCTGGTACTCCGGGACGGGCTGACGCCCTACGCGGCCGCCAAACAGGCCGGGGTCAAGTCCCAGGCCGTCTACCGCGCCCTCAAAGCTCGCCGATCTCGCGCGCCAGCCGGCGCATGATCGCGCCGGCGATCTCCCGCTCCAGCCGGGCGATCGTCTCCATCACTTCCTTCTCTCGCTCGCCTGCCAGCGGCGCCCGCCCGGTGCCCTGGCAGTGCAGGCAGATCGTGTCGCTCAGCATCGGCGTGCCGGCGACCGTCTCGTAGCCCCTCCCCTCGCACGGCCTGCACACGTCGTCGATCAGATGCGCCAGAACCCTGGCCACCACCTCGGGGTCGTGCCCGCGGCCGATCAGCCCCCACGCGACTCGCGGCAGCTCGCGCTGATCGCCGCCGTAGCGCCAGCGCCAGATGCTCAGGCCCAGCGGGTTCTTCTGCCCGGCCCAACCGCACGCCCGGACGATGTCGACGTCGCCGATCTCCTCCAGGCCGACCTCGCCCAGGTCGTCCGTGTGCTGCGCCGTCCCGATCCGCTCCCGTGACGTCATGCCCATGCCCTTTCCCTTGCGTCCATGACCGCGTCCAGCAGCGCCTGCTGCAGGTCCCCCTTGGCCGCCAGCACGGCCATGATCCGTTCGTCGATCGTCCCCTGCGCCACCAGGTGGTGGACCACCACGCCCGAGGTCTGCCCGGGGCGGTGCAGGCGGGCGTTGGCCTGCTCGTACAGGTCTAGGCTGAACGGCAGCCCGAACCAAACCGCCACGCTGCCGCCCAACTGCAACCCGTCGACCCCGTGCCCGCCGCTCGCCGGGTGCATGACCAGCAACGGCACCTTGCCGGCCTGCCAGTCCCGCAGCGCCGGCTCGCCGTCGAACTGCCGCGCCTCTGGGAAGCGCGCCTTGATCCTGGCCAGGTCATGCCGGTACGTGATCAGGCACAGCACCGGCTCGCCTTGGTCGACAATCTCGCCCAGCGCGTCCAGCTTCGCGTCATGGACCAGCTCGACCGCCCCGGTGTCGTCGTACACCGCGCCGTTGGCCAGCTGCGCCAACTTGCCGGCCAGCACCGCCGCGTTGACCGCGGTCACGTTGCCGGACACCAGGTTGCGCTCTAGGTCGCGGTAGCGGTCCATGTCGAAGCTCACCGGCACGACGTTGTCGATCCGCTCCGGCAGCTGCAGCTCGCCCTCGACCGTGAACATCACGTCTTGGACCGCCGCGTGGATCTCCTGCGCGGCGCCCGCCTTCAGGCGCCAGCTGTACACGATCAGGCCGTTCCTCTTGTCCGGCTCGAACCAGCGGTCCCGATACTTGGTGATGCCGGTGCCCAGCCGTTGCCCGCGGTCCAGGATGCTGATCTGTGGCCAGAGCTCCAGCAGGCTGTTCGGCGCCGGAGTGCCGCTCAGGATGTAGAGACGTTGTATATACGGTCGCGCCTTCTTCAGCGCCTTCCAGCTTTGGCTGGCGCGGTCCTTGAAGCCGCGGTTCTCGTCGATCACCACGCAGTCGAATGGCCACGTCGCGCCCGGGTATTGCTCAGTCAGCCAAACGAAGTTCTCGCGGTTGATCACGTACACGTCGGCCGACTCGCTCAAAGCCGCCTGCCGCTCCCTCGCCGAGCCCAAGACCCTGACGACTCGCAGCTCGGCGAGGTGGTCCCATTTCAGGACCTCCTGCGCCCAGACCAGCTCGGCCACCCGCTTCGGCGCCACGACCAGGGTCTTGCGCACCTCGAACCGATCGTGCATCCACTGCTCGATCGCGGTCAGCACGATCGCGGTCTTGCCCGCCCCCATCCGCAGCGCCAGCAGCTGGTAGTCGTTGTCTAGCAGCCGCTCCAGCGCGCGGGCCTGGTACGGTCTAGGCGAATAGAGCATCGACCGCCTCCAGACTGTCCAGCACCCTGACGTCAGCCCCCAGCCTCGTCAGCATCTCGTGAATCCGAGACTGCAACGCGGTCGGGCGCCGACCAGGCGCCTTGAGTTCCACGAACATCACCCTCCCGCCCGGCAGGAAGACGATCCGGTCCGGCACCCCGCTCATCGCTGGCGCCACCCACTTGATCGCCACGCCGCCGGCCTTCCGCGCCTGCTCGATCAGCCGCTGCTCAATCTTTCTCTCAAGCATTGCCCGCTCCAGCTCGGTGACAAGGTGACGTGACGAGCACTGTTTTGGATCTCACATATGCGGGGTATATGTTTTTGGCGCTCTGCACCCAAAACACACATCTCTTGCGTGTGTGCGCGACCCATACACTTGTCACCTTGTCACTCATCACCTAATCACTAGAGAGAAAACAGGCGGTGACAAGCAAGGTGACGAGCTCGGTGACAACTGCCCCTGGTCCATCACCCGTCACTCCAGAAAGTCCATCGACCCGTCACCCGTCGCGTTCAGCGCGGTGACAACATCCGCATCACTCATCACCGCCCCCTGCTGGACCCACACTCGGCACGCCTCCCCTTTCCACTTTTTCCGGGCCGCGAACCTGTACCCGAGACGGCTCAGCAGCGTGTTCACGCGGGTCGTGGAAGGCGCCTCCGCGCCGGCTGAGATCATTGCGCGGACCAGGTGAGCCGAGCTCAGGACGTTCCGCGACACCCCCTCCGCGCCCCGCTCAATCACGTCCTCGGCGATCAGCTCCAGGTCCCCCTTACTCATCTCGACGACGGTTCGCTTCACGTCCGTGTCGGGGGCCCGCCCGTCGGCGTCAAACTCCGGGTGCAGTTCCGTCTCCAGCAGCCACTTGCGCATCGCCCCCGGGTGCTCGTGGACGGCCGCGAAGAGCCGCGTGAAATACCCGTCTTGGGTCAGCTGCTGGGCCTGGGCCGTGGTCAGTTGGGACGACAGGAACATGTACCGGCGGTCCGACGCATCCACGGGAGCGCCGTCCAGGTAGTTCGAGAAGACGATGTAGTTCGAGACGTTGGGCGCCGTGTAGGACGCCTTGCCTTTCGGGTGTATCTCGACCTGCGAATTCGTGATGAAGGGCTTCAGCCGGTTCATCACGTCGTAGCGGTTGTGGCCGTGCTGCTTCATCTCCTCGATCGCGATCAAGGCGTACCCGCTGGCCCAGTCCGTGAAGTTGCTCTCTAGCGTCGAGCCGTTCAGCGACCGCACGTTCTGCCCGCCCATCGCCGCAGCCACGAGCTCGCTGAAGAAGCTCTTGCCGTCGCCTGGCACCCCGTGGATGTACGGCGACCAGCGGATCTTCTTGCCCGGATGTTGGACGTTCCAGGCGATCCACGAGACCAGCAGATCCCGCTCCCGCTGGTCCGCCAGATAGGTGCGCAGGTGCAGCTCGACCGCGGCGATTGCGGCCAGGTCGTCGGCCGAGTACTGATCAGGCACCGCGGGCACCGATTCCGGTCGGTACAGGTTGACCCACTTGCGGCCGAACATCTCGAACACCGTGTCTGCGCCAGGCATGTAGGCCTTGTGCGCCACGACAGGCATCCCCCACATGTCGACCGCCCACTGGTCAGCCCGCTCGCGGTTGCCCTGCGGGTCGAGCGGCATGAACCTGTTGTGCAGCGCGCGGAAGCCCTGGCTGGTGGTCTCCTGCTTGGTCTCTGTGTGGAAGAACTTGTCGCCGTCGGTGATGTAGACCCACGGCGCGGCCCACTCGGGCATCGGCGCGGCCTGCTGAACGCCTGAGCGTGAGCGCACCCAGCCGCGCACCGTGCCGATCGGCAGGCGCACGCCGAGATCCTTGGCGCGGGTCTGGATGGCGGTGGCCAGGGTCTCGCGCTCGACGTCGGTCAGCCCCGCGGTGTTCGCGATCTGGGCTGCGACCTGGTCCTGCAGGTCACGCGCGTCCGAGCAGGCCTCGACCTGGCGCTTGAACTTGTCCAGCTGCTGGTCGCGCTCGTCGCGCTGGGCCTGCTGCCGGGCGGCCTTGGTCTGCTTGACCAGACTGGCCAGCGTGACGCCGCCGTTGCCCACCGCGCGCACGGTCTTGAACGACCGCCAGCGTGCCAGGCCGTACTCGGGGCCGCCGTACTTGCTCGACTCCTGGAAGATCTCGTCCCACAGCTCAAAGCCCTCCTCGCTGCCGCCGAACTGGTGATGCAGCGCCTGGCCGACCCTGATCCAGTCGTCGTAGGGCATCTCCAGGTCCAGGTGCGGCGCGATGTCCGCGCGCACGCGGTCGGCGTCCCAGCCGTCGAGCGCCGGCTTGTAGTTCGCCAGCGCCAGCTCGCCCAGGTCGATCGTGGCGGCCGGCGAGGCGGTCACCGCGCTGCTGCTACGCACCGACCAGCCTTCGGGCAGGCACGACGGCAGGTCCGCCACGAACCGCGACACGTCGGCGGTGTCGATCCAGGTCAGGTCCCACACCTCAAGGTCGCCCGGCCCGCTGGCGCCGACCCACTCGTACTCAAACCCGTCAGGGTGCTCGCCGTAGACCACGTACTGCTGGCCCTCGCCGAGGATCTCGACCGCGTAGTCCTTCCCGTCGTCGCCCTTCGGGCCGTTGGGGCCGGTCAGGAACACCTTGACCTTGCTGAATGGCGCCGTGGTGGCGTACATCAGCAGGCGCTTGGGGCGCGAGCCGAACCGCACGGGCGCAGGGCCGAGCACGCGCAGCGCGCAGGCCTCGATCGCCGCAGCGCACTGCTCGTCGCGCACGTCGATGTCCACGCCCGGGAAGCGCGCGGCCAGCAGGCCAATGTTGCCCTCGGCGTAGCCGTTCAGGGCGAACCGCTCGATGCGCTCGATCGGAAAGCCGTGCTGCCATCCAGGCTCGACGACACGCTTCTGCTTCGGCTTGACGGGGACCACGTCCCACCCGCCCCGGTGCAGTTCGGGGCCATCCGCACCGAAGCGCCGGGTCATGCGCGCCCCGCCTTGCGCGTGGCCTCGGTCAGGTCCAGCAGCGCCTTGCGGATTCCGTTGGCCGCGTCGCTCTCAATCAGAGCGGCCAGCACGAGAGCGTGGTCCTGCGGCTCGACGCCCGTTTCTTCAAGGGCGGCGCAGGCGTCCGCGAGCAGGTCGCGGAAGTATTCGATTCGTTGCAAACTCACTATCGACTCCAGACGAACACCGGCAATCCGGCCGGCACGGTTGTGCTTCAGTGCGTCGAACCCTCCACGGGCAGCATGTGCAGCATCGCGCGGTGGACCGCCTGGCGAAACGACTCGACGGCCGAATCACTGCAGGACAAGTAGATCCGCACGTCGGTGTCC
>JAUREI010000121.1 GCA_030827515.1 Prosthecobacter sp. | reverse complement strand
CAAGACGGTTCTATGGATTCGGATGAACTCAGCTTCTTCCTGGACAGGCGTTTTTCCGGCGGTGGTCACGCACATGCACGAGGATCAGTCCCTCGACCTCGAAACCTGCACCCGTCATTGGGAGGCCCTCATCGAATCCGGTGTCACCGCCCTCATCGTCTGCGGGTCGCTCGGCGAAAACCAATCCCTGCTGCCGGCGGAGAAGCGCCAGGTGATCCGCCACGCGGTGGCGGTGGCGGCCGGCCGCGTGCCGGTGGTCTGCGGGGTTGCCGAGTCGGGCACGCGCGCCGCCCTGCAATACCTGCATGATGCCGAGGAGCTGGGGGCGGCCGGGTTCATGATCCTGCCGCCGATGGTCTACAAGCCGGATGCGCGCGAGACGCAGCAGTGGTTCCGCACCCTCGCCGCCGCCACCCCGCTCGGCTGGATGCTCTACAACAATCCGGTCGGCTATCACACGGACGTCACGCCGGAGGGGTTTGCCGAACTCGCCGACATCCCCAACCTGTTTGCCATCAAGGAGAGCAGCGCCAACACGCGCCGCATCACGGAGCTGCGCAACCAGACCGGCGACCGCTACCGCATCTTCACCGGGGTGGACGATCTGTTCCTGGAATCGGCCATCCTCGGCATCGACGGCTGGGTTTGCGGCAGCGGCATCGCCTTCCCGAAGGAGAACCAGCAGCTCTGGGAGCTGGCCCAGGCCGGCCGGTGGGAGGAGTGCCGGACCCTCTACCGCTGGAGCCAGCCCCTGATGAAGCTCGACACCCACATCCACTTTGTTCAATACATCAAGCTGCTTTGCCAGGAGACGGGACTCGGCAACGAATGGGTGCGCGAGCCGCGCCTGCCCCTGGCCGGCGCCGAGCGCGAGCAGGTGCTGAAGATCATTCGCGACGCCCTGAACCAACGCCCGGCATGAAGGCGCGGATGCTGCTGCTCCTGCTCGGCCTCGCCGCCTCGCCGGTGGCCGCCGAGCCCGCCCACCTGCGTTTTCTCAACGGTTCCTCCGAGCCGGTGCAGGTGTTCTGGTTGAACAACGGGGAACGCGTCCCGCGGGGCATCCTCGAACCGGGCCGGGACCGGATGGAAAACACCACCCTCGGCCATGGTTTTGTCCTGGTGGGGTCGAAGAGCGGCACGGAGTTTTCGGTGCGCTCCGAGGTGCGGCACCAGGCCTTCCGCTTCGATCCGCCCAGCCCCACCGGCGTGCCGGCCTTCTACACGCAGCAGGTCAGTGTCGGCGGCTTCCCCATTGTCGCCTCCGCCAAGGTCAACCCCTACGCCCTGAAGGAGGCGGCGTATCTGGCCGGCCAGATGCTCGCCCAGCGACCGGACGTGCGCGATGCCATGGTGCGCAGCGGCGCGCGCCTGTGCATCCTGGCCCACAACGAATTCACCACGGACCAGCCGGAATGGGAATGGCTGGCCCATGAGCCCGTGACCGGACTGCCCAGGGTCAACAGCCGGGACTACCGCGACGCCCGCGCGCGCGGCATGGGGGGCAGCCTGACGGATCCCTATTGTTCCTGCGCCGAGGAGAACCTGCTGGGCTATCCCGGCGATCCCTATGAGGCGGAATGCATCTTCATCCACGAGTTCGCCCACAACATGCACCTGCGCGGCCTGACCAACGTCGACCCGACCTTTGATGCCAGGCTGAAGGCCGCCTACGACGCCGCCATGCAGGCGGGCTTGTGGACCGGCAAGTATGCCAGCGTCAACCCGCACGAATACTTCGCCGAGGGCGTGCAGTCCTGGTTCGACAACAACCGCGAGAACGATCACGATCACAACCATGTGAACACCCGGGCCGAACTCCTCGAGTATGACCCCGGGCTCGCCGCCCTCTGCCGCGAGGTCTTCGGCGACACCGTGCTGCAATACACCAAGCCGGCCACGCGCCTGACCGGACATCTGCAGGGCTATGATCCGGCCGGCGCGCCAACCTTTCGCTGGCCGGAGCGTCTCCAATCCATGCGCGACGAAATTCGCCGGCGGGCGCAGGAACGGGATCGCCGGGCCAATGCGCCGAAATGAATTCCCGCCTTGAAAGCCCTTCCCGCTGCCCCATGAAAACCGCGCTCACCTCCCTCCTGGCCCTTCTGGCGATGGGCGCTCCGGGTCTCACCGCGGCGCCGGTGAAGCCCAACGTGCTGTTCATCTCGGTCGATGATCTCAACGACTGGATCGGCTGCCTTGGCGGGCATCCGCAGACGAAGACGCCGAACTTCGACCGGCTCGCCCGCAGTGGCACGCTCTTCACCAACGCGTACTGCGCCGCCCCGCAGTGCAACCCGTCGCGCACGGCCATCTTCACCGGGATTCCGCCCCATCGCTCCGGCGTCTATCACAACGGCCAGAAGATGCGCGATGTCCTGCCGGACGCGGAGCTGCTGCCGAAATACTTTTCGCGCCACGGCTATTGGAGCGCGGGCTCCGGCAAGCTGCTGCACTACTTCATCGATGCGGCTTCCTGGGACGATTACTCGCCGGCCAAGGAAAAGGAGGATCCCTTTCCCCCCACCTTCAATCCGCCCAACCGGCCGATCAGCCTGCCGGTGGGCGGTCCCTGGCAGTATGTGGAGACCGACTGGGCCGCGCTGGAAATGGATGACCCGACGTATGGGGGCGACTGGAACGTGACGCAGTGGATTGGCGGGCAGTTGCAGCGCCCGCACGACAAGCCCTTCTTCCTCGCCTGCGGCATTTACCGGCCGCACGAGCCGTGGTTTGTGCCGAAGTCGTATTTCGAACCCTTCCCGCTCGACTCCGTCCAGCCCGGGCCCGGCTACAAGGAGGATGACCTCGACGATCTGCCGCCCGCAGGACAAAAGCTGGGCCCGAATCGCTATTTCGAACACATCCGCAGGCAGGGCCAGTGGAAGCAGGCCCTCCAGGCCTATCTCGCCTCCATCCATTATGCGGATGCCATGCTCGGTCGGGTGCTCGACGCGCTGGAGCGCAGTCCGCATCGCGACAACACGATCGTGGTGCTGTGGAGCGACCATGGCTGGCATCTCGGCGAGAAGCAGCACTGGCAGAAATACACCGGCTGGCGAATCTGCACGCGGGTGCCGCTGATGATCCGCGTGCCCGGCGGCCAGGCCGGGGCGGTTTGCGACCAACCGGTGAGTCTCACGGATCTGTTTCACACGCTCACCGAGCTCTGCGACCTGCCCCCGCCCGCCCACATCAGCGCAAACAGCCTGGCGCCGCTGCTGCGGAATCCGCAGGCCGACTGGCCGCATGCCGCGGTCACCCAACTCGGCGCACCCGACGAGTATGCGATCAGCACCCAGTCCTGGCGCTACATCCACTACCGCAACGGCGACGAGGAACTCTATGACATCGCCGCGGATCCCCATGAGTGGACCAATCTCGCCGCTCAGCCCGCGCATGCGGCGAAGCTCGTCGAGATGCGGAAGCTGGCCCCCCGCCAGGCCGTGCCGGTTCCACCGGTGCCGGTCGCCTCGCTGCCGGAGCTGAAGTGGCATCCCGTCGCGGAACCCGTGCCGCCTTCCAAACCCGATGGCGGCCCCTTCGATGTCGTGTTCATCAACCGGCGCGCCGATCCGGTCGAGCTGCTGTGGATGTCGCCCGAGGGCAAACCCAAGTCCTACGGCGGGATCGAACCCGGGGCACAAAAACGCCAATCGACCCGCCCCGGTTCCGTCTGGATGATCCGTGATGCCACCGGGAAGGTGCTCGGCCATTTTCAGGTGGGCGACCGCACCTCAAAAGCCATCCTGCCCGCCCCATGAAGCAAATCCCCGTCCTCGATTCGCACACCGGCGGCGAGCCCACGCGCGTCGTCCTTGGCGGTGTGATGGCGGCGGAACTCGAGACTTACCGCCGAGCCATCCTCTGCGAGCCGCGCGGGCATGAGGTCCTCGTCGGCGCCCTGCTCGTGGAACCGGCGGACCGTTCCTGCACGGCGGGCGTGATCTTCTTCAACAACGTCGGCCTGCTGGGCATGTGCGGGCACGGCATGATCGGTGTCATCGCCACCCTGAAACATCTCGGCCGACTCGCGGCGGGTGACCACCGCATTGAAACGCCGGTGGGCATCGTCACGGCGACGCTCCACGAGGACGGCCGCGTCAGCGTCCGCAACGTGCCCTCGTATCGCAAGGCCCGCGCGGTCCGAGCCGGCGGGGTCACGGGCGACATCGCCTGGGGCGGCAACTGGTTCTATCTCGTCGCCGACCACGGACTCGAGATCACCCGTTCGAATCTCCCGCAACTCACCCGGGCCAGTCTGGCGATGCGTGACGCCGTGCACGCCGCGGGATACCCCGAGGTCGATCACGTCGAGCTGTTCGCGCCGCCGCAGGATCCCGCGAATCACAGCCGCAATTTCGTGCTCTGCCCCGGCGGCGAATACGATCGTTCGCCCTGCGGCACGGGCACGAGCGCCAAGCTGGCCTGCCTCGCCGCCGACGGCAAACTTGCCCCCGGCGAGGTCTGGCGACAGGAAAGCGTCATCGGCAGTGTTTTTGAGGGCCGCTATGAAGCGGCGGACGACGGCATCATCCCGACAATCACCGGCCGGGCCTTCCTCACCGCCGAGACCACCCTGCTCCTGGATCCGGCGGATCCCTTCCAGTTCGGCATCGCCTGAGATCCCTCCGCCATGAAACGTTGCCTGCTCCCGCTGCTCCTTGTGGTGAAGCCGCTCCTGGCGGCCCACCCCAATGTGCTGTTCATTGCCGTCGACGACCTGCGCTGCGAGCTGGGCTGCTACGGTGCCGGTCATGTCCGGTCGCCGAATCTCGACCGTCTCGCCGCCTCGGGCGTGCTGTTTGAGCGCGCCTACTGCCAGCAGGCGGTCTGCAATCCGTCGCGCGCCTCGGTGATGACGGGCCTGCGGCCCGACACGACGCGCGTGTGGGATCTGGTCACCGACTTTCGCCGGCACCTGCCGGATGCCGTGACGATTCCGCAGCACTTTCGCCGGCACGGCTATCGCGCCGTTGCCCACGGGAAAATCTTCCACAACACCCTGCCCGATGACGTCTCGTGGGATGAACCGACCCATCAGGCAAAGGGTGTGGTCGGCCATTCCGCCGAAAACGTCCGGCGTCTTGCCGAGGTCAAGGCGGCGATGAAGGCGGCTGGCAAGTCAGAGGCGGCCATCCAGCGCCTGCGCGGACCGGCCACGGAGATGCAGGAGGAGCCGGACGACCGCAATTACGACGGTCGGCAGACCACCGCCGCGATTGCGAACCTGCGCGCGCTGGCCGCCGGCGATCAGCCCTTTTTCCTGGCCGTCGGCTACATCCGGCCGCACCTGCCCTTCGTCACCCCGAAACGCTACTGGGATCTCTACGACCGCACGAAACTGCCCCTCGCCGACAACGGCTTTCTGCCCCGCGGCGCCCCGGCCCTGGCCTTTGGCGACCGCTCGATGGGCGGCTTCTACGAGTTGCGCGACTACATGGACTATGCCGACGCGCCCTCGCCCTTGGACGGTCCGCTGAGTGAAGCGCAGCAGCGGGAGTTGCGGCACGGCTATTATGCCTCGGTCTCCTTCATCGACGCGCAGGTCGGCCGCCTGCTGGATGCGCTGCAGGAGTTGGCGCTCGCCGACAACACCCTCGTCGTGCTGTGGAGCGACCACGGCTGGAAGCTCGGCGAGCACGGCGGCTGGTGCAAACAGACCAACTACGAGGTCGACACCCGCGCGCCGCTGATGATCCGAGCCCCGGGCCTGGCGGCGAATGGCAGCCCATGCGCCGCGCTGGTCGAACTGGTCGATCTCTATCCCACGCTCTGCGAACTCGCCGGATTGCCCGTGCCGGAATCCCTGGAGGGACGCAGTCTCGTGCCGCTGCTTGCGAAGACCGCCACCCGGGTCAGGGACGCCGCCGTCAGCCAGTTTGAGCGCACGCATGAGGGCCGCCGGCACATGGGTTACACGCTGCGCACGGAAACGCATCGCTATGTCGAATGGCTCGACGCCACCAGCGGCGCCGTCGTGGCCCGGGAACTTTACGATCACACCACGGATCCCTCGGAGAACGACAATCTCGCCGCCGGACCGGGACAGCAAGCCCGGCTGGATGAGCTCAGCGGCCAGTTGTGGCGGACGATCCCGCGTCCCGCCTTCCCGCATCCGCTGCTGCAGGGCCCGCCCGGCGTCGATGCCAGGCGCTCGCTGGGCTGGCACCCGGCTGGCAACAAGCCGCCGCCCTCGAACCCGGAGGGGACCTACCAGCAGGTCACGTTCCTGAACGACCGCGCCGCCGCTGTGGAACTGATCTGGACCGGCCCCGGCAACCAGGAGAAATCCTATGGCACGCTCGCCCCGGGTGCCCGCCTCGACATCCGCACGCGCCCCGGCGCAGTCTGGCTCATCCACGATGCCCGTCACCAGGTGCTGGGTCACTTCGTCGTGACGGAGCACCCGTCGAAGGCCGCCAAGGCGGTGATTCCCCGTTGATTCCATGAAGCCTTTCCTCCTGTCCCTGCTGCTCTCCCCAGTGGCCATCGCCGCCGACTTCGAAGCCGCGCTCAGCCTGCCGAAGCGCACGGAAAACAAGGTCTTCCGCGACCGCGTGAAAGCGAACTGGCTGCCCGACGGCCAGTCGTTCTGGTATCGCGTCCAGACGGGACCGGGGAAAACCGAATTCGTCCGCATCGACGCCACCACGGGACAGCGTCAGACGGCCGCGTCACTCAAGGCTCTCGGGCTGCCGGAAAAGGAGGCGGCACGGACCTCGACCCTGCCCCTGGAAGCGAAGCGCACCCGCCGCACGGGCGAGTCTTCGGGCCTCAAGTTCATCAACCAGCTCGACGAGGATGTGGAGCTCTACTGGATCGATCCGCAGGGCGCGCATGTTCGTTATGGCGGCGTGCGTGCCGGCTCCGAGCGGGAACAACACACCTACGACGGCCATGTCTGGCTGATCACCAGTCGCACCGGCGGGCATCTCGCTTTCGTGGAGGCCGCGGCCCAGGTGCAAACCTTCGTGATCGATGGCAAGGGCATCGCCAAAACGGAAGCCGAACCGCCGACGAAACCGGGGCGCGGCCTGCGTGCCCCCGACGGCTCCTGCGTGGTCTACACGGAATCGGACAAGGTGGATCGACGGAAGGTGACGCTCGTCGAATCAACCCCCGAGGGCGGCCTGCAGCCGAGAGTGAAGGTCATCGACTACCTCAAGCCCGGCGACCCGCTGCCGAAGCCGCAGTGGGTGATCGAAAAGTCCGACGGCACGAAGCTGCGCGTGGCCCGCGACCTGTATCCGAACCCCTTCACCGAGAGCGGCAACCTCGAGGCGACCTGGTCGCCGGACAGCCGGGAGTTTTATTTCAACTACAACCAGCGCGGACACCAACTCTATCGGTTGCTCGCGGTGGATGTCCGGACCGGCCGGGTTCGCGTCGTGGTGGAGGAGACTTCGAAAACCTTCATCGACTACACGAAGAAGACCTGGCGTCACTGGCTGCACGAAAGCGGCGAACTGCTCTGGATGAGCGAGCGCGACGGCTGGTGCCATCTGCATCTCTACGACAGCCGGACGGGGGAGTTGAAGAACCCGGTGACACGCGGCGCCTGGCCGGTGCGCGAGGTGCTGCACGTCGACGAGGCTCAAAGGCAGGTCTGGTTTTTGGCGAGCGGCCTGCGCGAGAAGGAGGATCCCTATCACCTGCATCTCTGCCGCGTGAATCTGGACGGCAGTGGATTCCTGCAACTCACCGGGGGCGATGGCAATCACCAGATCGACTTCTCCCCCGACCGCCGCTACTTTGTCGACTCCTGGTCGCGCGCCGATCATCCGCCGGTGACGGAACTGCGCCGCAGTCAAGACGGTGCGCTCGTCTGTGAACTCGAGCGGGCCGATGCCACCGCCCTGCTCACCGCCGGCTGGACCCTGCCCGAGCGTTTCGTTGCCAAGGGGCGCGACGGCACCACCGACATCCATGGTGTGATCCTCAAGCCCTCGCACTTCGATCCGGCGAAACGTTATCCCGTGGTCGAGGAGATCTATGCCGGGCCGCACGCGGCCTTCGCCCCGAAGGAGTTTGGCCGTCTGATGGGCATGCACCAGATCGCGGAACTGGGCTTCATTGTCGTCAAGCTTGACGGCATGGGCACGAACCATCGCGGCAAGGCCTTCCACGACGTCTGCTGGAAGAACCTGAAGGACGCCGGGTTCCCGGATCGCAGGAAGTGGATCACGGCCGCCGCGCAGACCCGCCCATGGATGGATCTCACCCGCGTTGGCATCTACGGCGGCAGTGCCGGCGGCCAGAGCGCGATGCGCGCCCTGCTCGATCACGCGGATTTTTATCACGTCGCCGTGGCGGACTGCGGCTGCCATGACAACCGCATGGACAAGATCTGGTGGAACGAGCAGTGGATGGGCTGGCCGGTCGATGAAAGCTACGCCGGAAGCAGCAACGCGGTGGATGCCCACAAGCTCGGGGGGCGCCTGCTGCTCATCGTCGGTGAACTCGACACCAATGTGGATCCCGCCAGCACGCTGCAAGTGGTGGCCGCCCTGCAGAAGGCCGGCAAAACCTTCGACTTCATGCCGATCCTCGGCACCGGCCACGGCGCGGCGGAAACCCCCTACGGGTCGCGCCTGCGCATGGAGTTTCTCGTTCGTCACCTCCGTCCATGAGCCGCCACGTCGTCATTCTTGGGGCCGGCGTCATCGGCCTGTGCACCGCGCTTCATTGCGCCCGGCGCGGCATGCGCGTGACGGTGCTGGAGCGCAAGTCGCGCCAACGCGACGGCTGTTCCCTCGGCAATGCCGGCATGATTGTGCCGAGTCACTTCATCCCGCTGGCAGCACCGGGCATGGTTCGTCTTGGTCTGCGCTGGATGGCCAATCCGGAGTCGCCTTTCTACATTCGGCCCCGGCTCGACGCCGGCCTGGCGGACTGGGGCTGGAAGTTCCTGCGCGCCGCCACCCGCCAACGCGTCGAGGCCGCCGCCCCGGTGCTGGCGGAACTCGGCCTGTTCAGCCGTCGCTGTTTTGAGGAGATCGGCCTGGAATTCGGTCTGGAAAAGCGCGGTTTGCTCATGCTCTGCAAAACGCAGCGCGTGCTCGACGAGGAGGCGCCGCTGGCGCTGCGCAGCCGCGAACTCGGCATGCCTGCGGAAGTGCTCGATGCCAGGGCCACCGCCGCCCTCGATCCGGACGTGAGCCTGTCGGTCGCGGGCAGCGTCCACTTCCCGCTCGACTGCCATCTGTCGCCCGAGCGTTTCGTCCTCGCCCTGGAGGGCGAACTTGAGCGACTCGGCGTGGAGCTGCGCTGGGAAACGGAGGTGGACGGTTTTGCCACGGAAGGCCGGGCGCTGCGTGCGCTCCAAACCTCCGCTGGCCAGATCGGGGCGGATGAGGTGGTGCTGTGCGGCGGTGTCTGGTCGGCCGGGCTCGCCCGCCAGCTCGACCTGCGAATCCCGATGCAGGCCGGCAAGGGCTACAGCCTGACCCTCGACAAGCCGGCGCAACTGCCGCAGCTGTGCAGCATCTGCACCGAGGCGCGGCTTGCCGTCACGCCCATGCAGGGCCGGTTGCGGGTGGGCGGCACGATGGCCCTCGACGGACTCAATGAAGCCATCCAGGAGCGTCGGGTGCGCGGCATCATCCGCTCGTTCCAGGAGTATTTCCCGGCCTTTGCCGACGCGGACTTCGCCGACATCCGCCCGTGGAGCGGTCTTCGCCCTGTGCCGCCCGATGGCATGCCTTACCTGGGACGCACGCAGCGCTGGACCAACCTCACCCTGGCCACCGGCCATGCGATGATGGGTCTCAGCCTAGCCCCGGCCACCGGAAGCATCGTTGCCGGCCTGCTCGATCACGAGCCGTCACCCGTCCCGCTGGAACTGCTGTCACCCGACCGCTTTGCCCGCTGAGACAAGGCCCGTCCCCGGCTCACTTCGGGCCGATGTTCAATCCCTGCAGCCAGGGGGCCGTGATGGGGGGAGGCATGCCGCCGAAGGGCTGGTAGGCGGGCAGCTGGATCACGCCCATGCTGTGCGACTGTGAGGCGATGAAAAACAGCGCCTCGGCGCAGTCGCCGGTCTGGATCATCGTCGCACGGTGCTCGGGTTCGGGCTGCACGGGGCGCTTGTCGACGATCGGCGTGTTGGCCTCGCCGGGGGCGTATTCGGAAAGCACGATGCCGGAGGCGTTGAGCTGCATGCGCGCGGTGAACAGCAGGCCATGCACCGCCCACTTGCTCGCCGTGTAGGGCACACCGGCATAGGAGTCGAAGCCGTGGCCGGCGGTTGATGAAACCACGACGATGCGCCCACCGCCGGCGCCGGCCATCGGTCCGGCCACCGCCTGGATCATGTGGACGACGCCGAGCACGTTGATGTCCATGACCCGACGCCAGCTCTCCTCGCTGGCGATGCGGGCCGGATCGGCGTGCGCCAGAAAGCGATCGGGCGTGTTGATGCCGGCGGTGTGGATGAGGGCGAAGGGCACGCCGGAGGCCAGCACGGTCCGCATGGCGTCGGCAACGCTGGCGGAGTCGGCGACATCGCAGACGACCGGCACGATGCGCGGCGACAGCGCGGCGGTTTCCTCCAACGATTCCAGGGTGCGGCCAAAAACGAAGGTTTTTGCCCCGGCCTCGGCAAACCGCTTCGCAGCCGCCTGGCCCATGCCGCCGCCACCCCCAGTGACGACAACGATTCTGTCGTTCCAATCGAATGTCATGCGCCGAGGCTAGCAAGCCCAAGCGCTTCGTCCAGCGGCAGCCGCGCTTTCCGCAGCACGCAGGTTACGCCGCTCTCAGCCACCAAGATCTGCTGGCCTGAACGCGTGCGCCGTGCAAACTGCGCCGCTATGAAAACCGTTTTCTTCTCCCTGCTCGTCGCTCTCAGCGCCGCCGCCGCCCCGCAGGACGATGCCACCTGGCTGCGCACCAAGGGCACGCAGATCTTCCATGACGCCTTCGAGCGCGAGGAGGACGGCAATCTCGCCAAGGCGATCGGCAACGGCTGGAACAGCGCCACTGCCGACCGCGTGCCGCAGCTCAAGCAGGCCGATCTCGACGACGGCATTCTGAAAATTGCCAGCGCCACGAAGGAGGCCGGTCACGCGGCCCACATCCACCACGAGGCGGGTTTCACCGATGGCGGCGCGATCATTCGCTTCCGGTTCCCCGGACTGAACCCGGCGGAATCACTGCAACTCGGCTTCGTCGACCGCGAGACCAACCCGGGCGTGCACGCCGGTCACCTCTGCTACGGCATTCTGTCGCCGACCAACGTGACGCTGATCGATCAGAAAACCGGCGTCATGAACCTGGAGATCCGCGGCCGCCGCCAGGGCTACCTGGAGCGCAAGGAAAAGCTGCCGGCGGACCTGGAAGCACTGCTGAAAACCAAGAGCCACACGGTGCCCTTCAAGGCCGACACGAAATGGCACGAGCTGGTGCTGGTCACCGAGGGCAAGGAAATGCGCCTGAGCCTCGACGGCAAGAAAATCGCCAGCCATCGCTCGGACGGCTTCGCCCATCCGGTAAAACGCTGGTTCAGCTTCCTCGTCGGCTCGACGGTGTGGATCGACGACGTGCAGATCT
>JAUREI010000001.1 GCA_030827515.1 Prosthecobacter sp. | reverse complement strand
TCGGGTTCACTCCCGCGTGATGGTTTCATCGAGGTTGAGCAGCACCCGCGCCGCCTCGAAGGACGTCAGGGCTGCCAGGGAAGTCATTTCCTCGGCGGAGGGCCGGCGTCCGGTGCAGCGGCGAAAGGCCGTTTCCAGGCCTTCGCTTGCGATGCGTTTTTCGAGGGCCTTGGCGAACTCGACGAAGGCGGCGTCATTGAGCAGGGTCAGCGCCTGAAGGGGTGTGTTGCTGCGCAGGCGGCGGGTGCAGGTGCTGAAGCCGTCGGGGGCGTCGAAGACACTCAGACCCGGCGGCGGGGTGGCCCGGAAAACAAAGGTGTAGAGCCCCCGCCGGTAGCGGTCTTCCCCCTGACTGACCGGCCAGGCTCGCTTGACCTGTCCAAGGGACATCACGCCCTCGGGGATGGGAGGATACACGGGAGGACCGCCGAGTTTGGGCGAGAGCAGGCCGCTGGCGGCAAGGCCGACGTCGCGGACGATTTCCGCGTCGAGGCGCAGGCGGTTTTGTCGCCAGAGCAGACGATTGTCGGGATCGACACCGGCGGCCGCCTTGCGTGCCTCAGGGGTCACGGCACTGGACTGACGGTAGGCATCACTGCTGACGATGAGACGATGCAGGTTTTTCAGGCTCCAGCCCTTGTCCATGAACTCGACGGCGAGCCAGTCGAGCAGTTCGGGATGCGAGGGAAGGGTGCCCATGGTGCCGAAGTCGTTCTCAGTTTCGACGAGGCCCCGGCCGAAGTATTGCTGCCAGACGCGGTTGACGAGCACACGGGCGGTGAGCGGGTGATCGCGGCGCACCAGCCAGCGGGCAAAATCCAGACGGGTGGGTTGTTTCGCCTGCAGGGGAGGCAGGACCGCCGGCGTGGCCGGGGTCACCTCCTCGGCTGGTCGCGTGAAGTCGCCCTTCACGTAGACCGTGGTTCGGCGGGGTTCGGACCGTTCACTGAGGACGAGGGTGGTTGGCCCCTTGGCAAGCGCGTCCTCAATCTGCAGTTGCCGGTCGAAGAGGGGGTTGAACACCGGGTCACCGGTGCCGGTCATGGCCTTGAACAGAAGCCGCTGATCAGCGGCTGAGCGTTTCGCCGAAGGCTTGGCAAGGCTCTTGGCGGCGGCGGCGGGCAGGGCCTTGCGGGCGGTGGCGTTGAGGTCCTTTTCCCAAGCCACAAGCGCGTCGCGTCGTGCCGCAATGTGGGCATCGAGACGGGCTTGAACCTCCCTGAGTTCGGCCCTCTGGCGCTCGGGATCCTGGCCGGGATCCGGGACGGGCAGGGTGGGCTCGTCCTGATTGTTGAAGAAGGCAAAGAACTGGTAGAATTCGCGCTGGCTCAGGGCGTCGAACTTGTGGTCATGGCACTGGGCGCAGCCGACGGTGAGACCCAGCCAGACCGTGCCGGTGGTGGCGACCCGGTCGAAGACGCTCTCGATGCGAAACTGTTCCTTGTCGATGCCGCCCTCCTGATTGATCTGGGTGTTGCGGTGGAAGCCGGTGGCGATCCGTTGCTCGCGTGTGGCCCCGGGCAGCAGGTCGCCGGCCAGTTGCTCGACGGTGAACTGATCGAAGGGCAGGTCGGCGTTGAAGGCGCGGACCACCCAGTCGCGCCAGGGCCAGATGCTGCGCGGGGCATCAATGCTGTATCCGTTGCTGTCGGCGTAGCGTGCCTGGTCGAGCCACCAGCGCCCCCATCGCTCGCCGTAGGCGGGGCTGGCAAGCAGGCGTTCGATTTCCGCCGCCTCATCGCCGCCGGTGAGGGAACGCTCGATTTCCTCCGGCGTTGGAGGCAGGCCGGTCAGATCAAGGGCAAGCCGGCGCAGGCGGGTTTCCGGCGCGGCGGGCGGGGAGGGTTTCAGGCCGGCCTGGTCGAGGCGGGTGCGCAGGAAGGCATCAATGGGGTGCGGGGCATCGGCACGTTCAGGAACCGGCGGTCGAACCGGAACGATGTAGGCCCAGTGACGGTCGTCACTGGGCGTTTCCTCTGCGGGAGCGGTGGCTCCCTCCTGGAGCCACAGGCGAAGGAGATCCAGCTGCGAGGAATCGAGCGGACCGCGCTTGTAGGGCATCTGGGCGATTTCCGCATGGGTACCGGTGACGGCCTGAAAAAGCAGGCTGTCTTCGGGCCGGCCCGGAATGAAGGCGCTCCCGCGACCGCCCCCCTTGCGTGCCGCTGCGGCGGTGTCGAGACGGAGACCGGCCTTTTGAGTGCTGGTGCCGTGACACTTCACACAGTGGGTCTGAAGCAGGGGTTTGATCTGCGCCAGGTAGTCGACCGCCGCCGGCAGGGCGGAGGGAACGAGCAGGAGAACGCAGGGCAGGAGGGCGGGCAGGCGCATGAACAGATTATTTCGTCGCTTCCGTGGCCGGGCTTTCAGGGGGTGGAGTTACAAAAAAACACCGCACACGCGCGGGGCGGGTGCGGTGTCGGGTTGGATTTTGAGGAAGGATCAGGCGCCCTTCTTCTTTTTCGGAGCAGCGGCGAACTCTTCCTTGCTCAGGCTGCCGTCCTTGTCCTTGTCCTTGGCACCGAAGGCTTTTTCGGCCATGGCGGCGTCCTTGGCGCCCTTGGCGAATTCTTCCTTGCTGAGTTTGCCGTCGCCATTGGCGTCCTTTTTGGCGAAGACCTTTTCAGGATCCTGCTTCTTCTTTTCCTGGGCGGAGGCGTCCAGGGCGATGCCGGCGAAGGCCAGAAGGGCGAGGAGGGTTGCGATGGATTTCATGTTCTCGTTGGTGTGTTTGGTTTGAAAGCGCCGGGTTTTGGCGGGGGCCAACCCTGTGCGATGCGCCTTAAACGCGGAGCCCTGTCGGCAGTTTCACGATTTTTTTGCGTTTTGCAAAAAGCGGGCGCGCAGGTGCTTCAGGTGCCACTGGGCCTGGGTGGGCTTGCCGGTGGCGTTTGCCATGATTTCGCCGGGAAGGAGGGCGCCCCCCTGGTTGTGGACTTTTTCGCGCAGCCAAGCCAGCAGGGGGGCGTAATCGGCCTTCTCCAGACCCGCGGCAATCCGGCGCTGACGCCGGGCCGTGGCGAATAACTGGGCGGCATTGAGGTTGCCGAGGGTGTAGGTGGCAAAGTAGCCAAGTCCGCCCATGCTCCAGTGGATGTCCTGCAGGCAGCCGCGGGCGGCATCCGGGGGAGTCATGCCAAAGAGCTCGCGGAATCCCGCGTTCCAGGCCTCGGGCACCTGTGCCACCGGCAGTTCACCGAGGATGAGGCGTCGCTCAATGTCGAAACGCAGCAGGATGTGCAGATCGTACGTGGCCTCGTCGGCCTCCACCCGAATGTAGGAGTAGCGGGCGCGGTGCAGGTGGCGCAGAAAATCGTTCAGGCGCACCTTGCGCAGCTGTGGGAAAAGCTCCCGGGCGCGCGGCAGCCATTTTTCCCAGAAGGGGCGCGAGCGGCCGACGTGGTTTTCCCAGAGCCGGCTCTGGGACTCGTGGATGCCCAGCGAACAGGAGGTGCCGGAGGGCAGGCCGAAGTCACCGGGCGGCAGACCCTGCTCGTAGAGTCCGTGACCCGCCTCATGGAGAACGCCGAAGAGGGAGGAGGTGAAATCACGCTCGTCGTAGCGGGTTGTCAGGCGCACGTCGCGCGGGCCGAGGGTCGTGCAGAAGGGGTGAGCGGTGGTGTCGATGCGGCCACAGTCGAGATCGAAGCCGATGCTGGCGGCGATTTCGGCATTGAGCTGCTGCTGCTTTGCCACCGGGTAACGACCGCCGGGCAGGGCGGATTTGCGTCCGGCGCTGCGCGCCACGGCCTCCTGGGCGATGGCCGCCAGTTCCGGTCGCAGTCGGTCGAAAAGTTCCGCGATGGCGCGGGTGCGGGCGCCGCGCTCATAGGTTTCGAGCAGGGCGTCATAGGGTTCGTCGGTGTAGCCCCAAAGGTCCGCCTTGCGGCGGGCGAGGTCGACCAGAACCTGCAGATGCGGGGCGAAGTTCGTGAAGTCGGTCTTGCGTCGGGCCTCCGTCCAGGCGGCCTTGGCATGGGCGCAGGCGGCGCTCTCCTCCTGAACCAGAAGCTGGGGCAGGCGGGCCGCGCGCTCGTGCTGGCGTCGGAGCTCACGGAGGTTGCCGGCATGATAGGGGGTTTCCGATGTCTGACCTTCGGCCTTGTCGAGCAGGCGTCGGAAGGCGTTCGAGGTGGCGAGGCCATGGGCCTTGCCGTTGAGGTAGGCGAGCTGGCGCGCGCGATGGTCGAGCGCGCCGGCCGGCATGTAAGTCTCCTGGTCCCAGGAGAGCAGGGCCTCGGTTGAAGTAAGCAGGGCGATCTCGCGGGCAAGCGCGACGAGTTGGCCGTAGGCGGAGGCGGGCATGCGGCTATTCGTTGTGGACAGGGTTGGTGAGGGTGCCAATGCCTTCGATTTCGACCGTGACGGTGTCGCCATCCTTCATCCAGAGCGGGGGTTTGCGCGCCATGCCGACGCCGTGCGGTGTGCCGGTCAGGATGACGGTGCCGGCCTCAAGGGTCGTGCTGCCACTGAGGAAGGCAATCAGGGTGGGCACGTCGAAGATCATGTCGTTCGTGTTCCAGTTCTGGACCGTCTCGCCGTTGAGCACGGTCTTGATGGCGAGTGCATTCGGATTTGGGATCTCGTCGCGGGTGACCAGCACGGGGCCAAGCGGGCAGAAGGTGTCGAAGGTCTTGCCCCTGCACCACTGGCCACCACCGCCACTCTTTTGCCAGTCGCGGGCGCTAACGTCGTTGGCGCACGTGTAGCCAAGCACGTGATCCAGGGCCTCCTCACGGCTGACGTTTTTGGCGGTCTTGCCGATGACGACGGCGAGTTCGCACTCGTAGTCGACACGGTCGCTCTTCAGGTGGGTGGGGATCAGAATGGGGTCGCCGGGATTCTGCACGGAACCGGGCAGCTTCATGAACAGCACCGGGTTCTCCGGGATGGCGGCGCCGCTTTCCTCGGCATGGAACCTGTAGTTCAGTCCAATGCAGAGAATGGCGCGCGGCTTCAGCGGAGCGAGCGGCTTGACGATGTCCGCCTCGCGATCGGTGACGGTGTGCTCGCTGAAGATGCAGCCTTCGATGGCAAGCGCACGGCCGTCGGGTTGCAGCGCGGCGTAGGCGGTCTTGCCGGTGGAATCGAGGTGACGGAGGATTCGCATGGGGGAAAGGCTTTATGGCACGGGGCGGCGGTTGAAGGCAACACAGTCTTCGTAGCGCGCGCCCGAACCGCCAAACAGGTCGAGGGCACTGCCGATGGTGCCGTCGAGGCGACCGCCGCTGAGTTCGTCGAGACGGTGCAGGTCATCGAGGTGGCGGATCCCGCCGGCGTAGGTGGCGGGCACCGGACTGTGTTCGGCGAGGAATCGCACCAGGGCCTCGTCCATGCCCTCGCACTTACCCTCGACATCAACGGCGTGGATGAGGAATTCGCTGCAGTTGCCGGCCAGGTGCTGCAGGGTGGCGGGCGTGATCTCGAGGTCGGTGAGGGTCTGCCAGCGGTTCATCGCCACGGTCCAGCCGTCGTCGACGGTTTTGCAACTGAGATCGATGACCAACCGTTCCCGACCGGTGGCGCGCACCATGGCGTCGAGCCGGGCCTCGGAAAAATGACCGTCGGCCTCGAAAAGATGGCTGGTGACGATGACATGGCTGGCGCCGGCCTCCAGGTAGTGCGACGCGTTTTCAGGCCGGATGCCGCCACCGACCTGCAGTCCGCCCGGCCAGGCGGCAAGCGCGGCCCTGGCGGCGGTTTCGTTTCCGGGGCCGAGGAGGATGACGTGCCCGCCCGTGATGCCGTCTCGGCGGTACAATTCCGCAAACCAGGCCGGATCCCGATCGCTGACGAAATTGACACGCGGACCGGGACCGTGGTCGCGGAGGGTGGAACCGACGATTTGTTTGACCTTGCCTTCGTGGAGGTCGATGCAGGGGCGGAAGCGGGTCATGCGCGCTCCCGACCTAGGAAAGCAAGCGGCGCAGGTCAAGCGCGGATGGTGTCGTCCACGTCGGGGCGATGCCGGGCAAGCCAGGCGCGGCACTGTTCCTCGCCCATGTATTTGGCCAGCAGGCGCGGTTCAGTCTCGGTGAGGTCGACGAGGATGAGGCCGTCGATGACGGAGGAGAAATCCTTGTCGACGTTGAAACTGAGGATGGTGCCGTTCAGGCGAAGGTAATGCTTGAGCAGCACCGGGATGCCCTTGCCATCGGTTTCCACACTGGAGATCAGCGCCGAGCAGTCGTCGACATCGCGCAGATTGGCGCTGATGAACTCGCGCATCATGCGCCGCCCGCGCAGGTAGCGGAAGGGGTTGCGCGGTTTGACATAGCTGGCGAGGTCTTCGTGCAGGCAGTTTTCCTGGAGGAACTCGACCATCATCTTCCGGCTCAGGCTGTCGTAGTCCTTGCTGATGCTGACCGGTCCGAACAGTTTGGTGTAGCGCTCGTTGCGGGCCATCCACTGGGCGATGCCGCGCCACAGAAGGGGCAGGGAGCTCAGGTTGCGCTGGTAGTCCCGGGTGATGAAGCTGCGCCCCATTTCCACGGCACTGCCGAGGCTGGCGAGGAAGGGTTTCTCGAACTTGAACAGGGTGCTGGTGTAAAGACCGGACGGTCCGTACTCGCGCAGGATGAGATCGGCCCGTCCCAGGCGGTAGGCGCCGGCAATCCGGCCCTGGGTCTCGTCCCAAAGAAACAGGTGCTCGTAATGGCGGTCAAAGCGGTCGAGATCGACCTCCAGACCGGTGCCCTCGCCGACCTGGCGGAAGGTCTGCTCGCGAAGTCGGCCGATCTCCTGAAGGGTGGTCGGGATTTCATGGCAGTGCGCGATGTAGACGCCAAAGCCCCCCTGATGGACGAGGCGGGATCCCTTCTCGCGCAGCCGGGTGACTTCATCCAGGATGTCCCGCCTGCCCGGTTCCAGGCGCTGAGTTGCGGCGTTGGCGGGTGGGGCGGGAACTTCCTCCGTCCCGGCTCGCCGGCCCGAAAGAACGAAGGTGTGAATGCGCAGGAACTTGGTGAGGGCCTCGTCGTCCGCGAACTTCTTCAAGCGCGCGAAGGGCAGGGGCGTGCCGACGCGCATGGGCGCCCGGGTGCCACGCTGGTTGCAGAATTCGCGCAGCAGCAGTCCGGTGCGCAGGCGCGGGTGGATCAGTCCGGCGGCATGGAACAGGGCGCTGTTTCGACCGGGGAAGAACACCGGCAGCACGGTGGCCTGGGTGCGGCGGACCAGGGAACCGACGTGGCTGCTCCAGACGGGATCCTCAATGCCCCGGCCGGGGCGGTAGCGGGAGACTTCGCCGGAGGGAAAGATCACCAGAGCCCCCCCGCGTCGAAGGTGCGAGAGTGCTTCCTTCATGCCGGCGAGGTTTTCCTTCGCGGCGGTGGGTCCGCCAAAGGGGTTCACCGGGATGATGTGCGGACGGAGATGCTCAAAGGCGCCAAGCAGGGCGTTGGTCATCACCTTGACGTCGGGCCGGTGACGGGCGGCATAGTGGGCGAGGATGACCGGATCAAGAATGCCAAACGGGTGGTTGGCGAAGATGACGAGCGGGCCGGTGCCGGGGAATTCGAAGTCTGCCGGTTCCTCAAATTCACCGGCGGCATCCATGGCGCCGAGCACGGATTCGAACCAGGTGCGGCAGTTGCTTCCATCCGGGTGCGATTCCTGCAGGGCGACCGCACGCTGATAGATGGATTCGAGACCGCGCAGCCCGAGCGCACCCTCGATGGCGGGCGCAAGCAGGCGGTAAAGTTGGCGCTGATAGGAACGCGGCAGCCGGGCGCCGAGGTCAAGGGTCATGGTTGGCTGCCGGCACAGTGACGACTTGGAGCGCGCTGGCAAGGCGCAAAAAGGGGCGGATCCGTCACTGGGCGGGTCGGATGCGAACTTCGTCGGCGGACTCGATCGCGCTCGATGGCGGGGGTTCCGTGTGACACAGAAAGGGCAGGAGCATGGAGCCGAGCAGCCAGATCAGACCGGCACCGAGGCCGGCACCTATGGCGATGAGGCGGCGCTGCCAGATGTTGTCGCGACTGATCAGGGTGTAAAAACGCAGGCAAAGTAGGGCCCAGAGGAGGCAAAGGGCGGGAATGGCGGCCTCAAGTAGCATGCTCCATTCAACCTGAAATCGGGCGGCTTGGCGAGACGCATCTGCAAAAAACCGGGGGAGGCGGTCGTGAATGCCCCAACTTGAAACTTGCAAGCGCAGACCCCCGCGCCGAAGGCTGGATCGCACGTCCCGCATGAGCACCTCCCAACTGCCACGCCCGAGCCTGACACGGCGTCCCGAGACGACGCCGGACGGTCCCGAGGGAATCCTGCGCAGGGTGGCCCGCTGGATGGGGCGGGGTGGCGAGCCCGCCGGGGCGGGGCTGGCCGCGCGCGATGGCAATGCCATGCTGCCTGTGCTGATTGAGGTGTTTGCCGGCTTTTCCAAGCTCGATGGCTCGGTGGAGGAGGATGAAATTGAATCCTCCCTCGGGTACCTGCGCTACGATTACAGCGGAGCTCTCTACGCGGACCTGCGCCGCCTGTATTTCGAGGCGCTGCAGCAGCCTCAGGATCTCAACAAACGAGCCAACGAACTGAGCGACGAACTCACCCTCGAGCAGAAGGTGCTGCTCTGCGTGCAGCTTTATCTTCTGATCTCCCGCTCGCTCACCGACCAGCGCATGATGGTCGAGTTCTACCTCTTCACGACCAACCTGGGCATTGCCGCCCAGGCGATTGACATCGTTTACCAGCTCAATTCCGGCGACCGGCCCGCCGATGAGGACTTTGCCTCCAAATCGGGCCAACCGCTGGAGACGCTGCGCATCGGTTCGGGGGAGGGCTGTGACGTCCTGCTTCGCTCGCTTTCATCGGGCTGTTCCGTGATGGCCTTTCGTTACCAGACGCTCGTGCTGCTGAAGAACACGGGCGAACTGCCGGTGCTGGTGCGCAGCCGCCGCCTGGCCGCGGGGGACTTTTCCCGCCTGTATCCCGGCGAGCGGGTGCTGCTGGAGGACGTTACCCTGGATTACAACGACCTGATCGCCTATTTCAACGCGAAGAAGACCGTTGCCGGCACCCAGCTTTACCTGACCCTCACCGACACGGGTGACGCCGAAATCGCGCCACAGCGGGCGCGTGGGACCGAGCTGCGCATCAGTTTCGGACTGGGGGTCACGGTCGAGGCACTGCGCAACACGGATGCCTCCCTAAATGGGGTGCCGCTGCGGGCCGGCACCCGCGTCGAGGCGTCGATTGAGGACAGTCTCATCGCCAAGGGGGAAATCGAGATCTCCCTGCGCGACCTGCGGGTGCGTGCCCAGGAATTCGGCGGTCAGTTTCGCCTCGAGGGCAGCCGCAACACCTACCTGGTCTCCAACAACCCCGAGTTGCTCGACGAGGGCGACATTCTGCTCTCCCAGGACACCGAGGGGGAGATTCTCCTGCGCATCGAGTGCAACTATGCCCACAAGACCGGCGCCCTTGAACTGCTGCGTGCCTCGCGGCCGGTGCACGTCGGCCAGGTGCTTGTGCGTGACCGCATCGCGCTGAGCGACGGCGACACAATCACACTCGGCGAGGGTCAGTTCCTGCGCTGCCATTTCGCCGATCGCATCATTGAGGAGGAGCGCAACATCATCCGCCAGATTGAGGTGCGTGAACTGGCGCATCGGTACGACAGCAAGGACACCGCGCTCGACGGCATCAGCTTTCAGGCACGGCGTGGTGAGATGATTTGTGTCATGGGTCCTAGCGGTTGCGGCAAGAGCACCCTGCTGAGGGCCCTCGGCGGCCATCTGCGCACCCGTTCCGGCGAGATCCGCATGAACGGGTTGTCGCTCTACCAGAACTTACCGAACCTGACGCCTTACATCGCCTACATTCCCCAGGAGGACGCCTTCGACCCCCTGCTCAAGGTTCAGGAAAACCTCGACTTCTCGGTGGCCGTGCGCTGCCCGCACCTGAAAACTGAAGAGCGGCGCAAGCGGGTCGAGGCCAAGCTCGCGGAACTTGGCCTCGCAGATCTGCGCAAACGCTTGGCCGGGACGCCTCAGCAAAAATTTCTCTCGGGCGGCGAGAGCAAGCGCCTGAATGCTGGTCTCGACATGATCGGCATCTCGGACGTGTACCTGTTTGACGAGCCGACCTCGGGCCTTTCCTCAAAGGACAGCGAGCACGTCCTTGAGATCATCCGCAGCCTGGCCCGGCACAAGATCGTCATCTGCTCGATCCATCAGCCGAGCATGAAGCTGCTTCAGATGTTCGACAAGGCCCTGCTGCTCGACAAAGGCGGCCGCATGGCCTTCTTCGGCACGCCCCAGGCGATGATCGAGTATTTCTGGAAGGCCTACAATGACGAGACCGGCCAACCCGAAGCGGAGTTGCCCGCCAACCTCACGCCGGATTTTGTATTTGACGTGCTCGAGACGCCTTTGCGCGACATTGGCGGCGACATCATTCAGGAGCGGAGCGCCGACGGACACCTGGTGGCGGCCCGCCGCTTCCCGCCCAACTTCTGGCGTGACCGCTACCAGAGCCATCTGCTGCTGGAAAGCATGGCCAAGGCGCAGTCAGCCCCGGGCAGTACGAACCTGATCGCCCGCCCGCGCGAGGACACCCAGACGGGCAGTCGTGCCAGAACCGTGCCGCGGCCGCCCCGGCACACCGTGCGCGAGGAGAGCATTCTCTTTTACACCATGCTCAAGCGCGCCTTCCTTTCGAAGCTGCGCAACCGCACCAACCTGCTGACAACGCTTCTCGAGGCACCGCTGCTGGCCTTCCTGATTTCGAGCGTGCTCAAGTACAGCGAGGAGGACAGCTACACCTTTGCCACCGCCTTTCACATACCCACCTGGCTTTTCATGAGCCTGGTGGTGGCCATGTTCCTCGGCCTCACCAACAGTGCCGACGAGATCATCCGCGACCGCCACCTGCTCAACCGGGAGCGGAACCACAACCTGCGCACCTTCTACTACCTCTGCGGCAAGATCCTCTCGCTCAGTGCCTTCGCTCTCGTCCAGTGCTTCATTTACCTGCTCATTGGCAACTGGATGCTGGAGGTGCGCGACATGTTTTTTGTCCACCTTTGGTGGATGTTCCTGACCGCCCTGACGGGCGCCTGCCTGGGCTTGCTGGTTTCAAGCCTGGTCAACGACAGCCGCACCGCCATCAACACCATTCCACTGTTGCTGATTCCGCAGATCATCCTTGGAGGGGCCCTCATCAAGTACGAGGAGATGAACCGCAATCTCGACCTCATTTACTCGCTGAGGCCCTGGTTGGCCAAGGCCGGCGTCGGCGCCGAGGAGGACAGCAAGACCAAGCTCAAGGTCCCCTTCATCTGCCAGTTCATGCCGCTCCGCTGGAGCTATGAGGCCATGCTGATTTCCCAGGCCAAGCTCAACCCGCTGACACGCGCCCAGGATCTTCTGGAGTCGCGCATCCAGCAACTCGTCAACCTGCCGCCGGAAGTCAAGATGACTCCGGCCCAGCAGCGTGAACTCGACGCCGCCAAGCAGGGGTTGGCCGTGGTCTCGGGGTTGTACGCGCAGAACAGTGCCGCCGCGGCCGGCATGCTCGGCGAAATCTGGGATGCCACTCTGCGGGGTCGGTTGACCCCCGAACTGCTGGAGCGCGCCCTTGCCCAGCAGGATGGGGTCAGCGCGGAGGAAATTTACGTCAACCGCAAGGTCCTGGACCTGGTCACCAAAGCCGAGATGGAGCGCACCGACTACCGGCGGAAGAGCAGTCCCAATGTTTTTTTTGGCACCTCGAAGACCTACTTTGGCACCGAATTTGAGACTGTGTGGATCAACAGCATGGTCATCCTGTTGAGCCTGGGAGCTTTCATTACGATCTTGGAGATCTCCCTGCGCCGCCAACTCACCCGCGTCTGAGTCCGGCCGAGCGTTTGCTGGATTTCGCCGGGTGGCCGTCAGCCTCTTCGGCGCTCGTCGAGAATCTCGCGAATGGCACCGAGCAGGGCTTCGGTGTAGCAGGGCTTGGGCTGGAAGCGCCTTGCGCCGAAATGCAGGGCCTTTTCCGGGGTGCTTGCGTCGCTAAGTCCACTCGCGGCAATGATTTGCACCTTCGGATTGACGCACTTGAGCACCTGAATGGTGATGGCGCCGTCCATTATGGGCATCATCATATCGGTCAGGACAAGCTGAATGCTGGGCTGGTGTCTGGCATGGAGGGCAACCGCCTCGGCCCCGTCTCCCGCGGTCAGCAAATGGTAGCCGTGAGCCTCAAGGGTGCGGCTTGTGATCTTGGTCACGGCGGGTTCTTCGTCGTCGATGAGGAGCATCACCGCACCCCTGCCGGAGCGCACGGGCTTGTCGGTGACTTCGCTCAGGCTTAGCCCGAGGGTTTGAGCGTGCCGAAGGCGGGTGCCGGCGGCGTGTCCAGCACCCCGTAGGTGTGTAGGGCCTCAAGGCGGGCTGCTTCCTCGGTCGGCGAGTGAGGGGGATGGGTGGAGGGAGCGCTGTCCGCGCTCACTGCGGCTTGTCCGCGCCGAGATTCAGTTGCACGACATGAAGCAGGTCGTTCATGCCAAAGGGTTTCGGCAGGTAGTTGACGCCCGCCTTGAGGGTGGAGTGGGCGGCCGTGGCCCGCTGGCCGCTCGTGTAAATCACGGGAATGTTGGGGCGGTCCTGCTGGATGGCTCTGGCCAGTTCCACGCCATTGGCGCCGCCCGGCATGTTGATGTCGGTGATGACCAGACAGATGCGATCGAGGTGCCTGCGCCAAAGCCGCCAGGCCTCGTCGGCATTGTGGGCTGTGATCGTGGCGTGTTGATGGGCGACCAGCACCTGAGACATGATCTGGGTGATGGTTTCATCGTCGTCCACGACGAGGATGAATTCCTGGGCGGCATCGATGTACGGGGCGCTCTCCGCGGGAGGGGGATTACGTCCTCCAGAAACCAGCGTGGCGGCCTGCTCGAGGCGACGTTTGTCGCTCAGCAAGTTGAGCAGCTGGATGAGTTCCAGTTCATGCAGAGGTTCCGCCACGACCAGGAGGCGGTTGCCGAGGAAGTCGAGACGCTCACGCCAGGGTTTCAGGTTTTCCGGCTGGTCCACAAGCAGAAGGACATGAAGTTCCGGGCCGGCGGCCTTCTCCAGGGCTGCAGTGAGAGCGCCAATGGCGGCGTCATGGATGGGTGCCGAGTGCACGAATACGCCAAAGTCCGCTTCCTTGAGCAGGCTGACCTGTTCCGCATAGCCGGCATCCGCAGTGCAGAATTGCAGGCTAAGGTCAGGGAGACGGCTGCCCAGAACGCGCAGGCGGTCTTCGATGCCGCCGACGAGAACACTGCAGCCGCTTGTCGGCGAAACGGAGGGTCGACTGGGGGGCGGCATCATTGATTCGAATGCCTAATTATACATTGGCGGCCAAAGCTTGTCACCGCCTTTTCTTCCGGTTGGCCCGGCCAGCCAGACGCGGGACAATTAACGGATGGTCTTGTCGGGCAGTTCGGACTTGATTCCCTCGTCAAGCGGCATGCGGTCAGTCCCTTCGGGCAGACCGGCTTCGGTCATCAACCGATTCAGTTCAACCTTCAGTTCGGCGACGATGCCGGCATACTTTGGGTTGTCGATGAGGTTGTGACGTTCCTCGGGATCGAACTCGACGTTGTAGAGTTCGGCCTTGTGACGGTCGGGGCTCCCGTCGCCATGGGGATAATGGACATATTTCCAGGACTCGGTGCGCACGCCGCGAACGTTCGGGGTGTAGGGGAACTGCTTTTCGTAATTGTAGTGATACAGCCAGCTCTTGCGCCAGTCCGGATCGCCTGATTTCACAAGCTTGACCCAGGACTTGCCATGAACGTCGGGAAGCGCTGGAGCGCCGCAGAGTTCAAGCAGGCTGGGGGCCATGTCCAGGGTGAGAACCTGCTGGTCAATGACTCTGGGCTGGTCGGGTGGCGTCAGGCCTGGATAGCGGACGAGAAGGGGGATGCGGATGCTGGGCTCGTGCATCGTGCGCTTGTCGACCATGCCGTGCTCGCCATTGAGGATGCCGTTGTCGGCCATGAAGACGATGACGGTGTTGTCGAGTTCACCGCGCTGCTGGAGAAGCTGGTAGAGGTGGCCGACGCTGTCGTCCACGGAAAGCAGGGTTCCCCAGTAAGCGCGGGTCATGGCTTCGAAGTCCTTGACGGCTTCCGGGCTGTCGTCCGGGAACTGCTTGCGCCAGTCGAAGAGAGGTCCATAGATGCCGTGCCAAGTGCGCAGGCGGTCGGTGATCCATTCTGGCTTGTCCTCCAGATGGAAGGCCGACTCGGGGTAGGGGATACGAACGCCCTCGAAGGACTTCTCATATTTCGGTTCCGGGTAATAGAAGCTATGCGGGGCCTTGTGACCGATCATCAGGCACCAGGGTTTGTCGCCGCGTTTGCGGCCCAGCCATTCCTCGGCCATGCCGGTGACGACATGGGTGTAGTAGCCTTTGACGACTTCCCGGCGGGTGCCGTTGAAGTTGAATTCGGTATCGAAGTAGCTGCCCTGTCCCTTGTGGGTGACAAACCAGTTGAAGCCCGGCCGGGGCTCATCGTTGTTTTCACCCATGTGCCACTTGCCGATGTAGGCCGTGTCATAGCCCTGCTCCTGCAGCACCATGGGGAAGCTTTTGAATCCGGCGGGATACTCGGTGAAATTGTTCACGACTCCGTGCTTGTGGGCATACAGGCCGCTGAGAATGCTGGCGCGGCTGGGCGAGCATAGGGAGGTCGTGCAGAAGGCATTGCGGAAATGCACGCCTTCACGGCCAAGACGGTCCATGTGGGGCGTCTTCAGGTGCCGGCTGCCACCAAGTCCCAGGGCATCCCAGCGCTGGTCGTCGGTCAGGATGAAAAGGATGTTGGGCCGTGGGGCGGCGGCGGTGGTTAGAACCAGGCCGAGGCTGAAGACGGCGGACAGCAGGGTGATTTGCAGTCGGTGCATGTTCGCCAAAACGCACGGAGGTGGCGTTCTTGCAATCGCAATTTTCCCACGGGGACCCTCCAGCCGGCGTTGCAAGCCGGCCCGGGGCGGGGGATGGTGAGTGCGATGATGGCCAAGATTCTCTCTCTCCTCCTGCTGGTTGCGGGCTGCGCGATCGCCGCCGATTTGCAGCTTCCCGACACCGACTCCAGGCTGCATGCACCACTGGCCGCCAATGCGCAGCCGGCGGTGCTGTTTTTCGTCTCGCCGTTCTGTCCGACCGTGCGTTCCTTCATGCCCGAGATCGTCCGCATCGCGGCCGATCATGCCGGGTCCGCACGCTTCTATCTCGTTCACGCTGATCCCGCCGTCACGCCGGAGGTCGCCCTGCAGCATGCCGACCTGTTTCAGGTGACGATGCCGGTGTTGCTGGATCACGGCCAGAAGCTCGCCGCCGAGACGGGCGCGCGGACCACTCCCGAGGCGGTCGTTTTTGCCCGGGGTGTCATTCAATACCGCGGGCGCATCAACGATCTCTATCTTGGGCCGACAAAGCGACAGCGCACTGCCACCACCCGCGACCTGCGCGACGCTCTCGAAGCCGTGCTGGCCGGTCGTGCCGTGGCGGAAACCCAGCATCGGGCCGAGGGTTGCAAGATCAGCGGTCTGCCGACGCCATGAAAAGGCGAGCCGTCCTCTCCGCTGGCGCCGCTGTCCTGGCCGCGCCGTTGGCCGGGTGCCGGCGCATTCCGGAAGGAGGACTCGATTTGGCGGGGATGAGGGCGGGTGACTGGGGTGCCATGGATCTTGTGGCCGACGCCCTGAGGCGCATGGACGCCTGCGAGCAAGTAGCGCCGGCCCTGCGCGCGGTGGTGGAGCGCAATCCCGACGCCGCCGAGATCGCCCGCCGACTCGATAGGCGGGCGTATCGCGCGCCCCTGCACGGCGTGCCGATCCTGCTGAAGGACAACATCGACACGGCGGATCGCATGCTCACGACCGCCGGTTCGCTGGCCATGGTGGAGGCGCCAACACCGGCACGGGATGCCACCGTCGCCGCCCGACTGCGTGCGGCCGGGGCGGTCCTGATTGGCAAAACGAATCTGAGCGAGTGGGCCAACCTGCGGTCCCCGCGCTCGACCAGCGGCTGGAGTGCCCGCGGCGGACTGACCCGCAATCCGCACGACCTGCGTCGCACGGCCAGCGGTTCCAGTTCAGGGTCCGCGGCGGCGGTGGCGGCTGGGCTGGTACCGGCGGCGCTTGGCACGGAAACCAACGGCTCGATTGTCAGTCCGGCATCCTGCTGTGGCATTGTCGGCCTGAAGCCGACCGTGGGATTGATCAGCCGTGCCGGCATCATTCCCCTCAGCCGCTGGCAGGACAGCGCCGGGCCGATGACCCGTACCGTTCGTGATGCCGCCCTGCTGCTGAATGCCCTCGCCGGGGAGGATTCCCTGGATCCCCAGACCGGGGGAGTCGATGAGCGGCGCGAAACCGATTATGCCGCAGGACTGGGAGGTGACGCCCTCCGCGGCGTCCGTCTCGGGGTCGTGCGCTCGCTCTGCGGCAAGGACCCCAGGGTGCATGAGATCCTCGAGCAGGCGCTGGGTCAGTTGCGTGCCGCCGGCGCCGTGGTGGTGGAAGGCGTGGAGATCCCTCATCAGCGCGAGGCTTCGGGTTTGGCCTGGCTTGCGTTGCTCACCGAGTTCCGCGGCGATCTCAATGCCTATCTGGAGCGTCGTGGCGGGAGGGTTCGCTCGCTGGCCGAGGTGATTGCCTACAACACCAGTCATGCGGATCGGGAACTGACTTATTTTGGTCAGGAATTCTTTCAGGAGGCCGAGAGCCGTGCGGGGCGCGAGGAACAGGCCGCCGAGGCGCGACAACTGGCGATTGAACTCGCAGGTCCGAAGGGCATTGGCGCGACTCTCAGGGAACACCGTCTCGACGCACTGATCTGCGCCACCAATGATCCGGCAACGCCGATCCGGCTTGCCGAGGGCGATCGGGGTGGGCGTACGGCATCGACCCCTGCCGCGGTTGCCGGCTGGCCGCACCTGACCGTGCCGATGGGCGCGGTGGATGGGTTGCCTGTGGGTCTGTCGTTCATGGGGGATGCCTGGTCGGAGGCGAGGCTGCTGGCCTACGGTGACGTTTTTGAACGAGCCTCCGGGATCCAACTGACACCGGCCTTTGCCGGACGGGAGAAAATCTGACTTTGTGAAGCAAAGTTTTTGTTGCGCGGTTTTACTTTTTGTTACAAAGTGAATTCATGAGCCACCAAGACGATGCACTTGAGAACCTGCGGGTCATCCGCTCACTGATGGAGCGGGCCCACGTCTACCGCGCCATTTCAGCCCCGGCCGCAATGGCGGGAGGTCTGCTGGCCGTCGCTCTCTCGACATTGCAGTTGCGCGAGGGAATGGCCCTTGTCGATGCGTCCCGGCCGGAGGGCTTTGTGCTGTCTTGGCTGGGGTTGCTGATCCTGGTCTCGGCGCTCAACACGGCGCTGCTGCGACGCGAGGCATTGCGCCACGGGCGGCCGTTCGTTTCACCGGGAATGCGGGCGGCGCTGCGGGCCCTGTGTCCGCCGCTGGGAGTGGGTGGGGTGCTCGGACTCGGCCTCATGCTTGGCTTGCACAATCTCACGCTGGGGGCGCTGATCTGGGCGCTCTGCCATGGTCTAGGCCTGCTGGCGACGGCGAGTTTCTCGCCACGTTCGCTGACTCGTCTTGGTTGGGCCTTCGTGGTCACGGGTCTGGTCCTCTTCCTCGCTTGGGTGGCTGATGACCGCGTGCGCCAGTTGCCCTCCGACGAGGCGCCGGCGGCGGTGGTCATGGGCCTCACCTTCGGACTGCTGCACGTGGCTTATGCGGTCGCCGTGTTTCTTCGTCGTCCAACCGCCCCGGCTTCCGATGATTGATTTCAGCCAACTCGACAAGACGATCCATGAAAAGGGTCGCCTGTCGATTATGACCCTGCTTGCCGGGCGCGGCGACTGGTCGTTCCAGGATCTCAAGGCAGAACTGGGCATGAGCGACGGCAACCTGATCACCCACCTGCGCACCCTGGCGGCTGCAGGTTACGTGCTTGAGCACCGTGATGAGAGCGGATCGCGTCCCCGCACCAGTTACCGGCTGAGCGCCTCCGGCCGGCGCGCCTTCACGGGCTACCTCGACCTGCTCGAACAGATTGTGCGGTCGTCCCGCGGCTGACCTTTTTTGCCTTTAAGCTTTGTATTACAAAGTAAAAACCCACAACCACAAGCAAGACACCCACCCCATCAACCGCATGAACCTCCATCTCGCCCGTCACCAAGGCATGTGTTTCGGCGTCCGTGACGCCCTGCGTGCCACCCACGTCGCCGCCTCGCAGGAACCCGTCACGGTCCTCGGTCAACTCGTCCACAATCCGGTCGTTGACCGCCATCTCAGGGCCGTCGGTGTGAGACGCGGAGCGCTGGATGCGCCGGCGGCCACCTCGCGGGTGGTCATCACCGCCCACGGGGTTGCCGCTGTCGAGCGCGACCGCTGGCTGGCGGCCGGGCATACGATCACCGACACGACCTGTCCGCTGGTGCGCAAGGCGCATGAGGCGCTGGCCCTGCTGGTGGCGGAGGGCTGTCACCCGGTGGTCATTGGGCAGGCGGGCCATGCTGAAGTGCGCGGGCTGATCGGGGATCACCCAGTTGCCTGTGTGATCGACACGCTGGAGGATTTGGCGGGTCTGCCCACAACGACTCCGCGTTTTGGGGTTGTCGCACAAACGACCCAGCCGCTGGAACGGGTGCTGAGTCTCCTGGACGCATTGAAACGATCCCGTCCCTCGGCCGAGGTTCGCTTTTTTGACACGGTCTGCCGGCCAACCAAGCAGCGTCAGGCGGCCCTTGAGGAGTTGGCCGGTTACTGCCAGGCCATCGTCGTGGTTGGGGGTCGCAACAGCAACAACACCCGGCAGCTTGCCGACAAGGCGCGCGGCCTCGGTGTGCAGGTTTTCGCGGTCGAGACCGCCGATGAATTGCAGGTCGGATGGTTCGCGGGCCTTGCCGAGGTGGGCGTCACCGCCGGCACGTCGACCCTGGATGAAACCGTCGCCGCCGTCGTCGAGCGACTGAAAACCTTTTCCTGATCAATCCCGAACAAACGCCATGACCACCATGAATGCAATTCGTTGGACCCGCCATTTTGAAGAGAACACCCCGCTCAACGATGCCCTGACGTTGCCGGGATCCGCCTGCCTGTTGCCCGAATCGGTGCGCCGGCCCCTAGCTGAGTCGCTCGCGGTTTTCCAGCTCGGTGAAACCGGCGGGGGCACGCGCCTGCGACGCCACGCCGCCGGCCTGGCCGCCGAGGCCGGCTGGAGCGGTTACCCGCAAGCGATTGACCGCTTCATTGCCGAGGAACAATCGCACGGCCGCCTGCTGGCGCGACTCGTCGCTCATCTTGGCGGAAGCCTGCGGCGGAAGCAGTGGAGCAACGGCCTTTTCCGCCAACTGCGCGGTCTGGCAGGACTGGAGTTCGCCATTCAGATGCTGCTTACTGCGGAGTTGGTGGCCGAGGTCTACTACGGCATGCTGTACCTGCGCGCCGGAGACCCCGCGGTGCGGAGGGTTGCCGGCAAAATCCTTCGTGACGAGGTCAGCCACCTCGCCTTTCAGCGCGAGTTTCTGGCCGCGCGACTGCTGAGGCTGACGCCGGCGGCGCAGAGGCTCTGGTGTTGGCAGTTCGTGGCCGTGCATGCCGTCACCGCGGTGGCGGTGGCCTGGGATCACCGGCATTGCCTGCGTGTCCTTGGCGTGACGACCTCCGATTTTCGCCGCCGTTCGGGCACGGCCTGTGCGGCCTTTGTGCGCCGGCTTCGGGGTGAGCTTGCGGCGGCCGAGACTCAGGGCGCCGTCTCGTAGGCGAGTTCGATATTGGCCTTCGTGAACGCCCCGGCCACCGAGCCAAAGGCAATCTGTCGGCGCTTGATGAGCAGGACATCGTCAAAGATCCCTCCGACGGTCTGCAGGTCATGGTGGCTGGCGATCAGGAGTCGGCCTTCGGCGGTCAGTTCGCGGAAGAGCCTTGCCAGGTTTTCCTGGGCGGGCTTGTCGAGGCCAGTGAAGGGTTCGTCGAGCAGCAGGACATGGGCCTCCTGGGCGAGTGCACGGGCGATGAAGGCGCGTTGTTGCTGGCCGCCGGAGAGGGCGCTGATCTGCCGGTCTTCAAGGTCCAGCAGGTTCATGGCGCGCAGGGCGCGCTGGACGATGTCGCCATCATGGCGCGAGTACGGACGCCACCAGCCGAGGTTGGGGTAGCGGCCCATTTCCACCAGACCGCGCACGGTGATGGGAAAATTCCAGTCCACTTCTCCGCGCTGCGGCAGATAGGCGATCTCGTGGCTGCTGCGGGTCAGCGGACGGCCCCGCCAGAGGATGCTGCCCCCGTCGGCCCGCAGGAGGCCCGCCAGGGACTTGAGCAGAGTGCTCTTGCCGGCGCCGTTCGGGCCAATGAGGGCGATGCTGCGTCCGCATTCGCTGGAGAAACCGATGCCTTCAAGAGCCATCACGCGCTGGTAGCTGACCTGCAGGTCGCGCACTTCCAGCCGGTGGTGATGGGGATGGGCGAGACCGGCACCCCAGCAGACATGGTCCTCGGGCTTTACCATTGGAAGAGCAGCAGTTCGTTGAGTTCCGGTCCCACGGACCAGCGAGTCTGTTCGCGCGCCTCGTGGCCCTCGGGTTCGATTTCGACGGTGATGGCCGTGTCGGGAGTTCCCTCCGGCCAGGCGGCCTCCAGTCGCAGCTCCTCGCCATCGCTTCCGAGTCGCAGGCGCGCTTCCAGTTCGACGGGTGAAGTGGCCAGGTCCGCACCGGTGAGCAGTTCGCGACCCTCCTGGGTTAGGCTCACCGAGCGGGGCGGGTGGGCAAAACGCAGGCGAATCAAGGCGGGAAGTTCTGACTTCGCGGGCATTGCGGCGGACACCGGTGCCGACGCCTCCGCGTCACCTGTCAGGTGCGCGAGCGGAAAGGCCAGCAGGGCAAAGGCGAGTGCCAGAAGGAAGAGCTGGATGGGAGGGGAACCGCGCACGTCAGGCGAGATGTCGGGGTGGAAGCCGCCGGCGTCAAGCGGGCGCCATCAGGGTTTCAGGGCCTCCACAATGGCGCGGACGTTGTGCGCAAGCATGGTCTCGAAGGTGTGTGCCTCACTTGCCGTGCCATCGGCAATGAGCGGGCGTCCGGTTCTGGCGCCGGTGCTGCGGACAATTTCCGCCATGACCTTGGGATTGGCCTGGTCCTCCGGAAAGACGGCGCGAATCTGGTTGTCGCGGATGATCTGGATCGCCTGGGCGATGTACTGGGCGGAGATGTCGTCGCTGCGTCCGATGCCCAGAACCGGCAGGCTCTTGAAACCATACTCCTTGCAAAAGTAGCCGAAGGCGGCGTGGGCCGTGACCAGCTTGCGATCGCCGCGCGGAATCGCCGCAATCTCGTTCTGTGCCCATTTTTTCAGCTGGGAAAAGCGGTCGCCGGCGGCCTTGGCGGCATGCTCGTAAGCCTTTTCGCCGTCCGGGTCGGCTTCGGCAAAGACCGCGGCGAGGACACGCGCAGCCCGGCGCATGTTGTCGGCACTGTGCCACCAGTGGGGATCAATGCTGCTGTGGGCATGGTGCGGGCAGCACAGGAAGATTTCCTGGCCAGGTTCCATCTTGAGCGAGGGAATGGTGCGGCCCACCTCGATCACCTCGATGCTTGAACCCACGCTGTCGCGCAACTTGTCAAGATACGATTCCAGATGTTTGCCGCAGGCAAGGATGTAGCGGGCGCCGCGCATCGCGGCAATGTCACGGCCACCCGGTTCGAAATGGTGGATGTCGGAACCCGCCTTGAGAATTTCCACCACCTCCACGCGCTCGCCGCCGACTTGGCGGGCGAGGTCGGCGAGCAGGGGGTGCAGGGTGGCGACCTTGAGCGCGGCCTGGGCGGGCAGGCTGAACACGGCGGCCAGGACGATCAGTAGAGTCAGTTTCATCAGGTAATTCAGGTTCAACAACGGAGGTGCGGGCGAAATCCTTCTCCCGGCATCACCGCACCTCCGGGCCACCCCAGGTCAGGCTGCATTGGGCCCAGACGGAGTGGTCGGTACCGCGCTGGTTGGATTGGTCACAGTTGTATTGCAGGCGGAGGCGCAGGGTGCGCGCGGTGTTGGCATACCAAGTGAGGCCGGGGCTGACACGGAATCGCGTGTCCTGTCCGGTCTCCCAGTTGCCGGAGACCATGTCGCCGCGCAGGCCGAGTTCAAAGTTGTCGGCAAATCCGTAGAGCAGGCTGAGGTAGGCGCCGAAGTCGCGCTGGGCGGACGGGTGGTCGGTCAGGCCGAATTCATCCTCGACCTGGAAATCGCTGAGCATCGCCTCGGAACGGACGCGGAAATAGCGACCGCCGGGATCGAAGCCGTTTTGGCGCCACTGGTACTCAAAGTGTGCCCCGTAAACGCTGGTGTCGAAGCCTGAATGATTCTCACCCCAGGCGCCGGAGACGCCACCACGGAACTGATGGAAGTCATTCCAGTTCCAGACGTTGGTCCAGTTGGCGACGGCCACGGTTTCGTCCTCGGCAAAGTGGGATTCATCGGGATTGAAGCGACCACCAAAGACGCCGTGATCGTGCTCGTCATGGCCGGGAGCGACGCCGATGGCGACATCGAACTGCGAGGTCCAGGGTAGGGGGGCCAGCCAGGTGATTTCGGCGCCGATCGTTGTCAGGGAGTCGTCGCCAAACATGCGCGTGTTGACGAGATACTGGTCAACCCAGTCGAATCCGTGAACATGATAGGTGTTTTGGATGCCAAAGCGGTTGTAAACCCGGCCTCCGCGCACTTCGAAGCCCCCCGGAAGGTTCTTCAGCTTCCAGAACCATTCCTCGAAAATTCCGTCATAAACATCCCCCTCGCCGAACGGGCCGGCATAGGTGACAAAGAACTCGTTGTACTCATTGAGCCGGCCGGAAAGGGAGAATTCGAGATTCTGCACGGTGAACTTGTCGCGGCGAATCGGGTCATGATGACCGGCGGCAAGTTCCTCCTGAGGGAGCGAGGCGGTGCCATAGGCAGTGTCCATGTGGACATGGGGAAAGATCAGGTCGGCCACGCTGACATCCAAACCTGTCAGCCAGTCGGCCTCTTCAACCTTGCCGTCCATGGGCAGGACCACGGGAGAAGAAAGGGCGGTGAAGGGCGTGTAGGCGTAGCGCCCCTGACGCAACTGTTCGAATTGATCGTGACCCTGAAGAGTCAGGCTGCAGGCAGAGAGTGAGCTCAGAAGGAGGAGGCGGTGCTTCATGGTCAGCGAGGTGCTGCAAATACAATACAATTGCATTAACGCTGCAAGCAAAAAAGCAAAATATTTGCATTAGTGCATGAAGGCCCCGGGAGACGGGCCGGAATTCAAGTTTCGGGCGACCATGACGCAAGGATTGTGGGAAGCAGTTCGTGCTCGGCCCGTTTGATGCGCTCATGTAGGCTGTCCGGAGTGTCATCCGGCAGAATGGGAACACGGGCCTGGCCAAGGATTCGGCCTGCGTCGATTTCGGCGGCGACGAGATGGACCGTGCAACCCGATTCGCGTTCACCAGCTTCCAGGGCCTGGCGGGGGGCGTTAACACCTTTGAACTTCGGCAGCAGGGAGGGGTGGACGTTGATGATGCGTCCGTCGAAGGTGTTCAACACGGGGTCACGCAGGATTTTCATGAAACCGGCGAGCACGACGAGATCCACACGGGCGCGGCGCAGGTGCTCGGCGATTTCCTTTTGGGCTGCGTCGCCCAAACGACGGGCTTGCGGGCCGGGGTCCACATGGCGTGCCTCGATGCCGGCCACGCGCGCCGTTTCCAGAAACGCGCAATCGGCCTGATCCGAGATGGCGAGCGCGACTTCGGCGTCGAGGCTGCCGGCGGCGATGGCGTCAAGGATGGCGCGGAAATTCGAGCCCTGGCCGGAGCCGAGAACGCCGAGTCGTAGCCGGCGAGGGCCGCCTTCCGGTATGGCTGCGCGCTGCAGGGTGGCTGTCGTGGAGCGACCCGGGACAAGTGGCAGGATGCGAATGGCGCTGCCGGCCTCCGCCAGCGCGGCACGTTCCTCGGGATTGAGCGAATCGATCGTGTAATCCCCGCCCTTGGCATAGACGTGAGGGCGGATGGCTTCGATGAGGCGGGTGGCGCGCTCCTCGCCAAAGATGACAACGCCGTCGACGGCGCGCAGGGCCGCCAGCACCTCGGCGCGGTCATGCTCCGGGTTGACCGGCCGGCTAGGCCCCTTGAGGGCGCGCACCGAGGCGTCGGAATTGACGGCGACCAGCAGAGCATCGCCGAGGGCTCGCGCCTGATTCAGATAGCGGACGTGGCCGGCGTGAAGCAGGTCGAAGCAGCCGTTGGTGAAAACCAGACGGTGGCCGCGGGCGTCGAGTTCATCGCGCCAGAGGGCGGCTTCGGCGACACTCAGGGGTTGAAAGTCGGCTGCACTCATGGGCTCAGTCCTCGAGTTCGACGCGATACCGGGGCAGGCTGGGATCGACCTCGGCGCTGTAGGCGTCGATGCCGCCGGCCAGGCCGCGGGCGTTGTCAAAGCCATGACCGATGAAGTAGGCGACGATGTCGAGACTGCGGCTGCCGGTGTGGTCGTAAATGACCAGGGGGGCGTTTTTGTCCCAGTAATTGAAGGCTTCCTGCACAAGCTCCTGGGTGACAAGCTGGGAGCCGGGAATGCAGACGGCCTCGTGTTCCTCGCGGGTGCGGGCATCGAGCAGGCGGACCCTTGAATCCCGGGACAGCCAGTCAGCGAGTTCGGCCGGCGTGATCTGCAGTTTGACGTCCTCCTCGTGGCTGCTGCGGATGTGTTCGATCAGCTCGTCGACCGGAATGGCGCCGTTGCGTGCGCAGAGTTCGGTCAGTGTTTCGGTCGGGCTGAATGCGCAGGCACTGCAGCCGCCAATGTGGTAGCGGGCAAACAGCGAACGGCGCGCACCCGGGTAGCTCTGCAGCACCTGGGCAAGCGTGGTGTCGGGCGTCAGCGGGGGGGCGTCCGGGGCGGGCATGATGAACGGATAGCGCGGGTTGACGGCGAGGAAACCGCAAAGTTCGGGGGTGCAATCGTCGTCGGGTCGTTCTAGAGTGGCTCGATGATCGATCGCGAACCACGCATTTACGTTTTGCCGACCCTGATGACGGCCGGCAACATCCTGTCCGGATTCGTGGCCATCCTGCAGATTTTCAAGGGACGCGAGGGCATGGTGACCGAGCACTATTACTGGGCCATCATCGCTATCCTCGCCGCCTGCCTGTTTGACGTCCTTGACGGTCGTGTGGCCCGTCTTGGCGGTCAGGAGTCACCCTTTGGCCGTGAGTTGGACTCCATTGCTGATATTGTCAGCTTTGGTGTGGCGCCGGCCCTTCTTGTGCACGACATCGTGTTGTCCAGCATCGAGAGACCCGCCGGCATTGGCTGGCTGATCGCCAGCGTCTATCTGGTCTGCGGAGCCATGCGGCTGGCGCGCTTCAACTGCCTTGCCGCCACGGATGACAAGACGGCCAGCAAGCATTTCCGCGGCTGTCCGATCCCCGCGGCTGCCGGGGTGATTGCCTCGCTCACCCTGCTCATGCTCTGGTTGGACGAGGGCAACAAGGAGATCGGTCCGTGGAAGTACGGTCTCGCCGTGTTGATGGTGTTGCTGTCGGTGCTGATGATGAGCGATCTGGAATACCCGAGCTTCAAGTCGATCAACTGGCGGACCCGTCGCTCGCCGGCTTGGGTGCTGGTGTCGATCATCCTGCTCGCCTTCTCGGTTCGCAACTGGCAGTGGATGCCGTCGGTTCTCTTTGTCAGTTACCTGCTTTACGGCCTTGCCAGGCCATGGATCTCCCGTCGCTGGAGGCAGGAGATCGAGATTGAGTGCGAAAACGGGGAACTCACCGAGGAGTCTGAGGTGCCGCGCCGGAATGTTCACGGCGAAGCTGGGGATGAGGCCGCCATCCGGCAGTAAGCGAGCGATTGAGAGGTTCATCAGGATGGCGGATTTTTATCAGCACTCGCAGCTTCCCACCCTGCATCATCTGGCGACGCCCGACCCGGCTGCGCGGGATGAAGAACTCGCCGAACTGTCGCGGAACCGCCCGGTGGCCGTACTACTGCCGGCTCTTTTTGTGGAGACGCAGCGCCCGGCACTGCCGTTGATTCTAGGCACTCTGGCCGAGGCACCCTACGTCGGGGAGATCGTGCTCAGCATGAACGTCATGAACGCGGAGCAGGCCCAGGAGGCGGCCCGTTGGTGCAGGGAATGGGCATCCGGCAAGCCGGTGCGCATTCTGTGGAATGACGGTCCGGCCCTGCAGGCGGCTCACGGTCGTCTCGCGGAGATGGGCTGGGATGGTGGCAGTGGCGGGAAAGGAGCCAACATCTGGATGGGACTGGCGTACCTCAAGGCAGCCGGAAAGGCGCGCGTCGTCATCAGCCATGACACCGACATCCTCAACTACGAGGCTTCGGTGCCGGCGCGCCTCTGCCACCCGGTCTTGCATTCAGGCATGGGCTACCGCTTTGCCAAGGGCTATTACAGCCGGGTTCGTGACCGTTTGTTTGGCCGGGTGACACGGCTGCTCGTTTTTCCCCTCATCCGGGCCTTTCAGGACGTGCTGGGCCCGCAGCCCCTACTGCACCACTTGGAGAGTTATCGCTACCCGCTTTCCGGTGAGTTTGCCGGTGACCTCGATTCACTCGCCCGCTTCAGCCTGCCTTCGGCCTGGGGTCTGGAGGTGGCCATGCTGGGCGAGGCACACCGGCACCTGCCCCTTGAGTCGCAATGTCAGGTCGATCTGGGCTTTCACTACGAACACCGCCATCGCCAGTTGCTGGTTCCCGGCATCGAGCACGGGTTGGTCGCCGCCGCGGCGGATGTCGCCCGCTGCCTGGCCTGGCAGATCCTCCTGGATCTGCCGGTCAAGGATCGCGCCGCGCCCCTGGAGAAGGCCCTCCGCTGCTACCGGGAAACGCGAGCGCCGGAATGGCTATGCCGCTACGAACACGTCGCCCTGCTCAACGGACTGGTCTTTGATCGCGCCGAGGAGGAGCATGCCCTGCAGACTTTCACCGCGGCCCTGGACGCGCTGCATGCCGATGTCAGCAGCGCGGGACTGCACATGCCCGGCATGCGGCCGCCACCGGCGCAGGCCCTCGAGGAATTGCCGGGATTTGCCGCCCAGATTCTGGAGGCGGCCCTCTGAGCCGCCTCAGTGGACGATCGCCCAGACGACCTTGAGGTAACGGCTTTCCGGGCAGTTGGACATTACGGGATGATCCATGCCGGGGCCGGTCCGGTCAAGGATCTGCAGCTTGCGGCCTTGTCGGTGGGCGGCACCGATGACGAGTTGCTCGAAGTCCTCGGTGTTCAGCAGGCCGGAGCAGGAACAGGAGACGAACAGACCGCCGCGGCGCACCAACTGCAGTGCGAGTCCATTGAGGTCGCGGTATTTGAAAATCCCCTCCTCCTGCCGGTCGCGATGATGAATGAACTTGGGCGGATCCAGCACGAGGGTGTCCCACTGTTCTCCGTTGCGGATCATCTGCCTGGACCAGCCAAAGGCATCGGCGTGGGTCCATTGGATGCGGGTTTGGTTCAGGTTGGCGTTTTGGCGTGCCTGGGCGACCGCCTTTTCGTCAAGATCCACACCGATGACGTCCTCGCAACCGGCGAGCATTCGTGCGGCGAGGGCGAAGCCGCCGGTGTAGCTGCAGAGATCCAGCACCCGGCCGCGCGCTAGCCTGCCGAGGCGCAAGCGGTTTTCGCGCTGGTCACAAAAGAAGCCAGTCTTGTGGCCTTCGGCAAAATTGACGAGGTAGCGAATGCCATGCTCGCGAATTTTGACCGAAGCCGGTGCGGGTTCATCGGCTTCGGGCACGTCGGCCCGCCTCATGGATTCGATGAGCGCAATGTCGGGGTCCGTGTGGATGACCTGACGGTTCGTGCCGAGTTCCTCATGCAGGAGCGGAAGCCAGCGGCGCAGCCTGCGCCAGGCGCCGAGCGAGGTGACCTCCACGGAAAGGGTGTCGTCATAGCGGTCGACCACCAAGCCACTGAGGCCGTCGGCATCGGAATGGACGACGCGGTAGGCGTCGCCGGTTTCACCCAGCTTCAGAATCCGGGTGCGCAACTGCGCGGCGGCACGCAGGCGAGCATCAAGGTCGCCTTCGCCAAACGCCTCCCCGCCATGGTGGAGAACCCGCAGCGGCACGCGGGCCTTGGGATTATACCAGCCGGCACCGAAGGGCTTGCCCTCCTTGTCGTAAACCCGGACCAGATCGCCGGCGCCCGCATCGGCGGAGGTTGCGCCGACCATGTTCGGGAAAATGGCCGGGTGGAAGGTGTAATATTTCAGCTGTGCCCAAGGACGTTCCCAGGACTCGCTGCCGGGGGGCGGGTCTTTGACGGCGGGCGGTCGGGGGCGGCGGGAGGTATCGTGGGGGCGGGGCATGCGGACAGCTCGACCCATGCCCAGCCGCGTCGGGAAGTAAAGCGGGGCGTTGCGGCCCGGATGCCTCAGGGCTGCTTGGGCTTCTTTTTCTTGCCGGCTGCCGGTGCGGGCTGCAGGTGCAGGGTCTTGCGGGCCAGTTCGGTGAAGCTTTCGGTCTGGCGCTGCCAGGCCGCGGAGAGTTCCCGCACCCTGTCCGGTTCGCGGGCGGCGAGGTCATGCTGCTCGGCACGATCTTCGGCGAGATTGTAGAGTTCCCACGGGCCGTCCTTCACCGCGACGAGTTTCCAGTCGCCAACCCGGATCGCGCGGTTGCCCTCATGCAGCCACCAGAGGGAATCACGCCCAAGGGTGACGTCGGCCGCAAAGGCTGGAATCAGGCTCCGGCCTGGCGCGGGCGGCAGCGGCTCGCCCTGCCATTGTTGTGGGCGGGGCAGTCCGGCGAGTTCCAGGGCCGTGGGCACGAAGTCAACCACATGCGCCGGTGTTTGACGCAGTTCGCCACGGGCGGGGATGCCGGCCGGCCAGTGGGCGATGAGCGGGGTGCTGATGCCGCCTTCGTGTACCCAGGTCTTGTGTCGGCGAAAGGGGGTGTTACTGGCGCTGGAAAATCCCGGGCCGAGGCAGAGGTAGCTGGCGGCACTGCCGGGAGGGGAGGCGGGGTCGTGGCCACCACTGCGGACCATGATTTCAGCGCTTGCACCGTTGTCCGAGGCAAACAGAATGAGGGTATTTTCTAAGGCACCCATCCTCTTGAGTTGCTCGATGACCCGCCCGATTTCACGATCCATACGATCCACCATGGCGGCGTGAATCGCCATCTTGGTGGCCTGGAAGCGCCGTTGTTCTTCGTTCAGGCTGTCCCAGGGCAGGGGATAATTAACCTCACCGGGGCCGAGTTTCTCAAAGGCGTCGGGGAAGTCGTACGGGGGCCCCACCCGGGGTTCAAGCGCTGACAATTCGCTGTGATGCAGACCGAGCTTGAGCTGACGGGCGTGGCGGCCCTCGCGAAGTTTGTCCCAGCCCTCGAGATAGCGGTCGCGGTAGAGGGCGATGTCCTCGGGCGGTGCGTGCAGGGGGAAGTGCGGGGCAATGAAGGCAATGTAGTGAAAAAAGGGGCGGTCGCGGTGGTTGCTGGCATGATCTCTGAGGCACTCGATCGCATGGTCGGCGGTGGCGGTGGTGGCATAATAGCCGGCCTCGTCGTCGGTTGGTTTGACGGGCACATCATCGAGGGAGTTGCCGGCAGCCGTGAAAAAGTTGCCCTGATTGCGCACGTCGAGCGATCGATTGAAGCCTGCATCGAGGACCTTGCCATCGATGTGCCACTTGCCGCTGTGGTAGCTACGATAGCCGGCCGGTTTGAGCAGTTCGGGAAGCAGTTGCGCCCAAGGTTGGCGAACCCCGCGCCCGCCGCCTCCGACTCCGGGCAGTTCATCGCGATGAATCTGCTGCGCGTAATAACCACTGAGCAGGGCCCCTCGCGTTGGCCAGCAGCGGGCGGTATTGTAGAATTGGGTGAACCGCAGGCCGTTTTCCGCAAGCTCGTCCAGCTCGGGAGTCGCAATTTCGCCCCCATAGCAGCCAAGATCCGACCAGCCCAGGTCATCGGCTAGAATGAACATCAGATTGGGCTTGTTGGCCCCAGCGGCGGACAGGAGCAGGGCGAACCATGGAAGCAGGAAACGAAGCATGGGTGGTGAACGCAACGGCCAGGGCGCTCTTGCGCGTGCCGGCACGCTCCGCCAAGCTGCGGGTATGCTGTTTGACACCCACACCCACCTGGCAAGCCGCCAGTTCGAGAACGATCTGCCGCAGGTGCTGGCACGGGCGCGTGCCGCTGGCGTGACCCGTTTTCTCGCACCTGCGGTCGATCTCGAGAGCACGCGCCGGCTGCTGGTCCTGGCGGAGAACGAGCCCGACGTTCGTGTCGCCGCCGGCATCCATCCCTGTGATGTTGATTCTGTGGAGGGGGATGGCTGGGTGGATGAATTGCGCGAGTTGGCGTGCCGGCCCCAAGTGGCGGCGATTGGCGAAATAGGTCTCGACTATTTTCATGCGCCGCCGGCTGGCTTCACAGTGGAGGGATGGAAAGCCAGGCAGGTGCGCTGTCTGCGCCTCCAGCTTGAGTTGGCCGTTGAACTCGGTCTCAACGTTGTCCTGCACAATCGCGAGAGTTGGGACGATCTTGTCAGCGAGGTGAGACCCTTTCAGGCGCGCTTGCGCGCGGTCTTTCACTGTTATACCGGAACTCTGGAGCAGGCGCGACCGCTGCTTGAGGCCGGTCACCTGATCTCCTTCACCGGCATTGTCACGTTCAAGAATCCAGGCCCGGCTGCCGAGACGGCGCGCCTAGTGCCGGATGGCGGCTACATGCTTGAGACGGATGCGCCTTATCTGGCGCCGGTGCCTTATCGCGGGCGGCGCTGCGAACCGGCGCATGTGGCCGACACGGCGCGAGCCATTGCCACACTGCGCGGCCAGACCCTTGAGGAAACCGCGCGGACCACGACCCGGACAGCCCTCGGTTTTTTTCGTGGCTTTGCCTCTGGCGGAACGGCTTGAAGCCGGCTTTTTCTTGGCGCAGCGGCCGGTCTGTGCTTCACTTCCTCGTCTCCCTAGACTCTCATGACTTCCTCCTCCCATGCCGTTTCATCGTTTCTAGCCGTGGTGATGATCACCAGTTGTTCAGGCCCTTCCTATCAGGAAATTCGCCGGCCCGCCCCGGGCGGCGGCACCTATGTGGAACGTATCCGGGTGGACCGTTCGTCGGAAAGGAAACGAGTGGCGGCCATGCCGGCACCACCCCGCCCGAGGCCTGTCCCGAATGCGATTCCGGCAGATTCATCGAAGCCCGATCAGGCTCCTAAATCTCCTTGGTGGATTCGTCAGCCGCGCCATTCGGCTCAACCTGAAGCGGTCGCCGAGTCGTCCGTCGCTCCAGTGGATGCGCCCCCCAGGCCGGAACCGAAAGCGTCCTGGTGGAGTCGTAAACGGGTGGCGGCCATGCCGGCACCGCCCCGCCCGAGGCCTGTCCCGAATGCGATTCCGGCAGATTCATCGAAGCCCGATCAGGCTCCTAAATCTCCTTGGTGGATTCGTCAGCCGCGCCATTCGGCTCGACCTGAAGCGGTCGCCGAGTCGTCCGTCGCTCCAGTGGATCCGCCCCCCAGGCCGGAATCGAAAGCTTCCTGGTGGAGTCGTCGGCGAGCGGTCGCTGCAACCTCCGAGGACAAGCCGGTGGCCGAACTTACGGTGGTTCGGCGTCGTTCCTCCTGGTGGCCTTGGGGGCGACGTACCGTTGAACCCAAGGTGGAGACCTCGTTCTGGCGTGGCGAGGGGGTGATGGGCAGTCCCCGAATTCAGATTCGGCTGAGCGAGCAAAAGGTGCGTTACTACCGGGGGGATCAACTCGTTGGCGAATCGCCCATGTCCTCGGGTCGCGAGGGTTTCCAGACGGTGACCGGACGCTTCGCCGTCTGTGAAAAGGACATCGATCACGAGTCTTCGCTCTATGGCGACTATGTTGATGCCGATGGCAATGTCTTGAAGGGGGATGTCGATGTCCGCAAAGATCCGCGACCGGCCGGTGCCCGCTTTGACGGGGCCGACATGCGACATTTCATGCGCATCACCGGGGCCACGGGCATGCACACGGGTTACCTTCCTGGTTTTCCTGCCTCGCATGGCTGCATACGCCTTCCGGCGCGCATGGCGGAAATTTTCTTTCGCGAGACCCCGATAGGGACGCCCGTTGAGATTCTGCCTTAATGACCCCGGCAGGCTTGCCCTGGGCGGCGGAGTTTGTTAAAAACGATTAATTCCCGAGCCATGGTGGTGCGGGCGAACTTTACCTTGTCAGGCCATGTTGAGACCAACCGACATCGCGGAATACGGGGAGCGCCACGCGGAAAAGTGGCTGACGGCACAGGGATACCACTGTCACCATCAGCAGCGTCAGGGAATCAAGAACTTCGAGGCGCGCGGCGGCGAGAACAACCTGCTCGTCTACGTCAACACCGCCATCGCTCCGCAGCATGCCGAGGAGATTTCCCAGCACGACCATGACAGCATCTGCTCACGGGCCATGATGCTGGGCTTCGATCCCTGGCTGGCCCAGGTGCAGATCGACAACCATGGTGATCTGGCAGGGGAGATTGTCTGGACCAAGCTCAAGTAGCCTGGCGTCCATTCCTGCTTGCCCGAGCGCCGGAACCGCTCATGCTAGGAATTGCATGCGCGTCCTGCTCACCACCACCAGCTACCAAGACACTCCCGGAGACCATCATGCCCTGCTCGAGTCGCAGGGATTTGACATTCACCGCGAACGTGGACCTCTTCCTGAGGCGCGCATGCTCCAACTTGCCGGTGATTTTGATGCCTTCCTCTGTGGCGACGATGAAATCACCCAAGCCGTGCTCGACAAGGCCCAGCCGCGACTCCGGGTCATCAGCAAGTACGGCATCGGCCTCGACAAGATCGATGTTATGGAGTGCACCCGGCGCAAGTTGCCGGTGTTGTTCACGCCGGGTGTCAATCACACCACGGTCGCCGAACACACCTTCTGCCTGCTGCTGGCCCTCGTCCGCAACTTGGTCGACAGTGCCAATGCCGTTCGCAACGGCGAGTGGAAGCGTGTCACCGGGCATGAAATCTGGAACAAGAAGATGGGCATCGTCGGGCTGGGGCGAATCGGCCAGGAGGTGGCCAAACGTGCGCTCGCCTTTGGCATGGAAGTGCATGCCATGGACCTCTACTGGCCCGAGGCGTTTGCCAACGAACAAGGTGTCGTCCGGCATGAAACCATCGACAGCCTGATCACCGCCGTCGACGTGCTCAGCCTGCATGCCAACCTCAGCGAAAGCACACGCCATCTGGTTCGTGCCGATCGCATTGCCCTCGCGCGGCCGGGACTGCTGGTCGTCAACACCTCGCGTGCCGAACTGGTCCACATGCCCGACATGCTGGCTGCGCTCGACGCCGGCACCGTTGGCGGTTATGCGACCGACGTGCTCGATGAGGAGCCGCCGCCGGCGGACCACCCTCTGCTGCGCCATCCGCGTGCCCTGATTACCCCGCACATCGGCTCGCGCACCTACGAGAGCGTGCCACGGCAGGCGATGCGTGCCACCCTCAATCTGGTGAATTTCCTCCAGGGTGCGCCGGATGTGATCCAGGCAAACAAGTTCTGATCAGGCGCGGCTGCTGGCGGTTGTGGCCTGATGGGGGCGTGTCGACGACAGGGAATCGGCGCGTGCTTCGCGAATGCCGCGCTGTTTGGCCACTTCCGCCGGTTTTTCAGGACCGACCCGGACATCGCTGCCTGTTTCAGCGGGTGGTTCGGAGGCGGGGGGAGCAGATTTCCTGCTGATGCGCAGGCGCGAAAGGAAAGAGCGTTTTTCGGAGCCAGGGACGGCCTCGGTTGACGGGACCGGTGCCTCGGCGCTGGCTGGCAACGGTTCGGAGGCGACAACGGCCGTCGTGGCGGACGACGGTTCAGTGGGTGTGGCCGGTTCCGTTACAGGGCCATAGAACAGGCGCCTGAAAAAGGCGGGAAAGGCTTCCCTGGGGGATGCTTCGGCCACTTTGACAGGTTCGGCGGTCGGGGCGGGATCCGCAGCGGGTGCCGGGGTCTTTGCGATCACTGCAGGCTCGGGCGTCAAAGCCGCGGGGGATTCCACCTTCTCCTCCGGAGCCGTTTCCGGCGGAGTGGGCGGGGCCTTGCCTGCAGGCAGGGGCTTTTTGGTGATCACCACCTTGTCGCCAATGCTCACTTCGTTGAAGGCATCCACCACATCCTTCATGCCCATGCGAATGCAGCCGTAGCTTGCCGGTTGGCCGAGGCGGCTTTCCTCGGGGGTGCCATGAATGTAGATGAAGCGCTGGCGGGCATTGGAATTGCCGTTTTCAAGCCCGTTCAACCACAGGATGCGCGATACGATGGGATCGCGACCCGGGGCGTTGGGCTTGAGCACCTCGCCATTCCAGTGGCGGCTTTTCAGGACCGCACCCGGTGGCAGTCCGTGGCCGATCTTGGCTATCACCTCGTGCTTGCCAAGCGGCGTTCGGTAGCTGTTGGGTTCGTCGCCAAGGCCGAACTTGGACGTGGAAATGGCATATTCCTTCTTGAGCGTGCCCTCGGAATAAATGCCCATTTTCTGGTCCTTCACACTGACCACCACTTCCGAGGACGACTCCGGGGAACTGCAGCTGGCAAGCAGTCCGGTGGCAATCGTCAGTAGGCGGATGGGCGTCAATAAGCTCACCATGATGAAAGTTAATGTATGTTAATCAAATTGCAATGCAAAATCGTGACTGCCAATCAAACAGCGCCTGCCGCAGCGCTCTTTCCGTGCCAGGACGACCGGCATTGAGTTTTTCGACCATCTCGCCATCGTGCAGGCATGACCCGTGAAGCCGCTGCCCAGATCTTCGAGAACATCGCTCTGCTGATGGAACTCAGGGGCGACAACCCGTTCAAAATTCGCGCCTATCGGACGGGGGCGGAGATTGTCGAGAGCCACCCGGAGGATATCATGCGCCTGGCTCGGGAGAATCAGCTCGACGGGGTCAAGGGGCTGGGCGAGGCCCTGCGTGACAAGCTGCATGAACTGGCGACGACCGGCCGCCTGGAGTTTTATGAGCAGCTGCGCGGGGAGTTCCCGGAGGGATTGCCCGAGCTTTTTGAAATTCAGGGGCTCGGCCCGAAAAAGATCGCCGCTCTGCACCGCGAACTTGGCGTTGGCAGTGTCGCCGATCTGCGCCGTGTCTGCGAGAGCGGCGAGGCGGCGCGCCTCTCCGGCTTTGGCGACAAGACGGTGGTGAAGATTCTTGCCAGCATCGCCTTCCGGGAGGAGCACGCCTCGGAGTTTCGGATCGACCAGGTTTGCGGGCCGGCAATGACCCTGCTGGAAGCCCTGCGCGCTCTGCCGCAGGTGGCTCGGGCGGACGTCTGCGGCAGCTTCCGGCGCGGCAAGGAAACGGTGCACGATCTCGATTTTCTTGCCGCCTCCAAGCGGCCCCTGGAGGTGATCGACGCTTTCATCGCCCTGCCGCAGGTGCAATCGGTGATCGCCCGTGGTGACACCAAGGCGAGTGTTCACCTCGAGGATGGCCTCCAGTGCGACCTGCGCGTGGTTAGCAATGCGGAGTTTCCCTTCGCGCTGGTTTACTTCACGGGCAGCAAGGAACACAATGTCGCCCTGCGACAGCGTGCCCTGGCCCGGGGCTGGTCGCTCAACGAATACGCCTTCACGCCGGTTGACGGCGGGTCTGGGGAGGGAGTGCCGCCGGTCCATGAGGAGGCCGATGTCCATCGCGCGCTCGGACTCGACTTCATCGAGCCGGAGTTGCGCGAGAACGCCGGCGAACTGGAGGCGGCCGAAGCCGGCCGGTTGCCCGAACTGGTCAGGCTCGAGAACCTGCGCGGCGTCTTTCACAACCACACGACGGCGAGCGACGGGCGGGCCAGCCTGCGCGAAATGGCGGATGCGGCCCGCGACCTCGGCCTGCAATACCTTGGCATCGCCGACCACAGCAAGAGCAGTTTTCAGGCTAACGGTCTCGACGAGCGCCGCCTGCGCGCCCAGGTGCGGGCCATCCGCGAGCTCAATGACGAATTCGAGGGCGAGTTTCGCGTGTTTGCCGGCACGGAGGTGGACATCCTCAAGGATGGTTCGCTGGATTTTGCCGACGAGGTGCTGGCCGAACTCGATTACTGCGTCGCCAGCGTGCACAATGTCTTCAATCTGCCGGAGGCGGAGATGACCCGTCGCCTCATCCGGGCGATCGAAAATCCCCATGTCACCATGCTCGGCCATCTCACCGGCCGGTTGTTGCTGCAGCGTCCCGCCTACGCGGTCGACGTGCCCGCCGTCATTGAGGCGGCGGCGGCCACCGGCACGATCATTGAATTGAACGCCAGCGCCTGGCGCCTGGACATGGACTGGCGCTGGTGGCGGCTGGCGAAGGAAAAGGGGGTGCGTTGCAGCATCAATCCCGATGCCCACAGCACTCGCGGCCTGCAGGATGTCCTGTTCGGCGTGCGTGCCGCACGCAAGGGCTGGCTGACCCGGCGCGACATCGTCAACTGCCTGCCACTTGGCAGGGTGGAACTGGCCTTGCGCGCCAAGCTGGAGCGCGCCTGATCAGGTTCGGCGGACCACCTGCTGCGTTTGCCGCGTTTTCAGGATGCTGTCGGCCGGCAGGACCCCAGCGTAGCTGCTCAACGGATAGACGAGGCTGCGCCGCCCGATCAGCGAACCCGGATTGATGACGCTGTTGCACCCGATTTCGGCGTGGTCGCCAATGACGGCGCTGAACTTGCGCAGGCCGGTGGCGATGGCGCCGCCCGGGTCCTGGACGACCACCTCGCCGCGGTCGAGGCGAACGTTGGAGAGCACCGCACCCGCCCCGAGGTGGGCGCGGTGGCCGAGGATGGCGTCTCCGACGTAGTTGTAGTGGGGCACCTCGCAGTGGTCGAAGAGGATGCAGTTCTTGAATTCGCAGGAGTTGCCCAGAACACAGCCGTCGCCGACGAGGACATTGCCGCGGATGTAGCAGCCGGCGCGGATCATGCAGTTGCGGCCGATCCAGGCGGGACCCAGAATGAGGGCCCCCGGTTCGATGATGGTGCCTTCGTCGATGAAGACATCCTCGCCAATGTGCGCCCCGGGCGGGATTTGCGCGCGAACCTCGCGCTGCAGGCGGAATTCCAGGTAGGAATCGATGCGCGACAGCGCCGTCCAAACCGGCTCATCCGGCGGGAACAGGATCCCGTGCCGGGTTCGGTTCAGGTCGAGGTAGTCGGTCGCGCGATGCATGGCAGCGGGCCCCGTGCTCAGACAGTCAGGACTTCCTTTTCCTTGGAGGCAACGTGCTGGTCGAGTTCGGTCACTTTCTTGTCGGTCAGCGTCTGAACCTCCTTTTCACGGCGGTGCAGGTCATCCTCGGTGATGAGGCCGTCCTTCTGGCCCTTCTTGAGGGCCTCGATGGCGTCGCGGCGCGCGGAGCGAACCCGGACCTTGGCCTCCTCGCCCATCTGGCGGACCAGCTTGACCATCTGCTCGCGTCGTTCCTGCGAAAGCACGGGGATGGGCAGGCGGATGACCTTGCCCTCAATGCTGCCGTTGAGACCGAGCCTGGACTCGCGGATGGCGCGGTCGATGTCCTGCAGGGTTGCCGGGTCGAAGGGCTCGATGCGGATCAGACGGGGGTCCGGCGTGGTGATCATCGCCAACTGCTTGAGCTTCATGTGCGAGCCGTAGCTCATGACATGAACATCCAGGCCCTCGACCAGGGTCGGCGAGGCCTTGCCGGTGCGGACGGCGGCGAATTCGTGGATGGCATGCTCGACAGCGCGGGTCATCGCGTCATCGCATTCCAGCAGGGTCATTTCAGGATCCATAAAGGGGTCGGGAAAAGGTTGGCAACAAGCGGCGCCGCAGGACCGGAGCGCTGTCCGGAACATGCGGCGCCTGAAGTTGCCAGTGGGGTGGGCGGCTGTCCACCCTGGAATTGCTTACTTCGCTGCCTTCTTGAGAGCGGTCGCCTTGGTGGTGCCTTCCCAGGTCAGGTCGGCGTCGTCGATCTTGCCGAAGTGGCCGTAGTTCGTGCTCTTCGAGTAGATCGGGCGCAGCAGGTTGAGCTGCTTGACGATGTCGGCCGGCTTGAACGAAAAGACCTTGAGCACGGCGGCGAGAATTTTTTCGTCGCTGATTTTGCCGGTGCCGAAGGTGTCGATGTGCACGCTCACCGGCAGGGGGTGACCGATGGCATAGGCAAACTGCACCTCGCATTTCGAGGCGAGGCCGGCGGCGACGACGTTCTTGGCCACCCAGCGGCCCATGTAGGCGGCGCTGCGGTCCACCTTCGAGGGGTCCTTGCCCGAGAAGGCACCGCCACCGTGGCGGCCCATGCCGCCGTAGGTGTCGACGATGATCTTGCGTCCGGTCAGGCCGCTGTCGCCCTGCGGGCCGCCGACGACAAACTTGCCGGTCGGGTTGATGAGGAATTCGGTCTGCTTGGTGAGCATGTTCTTCGGCAGCACCTTCCGGATGACCTGCTCGATGCAGAACTTCTCGATCGCGGCGTGCTTGACGTCCGCGGCATGCTGGGTCGAGATGACGACATTGACGATGCGGGTCGGCCGGCCATCGACGTATTCGACCGAGACCTGGGACTTGGCGTCCGGGCGCAGCCACTTGGCGAGCTTGCCGGCCTTGCGGATGCGGGTCAGTTCACGGCCGAGGCGGTGGGCGAACATGATCGGCGCCGGCATCAGCTCGGGCGTCTCGTCGCAGGCGTAACCAAACATGATGCCCTGGTCGCCGGCGCCCTGTTCGGCGTGCTTCTTGCCTTCCGCCTTCTTGGCGTCAACACCCTGCGCGATGTCCGGGCTCTGCGTGGTCAGGTAGTTGTTGATGAAGATGCGGTCGGCATGGAAAATGTCATCGTCATTGACGTAGCCGATGCCGCGCACGGCGTCGCGGATCACCTTGTCGATGTTGATGACGTCACCGATCGGCTTCTGGCCGATCTTCGGGATGGTGATTTCACCGCCAACGACGACGATGTTGCTCTTGGCAAAGGTTTCGCAGGCGACACGGGACTTCGTGTCGATGGTGAGGCAGGCGTCAAGCACGGCATCCGAGATGGTGTCACAAACCTTGTCGGGGTGGCCTTCACCGACGGATTCCGAGGAGAAAATGAACGAGCGGGACATGAGGAGCGTGTTTGTATTGATAAATGCTGATGCGTTGATGCGAAGTTTGAAGTTATCGCCGCCTGTCCGGTCGTCAATGCGGATTTCGGCCGGATCGTGTGATGCGTCCTTCAGGATGCGTAGTGGCCTCATGCTCCTGCCCGTCCTTCTTGCCGCCGCAGCCGCTCAGTTGCCCGGAACTCAGCCACTTGCCCCGGACCCGGATTTCTCAGCGACGATGGTCGCCGGTGTCCATCGCTACCTGGATCGCGCCACCGAGGCCTCCGCGGCTGGCCGTGCAGCTTTCTGGATGCGCGACACCACCTCGATCGCCGCTCACGCCGCCTCCGTGAAGCCGAACCGTGAGCGACTGGCGCGCCAACTTGGGGTGGTCGATCCCCGCCTGTCGGTGCGGGAACTGGATTTCGTCGGCGGCACCGGTTCACCCTCGCTCGTTGCCGAGACCGCTGATGCCAGCATTCACCGCGTGCGCTGGCCGGTCTTCGAGGGCGTTCATGGCGAGGGTCTGCTCATCCAACCCAAGGGCAGGGTGCTGGCGCGGGTGGTGAGCCTGCCCGATGCCGGCATGACCCCGGAACGATGGTTGGGACTTGAGGGCGGCAAGCCAGATCCTGCATTTTTGCAAGCCGGTGTCCAGGTGGTCATTCCGGTTCTGCTCAGCCGGGAGGCCGAGTTTTCCGGCAGCGAGCGGCTCAAGCGATGGACCAATGTGACCCACCGCGAATGGATTTACCGTCAGTCCTTCATTCTGGGGCGACATGTCATCGGCGATGAAATCCAGAAGGTGCTGGCCTTGATCGACTGGTTCACCGCACAGCCTGAGCAGGTGCCGATCACTGTCAGTGGCACGGGAGAGGGCGGGTTGCTGGCGCTCTACGCCGGTGCCGTTGACGAGCGTGTCGGCTCGGTCCTTGTTGCCGGTCACTTTGCGCCGCGCGAGGCCCTTTGGCGAGAGCCGCTCGAACGCAGTGTCTTCGGTCTGCTGCGAGAGTTTGGCGACGCCGAACTCGCCAGCCTGATCGCGCCGCGGCGCCTGGCCCTCCTGCATGACGGCTACCCGGAGGTCAGTGGACCGCCGTCGCCGGGGCAGGGGCTGCGTGCCGTGGCGGCCCCGGGGGTGCTCAGCGCGCCGTCGCTCGCGGCCGTGCAGGCCGAACTGCAACGCGCGCTCGACTTGACGCGTGGACTTGATCCCGGCTGGGTTCGGCTCTTTGAAGCCAACGCAGCCCCGGTGGAAATGCTGCGGCATCTGCTGCCTGCATCAACCGCCGAGGCAGTGGCGGCGCGCATGTCCCAGGAGACACCCGCGGTGACAGTCCTCGCACCGACCTCGCCCGAGTCCGTGCGTGAGCGTCAACGCCGACAGGTGCGCGAGTTGGAAGCCTTCGCCCAGCGCCGTCTCGCCATCGTCGAGACCGAACGCAACGAGAGCTTTTGGAAGCCGCTGCCCCTGCAACCGCTCGACGCGTTTGAAACACGCACGGCCAGCGAGCGCGAGCGCTTCTGGAACGAGGTCATTGGTCGCCTGCCGGACCCGGATCGACCGGCGAATCCCCGCAGCCGCCTGGTGCGCGAGACCGACACGGTCGCGATCTACGAGGTCGTGCTCGATGTCTGGGACGATGTCTTTGCCTGGGGATGGCTCGCTCTTCCCAGGGATCTGAAGCCGGGGGAGCGTCGACCGGTGGTGGTCTGCCAGCATGGGTTGGAAGGCCTGCCGGAACACTGCTTTGAAACCGATTCCTCCGGGCGCGCCTTTGCCGCCTACAAGGCCTTCGCTCTGCGCCTGGCCGAGCAGGGCTATGTCACCTTTGCACCGCACAATCTCTACCGCGGCATGGACGCCTTCCGTAGCCTGCAGCGCAAGCTCAACCCGCTGGGGCTGAGCCTTTACTCGGTCATCAACGGTCAACACCAGCGCATCCTCGAATGGTTGAAGGGCCAGCCCTTCACCCGGCCCGACAAGATCGCCTTCTACGGGCTCAGCTACGGTGGCAAATCGGCCATGCGCACGCCGGCGGTGCTGACCGACTACTGCCTGAGCATCTGCTCGGGCGACTTCAACGAGTGGGTGCGCAAGTGTGCCACGACCGACCTGCCGCTGAGCTATGTGTTCACCCACGAGTATGAAATCTGGGAATGGAATCTGGGCGGCACCTTCAACTATGCCGAGATGGCCGCGCTCATCGCCCCGCGGCCCTTCATGGTCGAGCGCGGCCACAATGATGGCGTCGGCATCGACGAGTGGGTGAATTACGAGTTTGCCAAGGTGCGCCGGCTTTACAACAAGCTCGGTGTCGGTGAACGCGCCGAGATAGAGCACTTTGACGGTCCTCACACGATTCACGGGGTCGGCACTTTCGACTTCCTGCGCCGCCATCTGGGCGATCCGCGAGCGGTCCGCTGAGCCGGTGGCGGACCGAAAAATCCCTTTGCCAGTCGTTCGCCGCCGCCCAAGCTGCGGTCATGCACGACCCCCGCGTTGACCAACTCGCCCGCCAGCTCGTCCGTTACTCGACCAAGGTGAAGAAGGGCGACTTCGTCTGGATTGACTGCTTTGATGTTCCCGCCTGCGTCCCCCAGGCCCTGATCCGCGCCGTGGTCGAGGCCAAGGGCCGGCCGGTGGTGCGCCTGCATGACACCACGGTCAGCCGTGAATTGATGCGCCTCGCCGACCCCGCCCAGATTGGGGCCATAGCCGACAGCGACTTGGCCTTGATGAAGCGGATGGACTGCTACATTGCCGTGCGCGGCAGCCATAACATCACCGAACACAGTGATGTGCCGGCCGAGAAGATGAAGATGGTGATGTCTCTGATGCGACCCGTGCAGAACCAGAGGGTCAACGACACGCGCTGGTGCGTGCTGCGCTGGCCCACGTCGGCCATGGCCCAGCAGGCCGGCATGAGCACCCAGGCCTTTGAGGACTTTTATTTCAAGGTCTGCCTGCTCGATTACGCCGCCCTGCAGCCGGCGATGAATGCCCTCAAGAAGCTCATGGACAAGGCCCGCGAAGTCCACATCAAGGGGCCGGGCACCGACCTTCGTTTCAGCCTCAAGGGTCTGAAGGCCATCGCCTGCGGCGGCCGCCACAACATCCCCGACGGTGAATGCTTCAGCGCGCCGGTGCGCGACAGTGTCGAGGGGATCATCAGTTACAACGCGCCGACCATCTACCAGGGAATCGCCTTCGACTCCGTGCGCCTGGAATTCAGCAAGGGCCGCATCGTCAAGGCCACGGCCAACAACACCGAGGCGATCAACCGCATCCTCGACAGCGACGAGGGCGCCCGCTACATCGGCGAGTTCGCCATCGGCTTCAATCGCGAAATCCGCGAGCCGATGCGCGACATCCTTTTCGACGAAAAGATCGGTGGCAGCTTCCATTTCACTCCGGGGCAGGCCTACGAGGGCATTGCCGACAACGGCAATCGCAGCCAGGTGCACTGGGACCTCGTTTGCATCCAGCGCCCCGAATATGGGGGCGGCGAAATTCGCTTCGATGGCAAGCTGATCCGCAAGGATGGCAAGTTCGTTCTGCCCGAGTTGAAGCCGCTCAACTGAGCCGGTGGCGCAGAACTTCTGCGTCGCGCTGATGAATCGGTGCGGCGGCCGGCGTATGGGGTTGATCTGCCTCCATGAAGCCCTTCCTCCTCTTTCTCTTCGCCGCCGGTCTTGCCGAGGCCCAGACGCCCACGCGCGAAATGCGCGACCTCAACGGCTACTTCCCCATGACCCCGGTCGCCTCGAAGGAGGCCTGGCCGGCGCGCCGCACCGAGATTGAGCGCCGAGTGGCCGTCGCCGCGGGTCTCTGGCCCATGCCGGAAAAAACCCCGCTCAACGCCGTCATCCACGGTCGTGTCGAGGAAGATGACTACACGGTCGACCGGGTGTTCTTCGAGAGTCTGCCGGGACATTTTGTCACCGGCAGCCTGTATCTGCCGAAAAAGCGGCCGGCGAAGATGCCCGCCGTGCTCTGTCCGCATGGCCATTGGCCGGACGGCCGTTTCATGGACCGCGGTGCGGGTTCGCCGGCGACGAAGAAGGAACTCGACACCGGTGCCGAGGAATTGGAGTGCGCCGCGCGTTCGCCCCTTCAGGCACGCTGTATCCAGCTCGCGCGCATGGGCTGCGCGGCCTTTCTGTATGACATGCTCGGTTATGCCGACTCCGTGCAGTTCACCGCACACCGCCATGGTGCCGCCAAAACAGGTTTCCTCAGCCCGTCGGCCGACCTTCGCCTGCAGACCTACTTTGGATTGCAGACCTGGAATGGACTGCGTGCGGTTGACTTCCTTCTCACCCTCGATGGGGTTGATCCGGACCGCATCGGCTGCACCGGCGCCAGTGGCGGTGGCACTCAGACGATGATGATTGCCGGTCTTGATCCGCGTGTGGCCGCAGCCTTTCCCTGCGTCATGGTTTCCACCGCCATGCAGGGGGGCTGCACCTGTGAGAACAGCCACCACCTTCGCATCGGCCAGGGTAACATCGACATCGCGGCTCTTGTCGCCCCGCGCCCGCTTGGGGTCACGGCCGCTGATGACTGGACCAAGGAGCTTGCCACCAAGGGCCTGCCGGAGCTGAAGGATTTGTATCAAAAACTGGGTGTCCCCGACCGCATCACCGCCCATATCGCGACCCAGTTTCCGCACAACTACAACCTGCCCTCACGCAAGGCGATGTACGCCTTTTACAACCGCCATTTCCGTCTCGGGCTGGACAACCCCGGGCAGGAGCGCGAGTTCCGAGTGCTCGGTCGTGAGGAGTTGTCAGTCTGGACCGGTGGTCATCCCGCGCCGAAGGGCGACCAGGTTGGCACTCCGCACGAGGAGGCCATCTGCGCCTGGATGAGTGAGCAGGATTCCAGCCGCATCGAGCCGCTCGTGCACGGGGCTGACAAGGCGACGCTGCGTGCCACCGTGGGGACGGCCTGGGAGGTTCTCATCGGCCGCGGTGCCCCTGCCGCGGACCAGGTCGAGTACGAGTTGCTCAGCAAGGAGGATCGCGGCGATTATCTGCTCATGGAGGGCGTCACCCGCCTGAAGGCGCAGGGCGAGGAAGTTCGTGCAACCTTTCTCTACCCCAAAGATTGGCGTGGCGAAGCCGTGCTCTGGCTGAGTCTGGAGGGGGGCGAAAGCATCCATGGTGCATCGGGCCCGACGCCGGCCGCGCGCGCCCTTTTGGATGACGGCAAGGCGGTGGCTTGTCCGGTCCTGTACCTGCAGGGTGCAACCGAACAGCCGAAGGCGGGCGACAACCTGCGCACGAAGCCCAACGATTTTCGCGAGTTCAGCGGTTACACCTTCGGCTACAATCCCAGCTTGTTCGCCCGGCGCGTTCATGACGCCATGACGATGGTCACCATGATGCAAGGACGTGCCGAATACCCCCTGAAGAAACTGCAATTGCGTGGCACCCATGGGGCCGGCCCCATCGCCCTCGCTGCCGGTGCCCTGCTCGGTTTGACGGATGTGGAGGCGGAGACGGACGGTTTTCGTTTTGCCGATCTGACCGATCCTTGGAGCGTTCATTTTGTGCCGGGCGCGGTGAAGTATGGCGACATCGAGGCCCTGCGCAGGCTCTGTGAACCCTGACAGCGATCCAACCAAAAAAGGCTGATCGTTTTGCCTGGTTTGGACGTTTTCAGGGGTTCATGAGCACGCCCCTGACCCGACGCACCAGCCTCAAGCTTTTCACTGCCGGAACCCTCGCCAGCTTCACGGGTCGCGAGCCACTTTCCGCAGCGGCACCGTCCGTGGATCCGTGGGCGCGGACCCACGATCGCGTCTTTCTCGGCGGTGAATTCTGGGCCAATCCGATGGAGGACTGGTGTGTGCGTGACGGCGGCGCCGAATGTCTCAATGCGGGACCTGGACGCAGCGTTCACTCGCTCACCCATCAGGTCACGCAGGCCGGTTCCTTCTCGATGGCTGTCACCCTGACGCGGTTGGAGACCTTGAAAAGCGACGGCGGAGCCGGTTTTCGCATCGGCCTGCGCAGCGAAATCGACGAGCATCGCAGCAACTGTTTTGTGCAGAACGGCATCAACGCCGGCTGGCAGGGAGGGCAACTCATTCTGGGTCCGAAGAATGCGGCTGTTGCCGATGGGGCGACCCGTCCGCGCCTGCGCCTGGTCCTCCAGGGCAGGACCGAGGGGGCGGAGTGCTTGCTCACCCTGACGGCTTCCGACGCCGATCGTGGGACGGCTCTCGCGAGCGTCAGCCATCGAGTCCCGGCTGACAAGGTGCTTGGCAACATTTCGATTGCCAACAACTTCGCGGCCGGCGGCGCCGGTGCCGCCAAGGGCAAGAAGGGCAAGGCCGGGGGCAATGCGACCGGAGGTCGATACCGATTCCAGAACTGGACCCTCGAAGGGGACGCCTTCACCGTCAACGAGGCCAACCGGTTCGGTCCGATCCTCTGGACCATGTATTCGCTGAGTGACTCGCGGGGAGCGGAGGGGTTCGTCATGAAGCTCAGTGCCCTCACCGGCCCCCTCGGTGCCAAGGACCATCCGGATGTCGAGTTGCGCATCGAAAAGGACGGCGGATGGAAGTCGCTCGGCACCGCCCGGCTCGACACCGATGCCTGGACGGCGACCTTTCGCATCCCCAACTGGGACGCCAAACGCGCCACCCCCTACAAGGTTGTCTACCGTGAAAAACACACCGACGGCAGCCACACCGACCACGAGTGGGCCGGGACCATCAAGGCCAATCCCGAGGGGCGACCCCTGCGCATGGCGGCGCTCACCTGTCAGAACGACTATGGCTTCCCGTATGCGCCGGTCGCTGAAAACCTGGTCAGGCTCGATCCCGACTTGGTCTTCTTTTCCGGAGACCAGATCTATGAAAACCACGGCGGTTTTGGCATCATTCGCGACAACGCCGAACGCGCCATTCTGAACTACCTGCGCAAGTTCTACCAGCACGGCTGGGCCTTCCGCGAGGTGATGCGCAACGCCCCCACGCTCTGCCTGCCCGACGATCACGACGTCTTCCAGGGCAACATCTGGGGAGAGGGTGGCAAGCCGATGGACGTCGGCGACAGCGGGGCCTCCTCGAAGGGGGGCTACATTCAGCCGGCGCGCATGGTCAATGCCGTCCACAAGACGAACTGCGCCCATCACCCGGATCCCTATGACAGCAAGCCGGTGCTGCAGGACATCAGCGTCTACTACGGCGACATGGTCTATGGCGGTGTCAGCTTCGCCATCCTGGCCGACCGCCAATGGAAAAGTGGTCCGGAGAAGGTCGACACTGGCGGCGGTCGCGCCGACCACGTTCTGGACGCCGATTTCGACACGTCAAAACTCGATCAACTCGGCTTGGTCCTGCTGGGCGAGCGCCAGGAGCAGTTCCTCAAGGAATGGGCCGGCGACTGGCGGGGGCACAAGCTCAAGGCCGTGCTGAGCCAGACGGTCCTGGCCAACGTCGCCACCCATCACGGCGGCTTCGACGGTTATCTGAAGGCCGACCTCGATTCCGGCGGTTGGCCGCAGACTCCGCGCAATCGCACGATCGATCTGATGCGTTCCTCCATGGCCCTGCACATCAACGGCGACCAGCACTTGACCACTCTGGTGCAGTATGGCGTGGAAAAGCAGCGCGACAGCAACTGGTCGTTCTGCACACCGGCCATCGCCGCCGGTTATCCGCGCTGGTGGCGGCCCGACGACCTGAAGATGCCGCACGCCAACCGGCCTCGGCACGGTCTGCCCGACACCGGCGAGTTTATCGAGGGTCTTGGCAACAAGGCCTACGTCTATGCCGTTGGCAACCCGCTCGTCGGTCAGGCTCCCAACCGCTACGACAAGGCGCACGAGAAGGGCAGTGGCTTCGGTTTCATCACCTTTGACACCGAAAAACTGACCTATCACATCGAGTCTTTCCGCTTCCTCATTGATGCCACGGATGGCAAGCCGTCGAACCAGTTTCCTGGCTGGCCGGTGACCCTCCAGCAGAAGGAGAATCGTGGCGAAAACGTGCTGCAGTGAGTCGGGGTGAGTTCGATCGCCGGTCTCAGGTGCAAAAGGCGGTGCAGGATGCGGATTCCTTCGCAAGCTCCTCCATCCCACGCCGTTCACCCTGCGGTCATGATGCTGCGTTTTCTCCTTCCCCTTTTTCTGGTCGCGCCGCTGATGTTGCCGGCTCAGGACAAACCTGCCACGAAAAAGAAAAAGGCCGGGGTGGCAGCTGTGGCAACACAGTGGCAGGCGCCGTTGGCCCAGCACCTGAAGTTGGCGGACCCTGCCTTGCACCGCGACTTTCCCGACTTCGTCATCGCCGATGACCTGAAACTCTGGGCCGTCTGTGTGGAGCATGACGGCAAGTCTGACATTGTGCGCTTGTTGACTCGGGCTGAGGGGGGCTGGCAGCCTGTCGCGGCCATGTCCGCCCCCGGTGTCATTCACCAGCCGACGCTGGCGGCCGATGGTGGCAAGGGGGTCTGGGCCTTTTGGGGGCAGGTGAATGAACGCGAGGTGATGACCCTGCGTGCCTGCCGTCATGCGGAGGGTGTCACGGGTCCGGTGGTGGAGTTGGCGGCCTCGGAAGATGCCGGGCACAGTTTTGCCGACGCCGGCACGGATTCCGCCGGTCGGGTCTGGGTGACCTGGCAGGAGATCCGCCCCGGCACCTCGCAGGTCTGGACACGCCACTGGAGTCCGGACACCCGCCTGTGGTCACCGCCCACCCGTGTTTCCACCTCGGTCGAGGGCGGCAACTGGGAGCCACGCCTTGCCTTCACCGATGCCAGGGGGGGCTGGATCGTCTATGACGGCTCAGCCGGCAGTGAGTTCAACCTCCGGCTTGCCCGAGTGGGCCTCGATGGCGCGGTGGATGACCGCGTGCTGGTGGCTACCCCCGAATACGAGGCCCGTGCCAGCATTGCGGCCGATGAGAAGGGCGGTCTCTGGATTGCCGCCGAACGCGGTCGTCGCCAGTGGGGGCTCGATTCACGCGGCCATGAAAATGACATGGGGCTCAATGCCCACAAACGCCTGCTGCTCGGTCGTTATGATCCCGCGACGGGGGTGTTCACCGAGGTTCCGGTCCCTGAGAAAGGTCGGCCGACGCCGGCACCGGATCCCAGTCCGGGCTTCGCTGTCAATCTGCCTTCGGTGGCCGTCCGCGAGGGACAGGTCTGGCTGGGGTATCGCAGCTTCGCCAACACGTTTTGGCGTGGCGTGGTGACATGTTACGACCCGGCCACTGGCCGCTGGGCGGAACCGGCGGCGTTGCCGGAAAGCACGATGGGTCAGGATCGTCGTCAGGAACTGCATGTTGGTCCCAAGGGTGGCATCTGGATATCCTGGGCCACGGATCGCCGCATCAGCAAGGCCAGTGGCATCGCTGAAATCCACACTGCGCAGCTCCGGCACGATGCCGACTGGCCCCTGCTGCCCGAAGAGTCCGCGCCAGGGATTGCCCGCAGCCCCGAGCCGGAGGCCTACTTCAACGACGAGACGCCGCCACGAGCCCTCGACGAGCATCACACCTGGACGATCGGTGGCAAAACCTACCGCCTGGTCTGGGGCGACCTGCATCGGCACACCGATCTGTCGAATTGCCGCACCGGTTTCGACGGCTGCATCGTCGAGCACTACCGCTATGCTTACGACCTCGCCGGCCTGGATTTCCTCGGCACATCCGATCACACCGACATCGGCAAGATCTATTCGCCTTATGAATGGTGGCACACCCAGCGCCAGGTCGATGTCTTCCATGCCCCAGGCCGGTTTGCCTCGCTCTACGCCTATGAACGCGAGCAGCCCTTCCCATGGGGCCACCGCAACATCGTCTTCGCCCGGCGCGGCGGCCCCATGATCTACATCAACCGTGCCACCTACCGTGCCTCGCCCTGGCAGAAGGATTTGCCGGTTGCCGCCGGCATTCAACCCATTCAGCCGACCGAACTCTGGGATCTGCTCAAACGGCATGACAAGCCCTGTGCGGTCATCAGCCACACCGGAGCCACGGGCATGGGCACCGACTGGACCCGCTACGACAACGGCATCGACGGCACCCATGAAAACACCGTCGAAATCTTCCAAGGAGCGCGTGTCAGTTACGAGGGGCTTGGGCTGCCGCAGCCAACGGTGGGTCTGCGTCAGGGGGAAAACTACACCCCGCACAGGCTCGCCGGCGACGAGCATCCCAAGCCTCCCGGTGCCATCACCGACTTCGATGCCGGTTTCAAAAAGCCGCAGGGCTACAACAACGGCGTCTACCAGAAGGCGCTCGCTGTCGGTCACAAGCTCGGGGTGTTCGCCTCCAGCGACCACATTGCCACGCACACCTCGTTTGGAGGCGTCTATGTCGAGGAGTTCACGCGGGAAGGCCTGATTGCCGGCTTCAAGGCTCGGCGCACCTGCGCCGCCACCGACAAGATCTTTGTCGAACTGAGCAGCGGCGACCACCTCATGGGTGAGGTATTTGACGTCACCGGCAAGCCGGAACTGCGCATCCGTGTCGAGGGCACCGCCGCGGTCAAGCGATTGACCGTCGTGCGCAACGAGCAGAATCACCACGTGCTCGAGCCGGGAGCCCCTTCCGTCGACACGGTCTGGACGGATCCGGCACCGCTGGCGGGTGAAAACCGCTATTACCTGCGCATCGAACAGGCCGACGGCAACATGGCCTGGTCTTCGCCGCTTTGGATCCATGTGAAATGAAATCGTCAGTCCATCGTTCGCTCTTCACCACCATGCAACGTTTCCTCTGTCTTCTCCTGCTGAGCCTGGCCGGCTCCGTTTCCGCCCAACTCAGCCTGCCACACTTTTTTTCGGACCACATGGTGCTCCAGCGCGAGCGCGCTGCCGCCGTCTGGGGCAAGGCCGCTCCGAGTGCAGAAGTGAGCGTCAACTTCAAGGGGCGGTCCGCCACCGCCAAGGCGGATGCCGGCGGACGCTGGCGCGTTGCCATTGAAACCGGCGCGGCCGATGCCTCCGGTGCGGAACTGACGGTCGTTTCCGGTACGGAAACACGCACCCTCCGCGACGTGCTTGTCGGTGAGGTCTGGATCGCCTCCGGCCAGTCGAACATGTTTTTCACCATGGATCGCGTTCCCGACTATGCCGAACTGATCGCCAAGTCGAACCATCCGGGCCTGCGCATGTTCAATGCGCCGCTGGTGACGGCGGTGGAGCCGCAGGAGGACATCGATGGCAGTTGGTCCTCGGCCACGCCTGAAACGGTGCCAGGCTGGTCGGCCGTGGCCTTTTTCTTCGCCCGTAAACTCCACCTCGACCTCGGCGTCCCGGTCGGCGTGCTGAAGACCGCCTGGGGTGGCAAGCCGGTCGAAACCTTCACCAGTCGGGAGGCCCTGAACACGCTGCCGGGCACCAAGGCCCTTGTCGACGCGCTGCTGAAGGAGGATGCCGTCTACAATCCCGCGAAGTCTCAGGCTGCCTACGAAACGAAACTCGCGGAATGGCAGGCGACCATGGCCGCCGCCAAGGGCAAGTCGGCCGAGGAACGTCGCCGTCTGCCCAAGAAACCGATGCCTCCGAAGCGCCCGCTCGACACCGAAGGCAAGCCGGGCGTTCTTTACAATGCGATGATTCACCCCTTTGTCGGCTACAGCCTGCGCGGGGCGATCTGGTATCAGGGAGAGGGCAATGCCAAGGCCGGAGCGGTGCCTTACGATCAATCCCTGCCGCTGATGATCGGCGACTGGCGAAAGCGCTGGGGCGACAGCTTCTCCTTCTACTATGTCCAACTCGCCGGTTACCGTGCGCCTTCGACTGCACCCGGCACACCCGATCCCTGGCCGCTGCTGCAGGATCGCATGCGGCTCGTACTCGCCACCACCCCGAAGACCGGCATGGCGGTCACCAACGATGTTGGCGAGGCGGATGACATCCATCCGAAGAACAAGAAGGATCCCGGGGAACGTCTCGCCCTCTGGGCCCTGGCCAAGGATTATGGTCGCGACATGATTTATTCCGGGCCGCTCTATCGGGAAAGCCGCGTCGAGGGCGGTTCCATGCGCGTGCAGTTCGATCACGCCGGCAAGGGCCTGCGTGCCCGTGACGGCGCTGCCCTGAAGCGCTTTGAGATCGCCGGGGCCGACAAGGTCTGGCACTGGGGCGAGGCTGAAGTTGCCGGTCCGGACAGCCTGCTCGTGCGCAGCCCGGCCGTTGCCGCCCCGGTGGCGGTGCGATATGCATGGGCTTCCAACCCCGAGGGCGCCAACCTCATCAACAGCGCCGGTCTTCCGGCTTCAGTCTTCCGCACGGATGACTGGGATGATGTTGAACCCAAGGTCGCCCCGGCCGCCGCCCAGGCCAACGCTGCCGCTACCGCCCGTCGCGCCCTCGGCGCCGAGATCCGGGCCCTGGCGGTCGAGCGCGACAGCCACCCGCGCGGTTCCCCCGAGTATCAGGCCAAGCAGAAGCGCTTCCTCGAACTCATGGCCAAGTTCAAGGCCGGGGCGGGGCAGAAGTAGCCGCCATCGTGATCACGAATCGTGATCGCCAAACCCATCCGCTAACTTGCTGGATTTGACCTGTGGATTCGCCGGAATCCACAGGTCCGGGCGAGTCATCAGAGTTTTGTGTAGCCGAGGCTTTCGCAGGGCAGGTCCCAGAGTTGCTTCAGTTCGGCGTCGAGCTTGGTGACGCTGAAGCTGACACCGGCCATTTCCTGACAGGTGACGATGTTGTCGCAGATTGTCTGGTGCACCTTCAGGCCGCGGGCTTCGAGGATCGGGCGGGCGGCGCGCAGGAGGATGAGCAGTTCCATGAGGTGGGTGCTGCCAAGGCTGTTGACGAAGAAGACGATCTCATCACCGGCATTGAGTTCCAGGTCATCGGCGAACAGCAGTTCGAGGAGCTTGGCCGCGAGTTCGTCGGCAGTGCACATGGGAATCAGGCCGACGCCTTTTTCACCGTGGATGCCCATGCCGAGGCCAATGAGTTCTTCGGGCAGTTCAAAGGTTGGTGCACCGGTGGCCGGGATGGAGCCGGGCTTGGTGGAGACGCCGACCGTGCGGGTCATATCGACGGCCTTCTGGGCGATGCGGGCGAGTTCGTCGAGGCTGTCGACCTGGCTGGCGGCGGCGCCAGCCAGTTTGACGACGGGCACCAGGCCGGCGATGCCGCGGCGCTTGCCCTTCTCGGTCGGCGGCGCCGAGCAGACGTCGTCGTTGATGATGACTGTCTTGACCTCAATGCCCTCGTCGGCGGCGAGTTCGGCGCCGATGTCAAAGTTCATGACGTCTCCAGCGTAGTTGCCGTAGAGGTAGAGAACGCCCTTGCCGCGGTTCACGGCCTGGGTGGCTTCCAGAACAATGTCGGGGGGCGGGGCGGCGAAGATGTCGCCGACGGCGGCGCCATCGCCCATGCCCTTGCCAACCAAGCCGTGGTAAATGGGTTCATGGCCGGCTCCGCCGCCGATCAGCAGGGCGGGCGCGTCCGGGCGGAGGTCGTTCATGACGATCGAGCGTTTGCCCACCCGGCGGGCCTTGCCGTCGTAGGCGAGAACCAGGCCTTCGAAGAGTTCGTCAGCGCACTTGAGGGGGTCGTTGATGATTTTTTTCGCGGTGTTCTTGCTCATGACGGGGATCGGGTTGGAAGGGTGGGGCGCGTGGCCGGAGTCAGGACGAGAGCATTTCCCGCCGCAAGCGCAACTGCGCATTCGATGCCGGCCTTTTTCTTTTGCCGGAGCCATGGGGCGCGCCAAGGTGAACCCATGCGCCTGGCCCTGCTCCACTACACCCTGCCGCCCGTGATCGGCGGGGTCGAGCGGTTGGTGGGAGATCAGGCCCGGGCGCTGACGCTGCTCGGGCATGACGTGACGCTGTTCAGTCGCACGGACCGTTCCCAGTTTCGTGCCTGGCTGGAGAATCCGGCCGGTGGGGCGGTTCTGGTCCACAATGTCTTCACCATGCCCTTCGATCTGGAGTGGACGCGTGAACTGACCACCCTGTCCGAGACCCATCCGCACCTGTGCTGGATCAACTGGGTACATGACGTCGCGGCGGTGAATCCGCAGTATGCCGCCGCCGGTTGGAAGGAACCGGTTCCTGCGGCCCGCCATGTGGCGGTGTCGGAGGCGCGCCGGCGCGACTACCTGAAGGCGACCGGTTTGGCGCCTGAGGCGGTGCGGGTGATTCCCAACGGCATTGACCTGCAGGCCGTCCTTGGCCTGCCGGCACAAGTGGCCACCCTGCCGCTCTGGGAACACGAACTGGTGCTGGCGCATCCCGCCCGCCTGATTCGTCGCAAGAACATTCAGTTCAGTCTCCGCGTCACGGCTGCGCTGAGAAATGCGGGGGTCGATGCCGCCTGCGCCATCACCGGCGCGCCCGATCCGCACCAGGCCGACGGCATTCGCTACCTGAATGAATTGCGCAGCCTGCGGGAGGATCTGGGCCTCGGATCGGCGGTGAACTTTCTCGGCGAGCAGGCACCGCTTGATGATGGGGAGGTTCGAGGACTGTACCAGGCTGCGGACGCTCTTTTCTTTCCGAGTTCAGGCGAGGGCTTTGGCCTGCCCCTCTTGGAGGCGGTGGCGCACCGCCTGCCGGTGTGGTGCACCGACCTGCCGGTGCATCGGGAAGTTCTCGGTTCCGGGGCGCATTTTTTTGAACTTTCGGCGTCGCCTGAGGAAGTCTCGGCACGAATCATGCAGTGGTGGAGGGCCGACCCGGCCGGACAAACGCGCAAGACCCTGCTGCGGATCCATGATCTGGCGAAAATCTGCTTGGAACATCTTGAGCCTCTGCTACTTGCAAACATTCATGAGCCTGAACGACGAGCCTGGTTTCTCCACTGACGCCCTCGCCCTCCTGGAAGCCCGTCACGGAGATCCCTTCGGGTTTCTTGGCCCGCAGGTGGAGCCCGGAGGTGGCGTGACGGTGCGAGCCTTCCTCCCCAAGGCTCACGCGGTTCGGGTGCTGGCACGTGATGGCAGCGGGGCCTGGCCGATGCGTCGCGAACATCATCACGGCCTGTTTGTGGCGGAACTTCCCGGTTGTCTTGCCTATGAGCTGGAAGTGGTCGGTTATGACGGTCGCGTCACCCGCAGTGCCGATCCCTATTCATTTCCGCCGCTGTTGGGCGAGCAGGACATTTATTTTTTCCGGGAGGGTACCCATCAGCGTCTCTGGGAATGCCTGGGGGCGCGGCCGCGCACCATCGACGGTGTCAGCGGCGTGCAATTTGCGGTCTGGGCGCCCAATGCCCGCCGTGTTTCGGTGGTTGGCGACTTCAATGACTGGGATGGTCGCATCAACCCCATGCGCCTCCGCATTGAAGGCGGCATCTGGGAAATCTTCCTGCCGGCCATCGTCGAACTGAGCCACTACAAGTTCGAAGTTCTCACCGCCGAGGGCCACCTTCTGCTGAAATCGGACCCGGTGGGCTTTTTTGGCCAGCATGGCGTGCAGACAGCCAGCCTGGTCTTTGACCTCGATCGTTACCAGTGGAGCGATCAGGAGTGGATGGAGAAGCGCGCCCGCACCGACCTCTATCGCGCCCCAATGAGCGTTTACGAGGTGCATCTCGGTTCATGGAAGCGCATCCCAGAGCAGGGGAACAGGCCCAAATCCTACCTGGAACTGGCGGATGACCTCATCCCCTACGTCAAGTCCCTCAACTTCACGCACATCGAATTGATGCCGGTGGCCGAGCATCCCTTTGACGGCTCGTGGGGATACCAGATCACCGGTTACTTCGCGCCTACCAGTCGCTTCGGCAATCCCGACGAGTTTCGTCAGTTTGTTGACCGCTGCCACCAGGCCGGTCTTGGGGTCATCCTCGATTGGGTGCCCGGACATTTCCCGAAGGATGCCCACGGACTCGCCAAGTTTGACGGCACCGCACTCTATGAACACGCCGACCCACGCCAGGGCGAGCATCAGGACTGGGGAACTCTCATCTTCAACTACGGTCGTGCCGAGGTGAAGAACTTCCTATTCGCCAACGCCCTGTTCTGGCTGGAGGAATTCCACATCGACGGCCTGCGCGTTGACGCCGTCGCATCAATGCTTTACCTCGACTATTCGCGCAAGCCCTGGGCCTGGGTGCCGAACAAGTATGGAGGCCGCGAGAACCTTGAGGCCATCGATTTCCTGCGCGAACTCAACCGTGTCTGCTACGAGAAACACCCGGGCATCACGATCATCGCCGAGGAGAGCACGGCCTGGCCCGGGGTTTCCAAACCGACGGATGCGGGTGGACTGGGTTTCGGCTTCAAGTGGAACATGGGCTGGATGAACGACAGCCTTCACTACATGCAGGAGGAGCCGGTCCACCGGAAGTATCACCACGGGGAAGCCACTTTCTCCATGCTCTACGCCTACGATGAAAACTTCATCCTCGTCCTCAGTCACGACGAGGTGGTGCATGGCAAGGGCAGTCTGATCAACAAGATGCCGGGGGACCGCTGGCAGAAGTTCGCCAACCTCCGCCTCTTCTATGCATGGATGTGGGCGCATCCCGGGAAAAAACTGCTCTTCATGGGAGGTGAATTTGCCCAGTGGAACGAATGGAACCACGCGCGGAGCCTCGACTGGCACCTGTTCCTGGGCGAGGAGCACGCGGCTGCACAGAAACTGGTGCAGGATCTCAACTGGCTCTACCGAACCACCCCGGCCCTCCATGAGGCCGATCATGAGGCGGCGGGTTTCGAATGGCTGGATGCGGGTGACGCCGATCACAGCATCTTTGCCTTTGTCCGTCGCGACCGGCAGGGCGGCAGTGTCTATGTCATCGTCAATGCCACGCCGGTGCCGCGCAAGGGCTACCGCGTGGGTGTTGCCAAACCGGGCAGTTATCGTGAACTGCTCAACACGGATGCCCCGGGGTACGCCGGCAGTGGCATGATCAATCCGCTGCCGCTTCCGGCCGGCGAGACCACCTGGCAGGGGCGGCCTTACAGCATCCTCATCGACCTGCCCCCGCTTGGCACGGTCTTTCTCGGGCAGGCCTAGGGGGCGGGTTCAATCCCGGTAAACCTGCGCGCCCTCAACGCGCCAGACGTCGCCGTTGACGCCGTCGGCCGATGCCCATTCCAGACTCGTGGTGGTCAGGATCTTCTGGGTGCCGGCAGGCAGCAGTTCGAGCAGGGCGCGGCGCCGATGGGCATCAAGTTCGCCGAAGACGTCGTCGATCAAGAGCAGGGGAGGGATGCCGCAGGCCGCCTCCAGCACGCGCGCCTGCGCGACCTTGAGGGCCACGGCCAGGCTGCGCTGCTGGCCTTCGGAGGCAAAGGCGGTGGCATCGAGGCCGTTGAGCCGCAGGGCAAGGTCGTCCCGATGGGGGCCGGCGAGGGTGACCCGCTGGCGCTGTTCCTCGGCGCGAAGACCGGCGAGCTGGGCCGCGAGATCGTTCTGCTCCTGGCCGGAGAGGTGGGCGATTTCCGCCGCTTCGGCTTTGGCGGAGAGGTGGGCGTGGGCACGGGCGGTTTCAGGGGCGAGCGCTCCGGTCAGCTCCGCTCGCCGGGCGCGCAGGACGCGCGCAAAACCGTCCATGACCCCGGCAAAGGCATCCGCCTGCCGCCAGGAGATGGTGGCATCACGTTTGAGCACGTGGTTGCGGCCCCTCAGTGCCCGTTCGTAGCCGCGCAGGGCGGGCAGGTAATCGGCAAAAATCTGGCTGGCGGCAAAATCAAGGTAGCGGCGCCGCTGTTCAGCGCCGCCGCGCAGCAGGCCCATGTCGCGGTGATCCATCCAGACCACCCGCCCGCTGCGTGCGAGGTAGTCGGCCGTGCGCGGGCAGGGTGCGCCATCCACGGCCACCCGCCGCACGCGCTCATTCTGGGCGAAGCGCAGGCCTTGTTCGCTGAAACGGCCTTCGATCAGGCAGTTGGCCGTGCCAAGGCGAATCAGTTCGGTCCGGGTGGTGGTGCGCGGCGACTGCAGGCGCAGCAGCACGCAGGCCGCCTCCAGCAGGGAGGTCTTTCCCTGGGCATTGCGCCCCACCAGCAGCGTCAGTTCCGGGTGAGGCTGCAGCCGGCACTCCGCGAAGCAGCGGAAGTCACGCGCGAACAGCTCGGTCAGCATCGGGAAAAACGGTTGAACTTGCAGGCCTGGCGGGCATCAGTCCGGCCCTTCTAATGGCCTCCTTCCGCACCGTCAAAGGCTTTCGCGACTTCTTCCCCCGGGAGTGCGCGTTGCGCAACTATGTCACCGACACCTGGCGTGCCGCCGCTCGCCGCTGCGGTTTTCTCGAATACGAGGCACCGGTGATCGAAAGCACCGACCTGTACCGCAAGAAAAGCGGCGATGAGATCACCAGCCAGTTGTTTTGCTTCGAGGACAAGGCCCAGCGCGAGATCGCCCTGCGCCCGGAAGTGACCCCATCACTGGCGCGCATGGCCACGGCCCGACAGCGGGATTTCAAGAAGCCGCTCAAGTGGTTCCAGATTGGGTCCTGCTTTCGCTATGAGGAACCCCAGGAGGGGCGCACCCGGGAGTTCATCCAGTTCAACGCCGACATCCTGGGGGATGCCTCGCCCGGGGCCGACGCCGAATTGATCGCCCTAGCGGTCGAGGTGATGCTCGACTTTGGGCTGCAGCGGGAAGATTTTCGCATCCGTCTGAGCAACCGCGAGATCTGGAACCAGTTCCTGCGCGACCAGGGGGTGGCCGATGAGCATGCGCCGGCCTTCCTGCAGATCGTGGACAAAATTGAAAGGGCCAAACCCGAGGAAACCGCTGCCAGACTCACCGCCATTGGCCTGCAGTTGGAAGTCGTGCGTGACTTCATGGCCGGCACCGATGAAAGCCATCCCGCCTTTACCGACCTGCGTGTCGACCTTACGGCGCGCGGTTTGTGGGACTGCGTCAAGATCGACGCCTCCATCGTTCGGGGACTGGCCTACTATACCGGCACTGTATTCGAGGTCTTCGATGTCAGGCATGGACTGCGTGCCGTTGCAGGCGGTGGTCGCTACGACCGTCTCTGCGCCCTGATCAGTGATGGTGGCGTCGACATGCCCGCCGCAGGCTTCGCCATGGGGGATGTGGTCCTGGGCATCCTGCTTTCCAAGACCCCGTCGGCCCAGGCCCGCCTGACCGATTACCTCAATGCTGCGCAGGGGGTTGATGTCTATGTGGTGGTTGCCGATGAGGCGCAGCGGGCACCGGCCCTGGCGGCTGTGCAGGCCCTGCGCAGGGCAGGAGTGAAGACCGATTACAGCATGGCCCCGCAAAAGGTGAACAAGCAGTTCCAGGCTGCGGAAAACCAGAATGCCCGATTTGCCGTGGTCTTCGGTGCCGAATACCCGCAGGTCATGGTCAAAAACCTGGTCAGCCGCGAGCAGTCCGAGGTGGCGGCGGAGGCGGTGGTGACCAGCGTGCAGTCGGCCCTGGCCGAACCGCTGCGTGGACCCCTGCTTGCCTGATTCGCGACTCGTGGTCTCGGGCGTCAGCAGACCACCACGCCGTCGCGACGCATCTGACGGAACCATTCGACGTAGCGGGCGACTCCCTCGGCGACGCGCGTTTGCGGGCGGAATCCGAGCAGTCGCGCCGCCTTGCTGACGTCGGCCGAGGTGAGGGGCACGTCTCCCGGTTGGTCAGGCAAGGCGTTGATGAGGGCCTGTTTGCCGACGGCGGACTCGAGGGTGGCAATGAGTTCGTTCAGGGTCACAGTCTGGGAGCCGCCAAGGTTGACGATCTGGCAGAGCGGGCCGCTGCTCAGGTGAAGGGCGCCAATGACGCCCTCGACGATGTCGTCAATGTAGGTGTAGTCGCGGGCGGTGCCGCCGCTGCCGTATTTGTCGATGGGCAGGCCGTCCTCGATGAGGCGGGTGAACTTGGAAATCGCCAGGTCCGGGCGCTGGCGGGGGCCGTAGACCGTGAAGAAGCGCAGGCAGACGGTGCGCAGTCCATACAAGTGGCTGTAGTTCGAGCACATCTGTTCGCCGGCCATCTTGGTCATGGCATACGGACTGATCGTTTGCAGGATCGGGTCCTCCTCGCTGAAGGGCACCTTGGTGTTGACGCCATAGACCGAGGAACTGCTGGCAAAAACGAACTGGGTGCAGCCGGTCCGGCGGGCGTTTTCCAAAAGATGGAAGGTGCCCTTGATGTTGGTGTCGATGTAGAGTTCGGGTTCGGCGATCGAGGGACGAACCCCGGCACGGGCCGCGAGGTGGATGACGGAGTCGAAACGACCCTTTTCGAACACGTCGCGGACGAAGGCGGCGTCGGTGAGGTCGCCTTCGCACAGGTTGATGCGGTCGGCTGCTGCCGCCAGATTGCGCCGCTTGATGGCGGGATTGTAGTAGTCGTTGAAGTTGTCCAGCACCGTCACCTCGCCGGCACCATCGCGGAGCAGGCGTTCGACCGTGTGCGAGCCAATGAATCCGGCGCCGCCGGTGACGAGGATCTTCATGAAGGGGTTCCGGCAGTTCGGAGCATGGGAAAGCCCATTTTAGCACCGGGGCCGGAGCCTGTGCAACCGCGGGAGGCGTCGGGCGGTGAAAAGAAGCGAAAAACGATAGAAAAACCTTTTTTTCACGGTGGTGGAGGGGGTGCATCCGCCGTTTGACATGGGCGGACAAGCGGTGACTATGGATTCCAGTAATGGAGGAGACGCCCGACATTCCAGAAGAAGCCAAAAAAGAGAAAGGCCTGTGGGAGAAGACCCGCAAGAGCCTGATTGAGCGTCTCAACAATTGGGAGGATCAGCGCACCTGGAATGAGTTTTATCAGACCTACTGGCGCCTCATTTACAGTGTGGCCACCAAGGCCGGCCTGACCCGTGAAGAGGCCTTTGATGTCATCCAGGAGACCATCATTGCCATTGCCCGCCAGGTCCAGAAGGGCCAGTATGACCCCCGCGCCGGTTCCTTCAAGGCATGGCTTCTGCAGATGACCCGTTGGCGTGTGCTCGATGTCTTTCGTGCGCGCAAGCGCCAGCCCTCGCTGGCTGACCAGGGCAACGCCGACAGTGAGGAGTCCAGCAATCTAGCTCTCGACCGTCTTTCCAACGAGAAGGACAACATGCTGGAAAAGATCTGGGACCGCGAGTGGCGCGACAACATCACGGCCGCCGCCTTGGAGCGGGTCAAGGCCAAGGTCTCTCCCCGTCAGTTTCAGATCTTCGACTGTTACGTCATGAAGGGCTGGGGCGTGAAGAAGACCAGCGAGGCGCTCGGCATCAACGCCGCCCAGGTCTACCTTGCCAAGCACCGTGTCGGTGCTCTGGTGAAGAAAGAGGTGCAGGCGCTAGAGCACACGATGCTCTAAGCTCCTCCCTCAGCGTGCGTTCGCCGGCTCAGCCAGAAGACGTGACAGGTAGTCGAGCATGCGCGGAAGGTGGAAGGGCCCCTTCCAGAGGTTGCCTTTGAGTCGGGTGGAAGGAGTGCCATCGCGATGCAGGTAGCCGTACCATTCACCAAACTCCGGGTCCGGGAAGTGGTTGAAAGTCCATTCGTGAACCTGCTGGTGCAGGCGCGCATACTTGTCCTCGCCACTGACCTGATAGGCCAGGGCGACGGCGATGAGGGCTTCGCAGTGGGGCCACCAGAACTTCATGTCCTGCCAGTATTCCTGCACCGGTTTGTCGAAGACATCGCGGTAGTAGAAAAAGCCGCCGTGCTCGGCATCCCAGCCGCGCCGCCACATGGCGTCGAGAATGCGCAGCCCAAGGCGGATGTAGCTGGTTTCTCCGCGCAGTCGTCCCTCATGGAGGATGAACCAGGCGCACTCAATCGCGTGGCCGGGGTTCAGGCAGCGGCCGTCGAAGTGATCGATCAGGCTGCCGTCCGGCGCCACGGTCTCCATGAGGGCATCGAGTTCGGGCTTGAAGAATAGCCGCTCAATTTCGTAGATGAAACGGTCGATCCACTCGGTGGCGCTGCGGCCGGCGACCTCGACATGGCCGAGGTTGGCGCGCAGTTCCTGGGCCGTGGCGATGCCGATCATCGGTGCGCCGATGCCGATCATGGGCCGGGTCTGGGCGTTGACCTTCGGGCTCATGCCGCCGGGCTCAAAGGAGAGCCTCAGAAAGGAGGCAAAGTCGCGCACGGCCGCCTCATGATAGTGATGATCGCCCGTGGCCCGGGCATAGGCCGCGTGCCCGATGGCCGCAAAGGCCTCGCTGAAGGCGTAGCGACGCATCCGCAGGGGGTGACCGTCGCGGGTGACGGTGAAGAAGAGTTTGCCGTCCGTGGCATAACCGTGGCGGTCCAGGAAACTGAGGCAGGAACCCGCCGCATCGATCCACTCCCGGCGCGGTTCGACGTGCTGGTAAAGCGTGGCGAATGTCCAGGCGGATCGCCCCTGAAACCAGATGCTCTTGTCGCTGTCGACCAGGCTGCCGTCGCGATCCAGGCAGGTGAGAATGCCGTCGTGCCGGGCATCCATGCCGTGGCGCAGCCAGAACGGCAGAATGTTGTCGACGAGTTGCCCCCGGTAGAATGCGGCGAGTTGCTCCCGTCCTTCCGCGGTGGTCAGGCTGGGGCAGGGGCTCATGGCGGAGTGGCGAGGGGGTCAGGCCTGGTCCTTTTTTCCGAAGCGGCTTTTGCGCTTGGGAGCGGTGCCACCTTCAGGTTTCGGCTTGGCCTCGCGCGGCGGGAACTCCCAGCCGAGCAGGCGTTTTTCGCCGGCCTTGCAGCTCAGGAAGGCCTTGAAGGGACGGCCGCGCTTGGAAATCATTCCTTCGATCAGACCAGTCTTGCCGTCGGTGAAAAACAGAATGGCGTTCTCCGGCGTGATCTCCTTTTGGCAGAGAGTTTTGGGCAATTTGGCGTTGCAGGCCTTGGGATCCCCGGCGGCCACGTTGCAGACGTAGTTGTCGGGAGTTTCGTAGATGGCGCCCTTTCGACCCTTTTTGGCACAGACGGGGCAGGTCGGCACCAACGGCGTGGCGATGCTGAAGTCGAAAGGCGGTGGCGCGTCGGGGTCGTTTTCGCCGCCGGCGAAGACAAACCCGGTTTTGCCATCATCCTTGATCTCGATGCCGGCGGTGAACTCCTGGCCCTTGCGGCTGCGGAAACCCTCCATGGGCGGCAGAAAGCGTTTTTCCAGGAGGTCACGCATCTCCTCGTCGCTGAGGGTGCGGCCGGCGATGATCTTGTAGACGCGCACCTTGCAGTCCGGGTTCTTGCAGCTGAGGTGATCCTCGGTTCGCTTGAAGCCCTGCTGGCCACACAGGCCGCAGCGGGCCTCGAAGTCGGGATAGACCTTATCCTTGGCAATTTTGAGATAGGCGCGCGTTTTCTCGACGACCTCGGTGGTCAGGCTGCGGATGTCGCGCATGAAACTCGCTCGATCCAGCTGGGCATGCTCCATCTGGCGCAGCTTGTACTCCCACTGGCCGGTCAGTTCCGGGCTGCTGAGCGCTTCGATGCCGATCTGGCTGATCTGGTCGATCAGGGCCAGGCCCTTGGCGGTGACGAACAGTTCGCGGCCGTTGCGTTCGAGGTACTTGTCTTGGATCAATCCCTCGATGATCGCCGCGCGAGTTGCCGGCGTGCCTAGGCCGCGTTCGCTCATCGCCTCGGCCAGTTCCTCGTCCTCGACGAATTTGCCGGCATTCTCCATCGTAGAAAGCAGGGTGGCTTCATTGAAGCGGGCCGGCGGCTTGGTGGCCAGTTCTTCGGTTTTGGCGTCGATCGTGCTGGCGGTGTCGCCATCCCGGGCCTGAACGATGAGGCGGTCCTTGTTGTCGCCCTCGCCACTAGCTTCGGCGGCGGCGCGACGGCCATAGACCGCGAGCCAACCCGGCTCGATCATGACCTTGCCATCGCTTTTGAAGGCGTCCTGGCCGACCCGGGTGATTCGGGTGGTGACCTCGAACTCGGCGGGCGGGAAGAATACGGCGACAAAGCGTCGGGAAACCATGTCGAAGACCTTCTGTTCGGCTTCAGGCAGTTCCTTCGGCGGGATCAGGCCGGTGGGGATGATGGCGAAGTGGTCGCTCACCTTGCTAGTGTCGAAGACACGCTTGGTGGGGCGCACCCAGCCTTGGTCAAGCGCGGTGGCGGCATGTGTGCCAAGTTCATGGGGCAGGGCATCCTGCTTGCGGCTGTCGTGGCTGGCGAAAGTCTTCAGGGTGTCGCTCACGGTGCCGAGGTAATCCTCGGGAAGGTAGCGGGAATCCGTTCGCGGATAGGTCAGAACCTTGTACTTCTCATACAGGGCCTGGGCGATTTGCAGGGTGCGGCGGGCGGAGAATCCAAAGCGGTTGCTGGCCTCGCGCTGCAGACTGGTCAGGTCGTAGAGCAGCGGGGGGGCCTGCTTGGTGGGCTTGGTGGTCTGCTCAATCCTGCCCGGCTTGCCGATGCAACGATCGACGATGGCCTGCGCCTGCGCTTCATCCCATAGTCGCTCGGCCTTCCGGTGCTCGTCGGTCTCGTCCTTCTTGAAGGACTCGTCGAACCAGCGCCCCTCATACCGTCCTGCAGGGACCTCGAAGAGGGCGTGCACTTCATAGTAGGTGCGCGGCACAAACGACTGGATCTCCAGTTCCCGCTTGGCGAGGATGGTCAGGGTGGGTGTCTGCACACGGCCGGCCGGAGTCAGACGAAAGCCGCCGTTGCGGGAATTGAAAGCGGTGAGCGCGCGGGTGGCATTGATGCCAACCAGCCAGTCGGATTCACTGCGGCACTTGGCGGCATCCGCCAACGGGCGCATTTCGTCGTCGCTGCGCAGTTTCTTGAAGGCTTCGAGAATGGCGCCCTGGGTCATCGACTGCATCCAAAGTCGCTGAACCGGTTTCTTGATGCCGGCAGCCTCGACAATGTAACGGAAGATCAGTTCGCCCTCGCGGCCGGCATCGCAGGCGTTGATGAGGCGGTCGACGTCTTTCCGTTTCATCAAGCGGATCAGCACCTTGTAACGGTCGGCGCTGTCGTCGATGGGCTTCAGTTCGAACTCGCGTGGCAGAATCGGCAGGTGGGTCCAACCCCAGCCGATTTTCTTGCCGTTGGCCTCGGGCATGGCCAGTTCGATGAGGTGACCGACGGCACTGCTGATGACGTGGCTGTCGTTTTCGTAAAAGTCCTTCTCTTTTTTAAAGGGCGTCATGCTCGGCGCCTTGGCCAAGGCTCGGGCAAGATCGGCGGCGACGCTGGGTTTTTCGGCAATGATGAGGGCCTTGGACATGAGAAAAAAGGGGGTGAATGGGCGAACCTAGGGGACGCTTTCGGCCCGCCTGTCAAACATTTGCTGCCCCTCGCCCCAGCGTACGCACGCGTATGACGCGCGTCTCTGGATGGGGTCACTTCGTGCTAGCAAAAAATATTTCGCGGATCTCACGAATCCCCGTGTTCCAGCCACAGGCACCGGGCTTTGCGGCGCAGATGCCAGCCTCCCGGCAGGTTGATTTTGGCAGCCGCACCTGGCGCGAGCATGGCCAAAGCCTGTTCTGTCTCCTCATGGCCCAGATTGGGAACGTGCCAGACGTCGCGCAGCCAGTGGCGCAGCACGAGGGTCTGGATGGCAGCCGGCAGGCTCTGCCAGGGGGCATTGAGGCAGAGACGACGTTTTGTATCCATGCAGGCAGGATCGGCGAGGAAGGCGCGGGCCTGTGACTCCAGGGCCTCCCCGGCACGCCGGGCCTGAAAGCCGGTGCGGACGAAGAGGGGAGCGACCCGTCGGGCGAAGACTTCATCGAGCAAAGGCAGCACTTCGTGGCGCAGGCGGTTGCGGCGGTGCTCGCCGCTGAGGTTGCTGGCATCGTCCCGGTAGGAGAGGCCGAGGTGGTCAATGTGGCGGTCGATGTCGGTTCGTTCCATGCCCAGCATCGGTCGCCGCAGGACAAGTCCATAGAACGGCTGCACCGCCCGCATGCCTGCCAGGCCGTTGAGTCCTGCGCCCCGGCAGAGGTTGGCCAGAATCGTCTCGGCCTGATCGTCGGCATGATGTGCCAGAACAATCTGGCGGGTGCCATGACGGGAGGCGACCTCCCGAAAGAAGTCGTGGCGCGCCTCCCTTGCTGCGGTCTCAAGCGACTGCTTTCGCATCTTTGCCAGTCGCGCCACGTCGTTCCTCCCGATCTCGAGCGGCAGGCCGAGGCGCCGGGCAAGGGCACGCACAAAGCGGGCATCCTGTCCCGATTGCCGTCCACGCAAACCATGGTTGAAGTGGGCAACGACGAGTTTTTGCCATCCTGCGCGCAGGAGCAGGTGCAGGAGCAGAACCGAGTCGCGTCCGCCCGACACCCCCACGACGAGCGTCTGTCGGCGCGGCGGCAGGGCCCCGGCGTCAAAGCCCGTGGGCAGGTCGGCGATGTTGGGGCGGGACATGGGGCATGGATGGCGGGGGAAGGGGAGTTGCCAATTTGAATTCACAACTTTCCCGCCCGTAGGCAAGGCCGCCATCGTCCGGTCCAACTCAGCGCTTGCGCCCTGTCCTTGGGCATGCTTTTTCAGGGGTGCTCCGCTGGGGCTTTCAACCATTCCTCGCATGTCTGTCTCCGCTGTTCTTCTTTTCTCCGGTCAGGGTGCCCAAAAGGTGGGCATGGGTCAGGATCTGGCCGCCTCGTGTGATTCTGCCCGGCAGTTGTTCGAGCAGGCCGATGCGGCGCTTGGGTTTTCACTTTCGCAGGTGATGTTCGAGGGACCGATGGAGGAATTGACCCGGACCAGTCGCTGCCAACCGGCGCTCTACGCCCATGGGTTGGCCCTGCTGGCTGCTCTGCGCAAGCGTGTGCCGGGCCTGAAGGTGACGGCGGCGGCGGGCCTGTCGCTCGGAGAATTCACTGCCCATGCGGCGGCGGGCAGTTTCGATTTTGCCACAGGGCTGAACCTGGTCTTCCAGCGCGGCAGTTTCATGGAGGCGGCCTGCGAGGCGACCCGTGGCACGATGGCCGCGATGATCGGTGGCGAGGAGGAGGCTGTTCGGGCGCTTGCTGCGGAATGTGAAGTCGATGTCGCCAACCTCAATGCACCCGGCCAGATTGTCCTGAGCGGAAGTGTCGAGGGCATCGAGAAGGCGACCGCACTCGCGAAGGAGAAGGGGATCAAGCGCGCCATCCCATTGCCCGTGGCCGGCGCCTACCACAGTCGTCTCATGCGCTCCGCCCAGGAGCGGCTCGCCGAGGTTCTCGCCTCCGCCGTCATTCAGTCCCCGACCGTACCGGTGGTCTGCAATTTCGAGGCCCGGCCCGTGGGCGATGCCGACGACATCCGACAAACCCTCACGGCACAGGTCACGGGCAGTGTCCGCTGGGTCGAATCCATGCGCCACCTGATGGGTGCCGGCCACCGCCTCTTCATAGAGCTAGGTCCCGATGCCACCCTGGCGGGTCTGATGGGCAAGATCGACCGCGAGGCCAAGGTCCTTTCCATTCGCGACTCCGCGACCCTGGATGCCGCCGTCGCGGAACTGCAGGCCTGATGAGGCTCCGGGGTGCCGGGTCGAAAGGGCTTGGCCGATCCGGCGCACCGGGATTCCCACGGTGCACCTGCCGGGGCTTCAGGATTTTTCCAGGCCCAGGTAGGCCTTGGCGTTGGCATAACAGATGTTGCGGATCATCGGACCGAGCAGCGCGTCGTCGTCGGGCAGCAACCCATTTTCGACATCGCTGCCGAGCAGGTTGCAGAGGGTCCGGCGGAAATACTCGTGGCGCGTGAAGGACATGAAGCTGCGGCTGTCGGTGAGCATCCCGATGAAGCGGCTGAGGAGGCCGAGGTTGCTGAGGGCGTTGATCTGCCACTCCATGCCCTCCTTTTGGTCGACGAACCACCAGCCTGAACCGAACTGAACCTTGCCCGGAGTGGTACCGTCGGCGAAGTTGCCGGCCATGGTGCCGAAGACGTAATTGTCGGCGGGATTGACGTTGTAGAGGACGGTTTTGGGCAGGGCGTTCTCGCTGTCGAGCGCGTCGAGGAAGCGACTGAGGCTCTGCGCCTGAGGGAAGTCACCGATGCTGTCACAGCCGACATCAGCGCCGACCAGTCGGGCGAGGCGACTGTTGTTGTTGCGCACCGGGCCAAGGTGGAGCTGCATCGTCCAGCCGCGCTCGGCGTTGAGGCGGCCGACGTGGAGCATGAGGTTGCTGGCAAAGCGGTCCTGCTCCTGCGCGTTGGCGGCGTGACCGGCACGGGCCTTGTCGAACAGGCTTTCAGCCTCGGCGTCGCTGATGAAGCTGGCGTGGCAGGCGTTGAGGCCATGATCGCTGAGCCGGCAGCCATTGGCGTGGAAGAAGGCGTGGCGCTGTGTCAGCGCCTCCAGCAGGTTGGCGTAGGAGTTGATCCCGATCCCGCTGGCCTCAGCGAGCCGCTCACACCAGCAGTTCCAGGCTTCCGGCTGATGGATGGCGAGTGCCTTGTCGGGGCGGAAGGTGGGGTAGACGCCGACCTCGAAGTGATCGTCGGCACACTGGCGGTGCCAGCGCAGGTCGTCGACCGGGTCGTCGGTGGTGCAGAGGGCTCTGACCTTCTGTGTGCGCAGGATGTTGCGGGCGCTCATGGAGGTCTGGGCGAGGGCTGCCTCGGTCTGCTCCCAGATGGCTTCGGCGGTTTTCTCGCTGAGCAGTTCGTCGATGCCGAAGTAGCGCTTCAGCTCAAGGTGGGTCCAGTGGTAGAGCGGGTTGCGCAGGGTGTGCGGCACGGTGCGCGCCCAGGCGAGAAATTTTTCCTTGGGGCTGGCGTTGCCCGTGATCAGTCGCTCGGGCACGCCATTGCAGCGCATGGCGCGCCATTTGTAGTGATCGCCCTCCAGCCAGATCTCGAACAGGTTCTTGAACTGCCGGTCCTCGGCAATGTCCTTGGGCAGCAGATGGTTGTGGTAGTCGAGCAGCGGTTCGCTTTTGGCAAAGTCGTGGTAGAGATGGCGTGCGGCGTGGGTGGTGAGCAGAAAATCGTCGTGGATGAAGCTCATGGCGGATGAGGGTTGAGGGCTCGGGATTGTGGTTCACAGTGGCCGAATGATGTGCGATGGCAAATGGAGATGCGTGCTCGGCCTGGCGGCCGTGCTTGGACTCGTTTCCTGTTCGACGGCAAGCTTTTACGGTCAGGCGCTCGCGGGGCAGCGCGATATGCTGCATCGGGCTCGTCCCGTCGAGGTCGTGCTGGCGGATCCGGCCTGCACGCCGGCTGTTCGCCGCAAGCTGGAGGTGGCGCGCGATCAGCTCGCCTTTGCCGAGGCAAGCCTGGCGCTGCCCGTGCGCGGTCAATACGGGCGTTATGCCGATCTCGGCCGGCGTCATGCGGTCTGGGTGGTCTTTGCTGCGCCTGAGTTCAGCACGGAGGCGAAGACCTGGTGGTACCCCCTCATCGGCAGTCTGAAATACCGGGGCTTCTTTGAGGAAGAACTGGCCCGGGCCGAGGCGGGGCGCTGGCAAAAGCGGGGCTTGGATGTCTTTGTAGGAGGTGTCGAGGCCTACTCGACTCTCGGCTGGCTGCGCGACCCCCTGCTGAACACCTTTCTCGGCCGCGACGACGCGGCGCTCGCCGAGTTGCTTTTTCATGAGTTGACGCACCAGCGTCTCTACCTGCCGGGTGACACCGACTTCAATGAAGCGCTGGCGACAGCGGTTGGCCAGGAGGGGGCCCGGCAATGGCTGCGCGCACGTGGACGCCTTGAGGATCTGGCGAACTATGAGAGGGAACTGAAGTTTGAGCGTGGGTTTGTCGCCGAGGTTCTGGCGACACGGGAAAGGTTGTCGAATTTGTACCGAACCGGGTCCGACCGTGCGCCTGAGGCATTGCGAAGTGCCAAGGAAGCCGAGTTCGATCGTCTGAAAACACGGCTGCATTCACTGGATCGACGGCATGGAGGATCGCCTCTTCTGGATCGCTGGCTGGCCCTGCCGCTCAACAACGCGCGATTGAACACGATTGCCTCCTACCATGAGTTGCTGCCAAAGTTTGAGGCCCTGATGGCACGACATTCCGGAGATTTGGAGGCCTTTTTTCGAGAGGTCGCCGCCCTGCGTCGATGGCGGGCGGTTGATCGCCATCACAAGTTGGAGGAACTGGCGTCGTGAAGGCTTTGCTGGCCGCCGTGCTGCTTTTGGGGCTCCTGTGGGAGTTTCGCGAACCCTTGCATGATTGGGTCGCGCGGCCCTGGCGTGCGCTTGAACATGATCCGTTGCCAGGTCTGGTCTGGCGCCATGGCCGGGAGGAAGCGGCTTTGCGGGGACAGGCAGATTTCGAGCGCTGGGTGAGGGCGGAGCGGTTGCAGGATCGACGCTTTCGCCCCGACGTGGGGCAGGCGACCGAACGTGAACTGGCGGATTGGGACCGACAGTTCCCGGATGAGGAGGAGCGTCTTCGCCGGCTGCGGCTCGCCGGTCTCGGCGGTGGCGAGTTGGAGCGGCGAATCCGCGAATATCTTCTGGATGAAGCTTGGCTCGAGCGGCGCCTGCTGGCTGAACCGGCCGCGGCGGTGAGTCAACCGGAGGTCCCGCCCGCGCCCAGGGTTCTGAAACTGGCGCATTTGTTCCTTTCACGACATCGGGAGGGACGTTCCGATCGCGCTGGGGAGATGAGGGACTTTGAACAGCGATTGCGCCAGGGGACCGACTGGCAGGAATTGGTGACGGCCCACAGCGAGGATGAGCGCAGCAAAAGCAGGGCGGGTGAGTTGGGCTGGGTGTCGGCGGGTCGCTTTCCGAACGAACTCTGGCAGGCCGCAACCGGCCTGGTGCAGGGAGGGTTCTCCCGACCGGTGGAAAGCCCTCTGGGCTGGCACCTGTTGCGCCTGCTGGATCAAAAGGCAGGGGGTGAGTTGGGGGCGCAGGAAGGCGTGGGTGAGGTCGCCTCGCGTCTCCAATGGCAGGCACGGTCGAAGGTGTTGGACGGACTGCATCGCCAGGCCGATCGGGCCAACCGCCTGAAATGACTGCCTCGGCGCGGCGTATGCCTGCCATGGCGCCCATTCGTTATGTCTTGTTGCTTTTGCCGTTTGTTGTTGCCGGTTCGCTTGCAGCCCAGCAGGTGGCTCATCGCCCCGTGATCATTGATGCCGGCGCCCATCCGAATCTCCAGGCCGCCTTCGATGCCCTGCCAGAATCGGGGGGTATCATCCGCATCCCGCCCGGGGAATACCGTCTTCGTGAGCCACTGCGTTTGAAAACCGCGGAGACGCGAATCGAGGGCTCCGGTGCGGCGACCCATCTGATCAATGATAACACCGACGGTCAGCCGGCCCTGATCCTGCGGCCGATGACTCTGGACACGGACAAGAAAGCCCGGCTTTGGCGGGTTCAGCTCGCCGATTTTCGCATCAGTGGCCAGGAGCAGAGCGGCGCGGGAGTCTTCGCGGAAGGCATTCAGGAGATTTACTTCGAGGGGATGTCGATCGATCACCACGGGGGGCATGGCATTCACATGGTCGATTGCAGCGAGGACCCCCGCGTGGCCGACAGCATCCTGACCTACAACAAGGGTGCGGGGGTGCACATTCAAGGAGGCCACGACATCGTCGTCAATGCCTGCCATTTTGAGGAAAACCTGGATGCCCTGCACTGCGTGGATTCCTTCAATCTCTGCATGAACGGCAACAATGTGGATGACCACCTTCGACACGGTGTTGTTATTGAAAATACCTACGGTTCGGTGCTCAGCGGCAATATGATCGAGGAATGCTCCGGCACGGCGGTCATTTTGGACCGCGATTGCTACGGCATCACCCTCAGCGCCAACGTGATTGCCCACCACCTTGGGGGCGGCATCGACCTGCGTGACGCCCACGGCTGTGCGGTCAGTGCCAACACCTTCACCATTGCCCATGGGTTCAGCGTCCGGGTGGGAGGGGACTCCGGCCGTTTGTCCATCAGCGGCAACAGCTTCTGCAACACCTGGGTGGGCGGGGGTGATCGGCGGCCGGCTGAGGCTAAGACGCCCATGGGAACGGATGAAGGCACCGGCGTGCTTCTGGAGAAGGGGGCGTCCCATGTGAGCCTGACGGGCAACAGCTTCAGCGGCTTGTCAGGCCCGGCGGTATGGAGCACGGGCCCCTGCCGGGCGGTGCTTGTCAGCGCCAACAGTCTGACCGATTGCGGACGCAAACTCCCGGGTGGTGCGCCCTGGATCGATCTGCCGGATGCCTCGGCGAGCCTCGTCCGGGACAATCTCGAGGACCGCGAGCGTTGAGGACCGGTTGCTTTCTCCATTTGACGCGCCGAAGGGCGCGGAGTAAAAACTCACCCCGAACATTACGACACCAAGTCGGTCAAAGCTTTCCTATGCATTCTTCCCGCTCCCTGTTCCGTCTGTCCGTGGCCCTCGGCTTTCTCTCGCTGGTTGGTGCCTCGCTCGCCGGACCGCTGCCCCTGGACCATCCCTGTGCCGGACTTGTGAAGAAATACCTGCAGAGCGTGGTGGCCCAGGATTGGAAAACGGCGGCAGGCATGCTGCTGCCCAGTTCCCTTGAGCGAAAGCAGAAGGAAACCATCGCGGTTATCAAGACGGCGCCGACCATGTCGGCCGAGCAGGAGATGCTCGAACGTTTTGGCGTCAAGGAGATTCGGGACCTTGAAAAGCTGACTCCACAGGAGTTTTACATCACGGACCGTACGGCCTGGCATCAGCGGGTGAACACCTCACCGGAAGTCACTAAGCGCAAGCAGGATACTCTCAAAATCGATGTCCTGGGTCTCGTCGAGGAAGCGGACAAAAACTACATCCACGTCACCGTGCGCACCTCTCAGGAGACGCTCAGCGACCGCATCGAGGAACTTTTCCTCATTTCCTTCGTCAAGGAGGGGGATGACTACCTGATCTGGCCGGAAATGAAGGATCGTCCGATCATCACGCCTCTCAACGGGGCGGAGGAAGCCAAGCCGGAGGAAGGCAAGGCACGCTGACCCGCGGCCCATGCTGCAGGACACTATTGTCGCACTTTCGACCGCCGCGGCCGAAGCAGCGGTGAGCGTCATCCGTGTCACGGGTCCCCGAGCCCTGGAGATTGCCGGCACTGTGTTGCGCGCCCGCCGGGCGTTGGACGACTTGCCGGCCCGCACCGCCTGCAGGGCCGAGGCCTTGGATGGGTCGGGCCAGACAGTCGACGAGGGGCTCGTGCTGGTGTTCCGAGCCCCGGCGAGTTTCACCGGTGAGGATGTTGTCGAATTTCAGGGACATGGTGGCCTGCTGGTCAGCGGCACGGTGCTCGCCGCCCTGCTGGCCGCCGGTGCCAGGCCTGCCGGCCCGGGTGAGTTCACCCAGCGCGCCTATCTGAACGGCAAGCTCGACCTGACCCAGGCGGAGGCGGTCATGGATCTCATCCATGCCCAGAGCACGCTAGCGCTGCGCGCGGCCAATGAACAGCTGGGTGGAGCGATCGGACGCGAAGCGGAGGTTCTCAAGCAGGAGTTGCTGCCAGTGCTGGCACACGTTGAGGCTTGCATCGACTTTCCGGAAGAGGACATCTCACCCGAGACCGGTCAGGCCCTGGCAGCTCGGCTCGACGCGTTCATTCACCGAGCCCAGCGCCTGATTGCCACCAGCGAGCAGGGGCGCATCCTGCGCCAGGGGGCGCGCACGGTCATTTGCGGCCGCCCAAACGCCGGCAAGTCGAGTTTGCTCAACCTGCTTTCCGGATTTGAGCGCGCGATTGTCAGTCCCAACGCGGGAACCACCCGGGACACGATCGAGGAGGTGGTACAGGTGCACGGATTCCCCCTGAAACTCGTCGATACTGCGGGCCTCCGGGAAAGCGGTGACGATGTTGAGCAGTTGGGCATTGAACGAACCCGCCGCGAGATGGAGCGGGCCGACCTGATTCTTGAGGTGGTCGACGCCAGCCTGCCGCCCGAGCCCGGTGTGGAAGTGCCGGATGAACTGGCAAAGCGCCATCTGCGCGTGCTCAACAAGGCCGACCTTGGCCTGGCGCCCGGCTGGCAGCAGGGAGAGGCTGCGATTGCCGTCTCCTGTCGCGATGGCGCCGGTCTGGAAACCCTGCGCGAGGCCATTCGCCAGCTTATTTTGCGTGCTGGCCCACTGCAGGAGGAGCATCCTGTCGCGGTCAACGCCCGTCACCGGGCCTGTTTTGAGAGAACGGCGGATAAAACCGCCGAGGCCCGACGGGTGCTTCTTGAAGGGTTGGCGCCTGAATTTGTGGCCCTGGAACTGCGGGAGGCGCTGCAGGCGCTGGGTGAAGTGGTTGGGGCGGTCGATGTCGAAGAGGTTTTGGACGTCATTTTTTCGTCCTTTTGCATCGGCAAATGATTTTGCCTTGGCGATATTTTTTTTGACATCCCGAAGCCAACCAGACAAACTTGATGTGCATTTATGAATAAATATCTCGCTCTCGTGGTGATTCCCGTTCTCGCCTCCTGCACTTCCAGCCAAGTGGCCCAGCGCCCGTCCCGCGACGCGGCTCGCCAAGGCGAACAGAAGCTCGACGAAGCTTTTGGCCAGGGTTTGCACGGCACGATTGACAACACGGCCGTTGCCACCATGGACGTCACCGATGACTCCGCCGGCCTTCTCGGAATTTTCGGGCGCAAGCAGTCCCGCCGCTACGCCGGCACCGTGATCGACACGGGTCGCCACGGCAGCCAGATCGTTGCGAGGGAAACCCACAAGACCAGCAACACGGTTCTCGACGTGGCTGATGACACTGTCGACCTCGGCAACGAGCAGGTCAGCACCTACTCGGGCATCGTCAACCATGCCGCCGGTCGCGTCATGTGCACCGCCGGCAAGACCGTCGGCACCGGGGTTGAAACCTATGCCAACACGGTTCACACCGCCAGCAGCGGCTTCTTCTGTCTCATCAAGCGCACCGTGGTCCCCACCAAAAACTACATGGTTGGCAGCGCCAACGACCAGTTCGCCGTCAGCGACATGCCGGGCTCGGGCTGGAATCGTGCCTTCCCGCAGACCCCACAATACGTGATGGCTGAGGCGCCGGCCGCTCCGGCACCGGCCGCCAGCACCTTGTCCAAGTAAATTGTCAGTTCTTCAAGTCGAACGGCTTTCCCGCGAGGGAAAGCCGTTTTGCTTTGTAGCGATGTCACCTCCGATCGGACGATTCCTCTGCAGTGCCGGGTTCAAGGAAAAAAACGTGATGCAGATGTCCGGCGGTGTCGGTGAACAGAATCACGGTGCCGTGGCCGGGTTCGCTGAATGGCAGTCGCCCGAGCAGAAGATCCCCATGGTAGACGCCGATTTCTGAATTGGTTGACGGAAGCTCAAGGGTTTCGGGTCGCAAGCGCGCCAAGCGAAGCGGGGTGCCGGCCAGTCGCAACTCGAGGTGGGCCTGCATCGTGGTCTGCAGCAGTTGCAGCCGACTTTTGCCGGTTGATTCACCGGGAGATGGGTTCAGAACCTGGTGTTCCAGTCGGAACTTGAGGGGATGAACTCCGTTCCCGGTCTCGGCTACGGTATGAGCGACGACGATGTGTTCGACACCGGCTTGCAGGTCGAGCGTGAAATTGTGTCTGCCGAGTTCCGTGTGGGAGAGTTCAATCCGGCAGGGTGTGGCTGGCAGGTGAAGGCGCCCGGTTGCAGAACCGCTGGAATATCCACGGGACTGGAGCCGGTCGCCGTTCACCACAATGAGAAGGGGTTCTTCGATGCCGGTGGCGTTGACGAAGCGAAGGGCAGCCGGTGGCGCCTCTTGGGCAGAGACCGTGCAGGCACACAGCAAGAACAAGTGGATGGCGCTAAATCTGGCGAGAACGGAGGATCTGGAGTTCATGGCGTAGAAGGTTGCCGTCCTTGCCGCGTACCGGCTTGAGGAAGAGGTCGAAGGAACGCGAGCGGGTGGCCAGCATTCGCACTTCGCCATTCCGTGTGGTCCTGCAGCATTGCCCGGTGACAACAAGGCGGAAGTGGCGGCTGCGGACGGTGGATCCATTGAACAACCGTGCAAAAATCTCCTCGGCCGCTGCATCGTTCCATTCCGGCCGAACCTCGTTGCCTCCGATTCGCTCACTGTGTCCGAGAAGCAGCTCGCCATCGGCGTCCAGCAGTTGCTCCGGTAACTCGGCTGGCGTCAGAAAAGGCCGCGCACGGAGGATGGCGTCGGCAACAACATCCGCCTGTCGGACCTGCCATGGCGGGTTAATTCGTGGAGGAATGGAGACCGGGTCCATCACCAGTCGTCCGGCAGCCAAAGCCCGCAGGGTGTCGCGCGTGGCAGTGTTGAGGTTGATGTGGCCGTCGATACGAACATAATCTCCCTCGCGGTCCGCGGCGTCAGAACTGAAGGGCTGGCCGCAGTGGAAGAGATCGAGCAGTGAGGTCGCGCAGAAGCGACGATCCCTGAGCAGGATCCCTGGGGAGGTGTTTTTCGCCGGTCGAAAACGACGGTGTTCGGGGCGGCCAATTCGCAGGCTGTGACCGCCGCAGTATTTCGAAGAGGGTAAGGCTGTCGTGGTGAGGTCAGCGTTGGCGCGATGCGAGGGGGTATCAAATTCACTGCCGCCATTCGCATCCCACATGACTGGGTCGAAGACATGACCGAGTTCGCTGACGCTGAACAAGCGCCCCAGGTTGGAGAGGTGCTGAACATGCTGGCCGACACTCGGCGGCAGCGGAGGGATCGGTGGTTCATCCGGATTGCGAAGGTTGCTGCCGATGCGGTTTTTGCGGGCCATGGTGCTGTGGCCGCCATCGGGCCACAAATGTGGCAGGCACTCGCGGTGGAAGGCGCCGGCGGCGATGTTGAAGCGCAGGTTGCGTGACCCTGGGCTGGAGCCGTTTTCGTAGTTCACCTGATCCTGGGGATGGTCAATGAAGAAGGCGGCTCGCGGGTCGCCAAGGTTGTCGGCGTAGCGGCCGCTGCCGAAACCTTCGGAATAAGACATGCCGGGAAGGGTGGTGTTAAAACGCTGGCGGCGACTGCCGGAGTCGAGACCGAACCATGCTGGCCGATCAAGAGCTCGCAGGGGCTGATCCACCAAGACCGGCGAGTCACCGGTGACTGCATAGCGAAGGCGGTAGCGGCTTTGGCGGTCGCGACCCTCATCGGGGCCGGCGTAGTCCACGCTCCGGGTGATCAGGCTGGCGGGTCCGGAGCGCAGCCGGAAAACCACCGGTTCAAAACAGGCCACGTTGAACTGGGCGGGCTGCAACTCGACGGGAAGGCTTGCGTGCCACCATTGGTCTCCCTCCCGGAGAGGGAGACCCGAGTGCACGCGCCCATCTGGATGGGTGCCTTCAAGCAGCTCGTCGATCTGGAACAGGCCGGCCCCGGCGGTGAGTTGCCCCCGGCATTCAAAGGCGGCCTGGACCCGTCCCTGAACCGGCAGGTTGGTCGGGTTCCAGAGTTCCAGATAGGTGCTGATGGAAAACTCGATGAAACGATCCCCGCCTTCCGTGTAAGTGCGTTCGAAGCGGTAGCGCTGCCATTGTTCCGTGACGAGAGGGTGGGCGTCCGTGCCCCGGTAGGCACCTTCCACCAACAGGGGGTAGGAATCGCTGTCGGCATAGTCGAGGATCCCGGCTGCCAGGCATTGGAGGTAGTTGAACCGTCGCTCATCCTCACTGCCACCCAGCGGGTAGCCGCCGCATCGACGGGAAAAATCAGGCAGGAAACTGCGAATGTGGGTGGCGATTTCCGCGACGGCCGACCGGGCCAGGGCGGGGCGTTCAGCCGGGGTGGCGCGTTCAAGGCGCCCGAGCAGGCGATTGAGGTTCAGTTTGCGCGCCGTTGCTGTGCGGGGGGCGAAGGCAGGGTCGGGGGGGATCAGGGCCAACTCCTCGTAGGCGGGCAGTCGTGAAACGGTTTGTTCCTCCAGGCTGCGCCAGGCAGGATCAAGCAGGCGCCGGCTGATCGGGTCGCGGGCGAGGGCCCGTTCAGGCGGCATCCCGGGCCAGTTCCAGTGCGGGTCGGGCTGCAGCAGGACCTGCTTCCAGAGGTCAGGCGAGAGCTGCAACGGGCGGTTGCGCAGCAAGTGACGGGCGGCGTCCGAGTGATCTGATTCGGCGGCAGGCTCAAGCAGGGTGAACAAGGCAGATTGGTCAAGGACACCCGGGCGGCCAAGGTGCAGCCCGGGAACGGCATGTGGAAGAGGAGGCTGGCGGGTGTGACGAAGGGTCTCGCCATCCAGATTGCCGGCGTGCCCGAGATTCAGTCGGCCCTGAAGGTCCTCAAGGTGGTAGCAATACCTTGCGGTCAGTTGCACGCCGTCTTCCAGGGGCACCTGCAGATTTTCCCAGCCAACTGGGGGCGCGAGTTGTCCAGGGGAGGCGACCGGGTGGCGGGTCAGGGCGAGTGTCTCTTCAGGGGTGGGCTGCTGCCGCCAGATCGTTTCTCCGCCATTCTGGGGGGAATCGGGTTGAGCTTGCAAACGTTCGCTGGGGGGAGGGTCAGCACGTCCTGAGGCAAGGGTTTGGTAGTTCCAGAGTCTGCCTACAGGGTCGAAGTGGGCCGACAGCAGAACAGGCAGGCGCGGCTCGTCATCGGGTGTTGCAGGGCTTGCGGCGAAGATGACGCAGGTCTCGTCGCGTAGGGCCGTGTCAAGACGGCTCGCAGCCTGGGCCAGTCCGGCCTGAACGGCAAGTTCAGCCTTGGCGATGGCGTCGTAGGCCGCGGTGACTTGCGTCTCGCGGGTCGTGAGGGCGAGCAGGCCGGTGACGATGAGGGTCAGGGTGGCGAGCAGAAGCAGGGTGGCAACGAGGGTGAAGCCGCCTGACCGGGACCTCTCAGGATCCCTCCTTGGCGAGGTGCAGGGTGTAGGTGCGAACTTCATGGTCGTCGTTGGGGTTGTCGGGGGTGTCCTGATGCAGGAGTCGCGCATGCGGGCCATCGCCGCGCCAGTCGGCCTCGTTGCGAAGCATCCGGGCAACGCCCTGACTGGTGAGTCGCAGCGTCACTTCGAGCCGAACGGGTTCTTCTGCGGTTTGAGCAAGTCCGGTAGGCAGTGATGAGGGCGGAATCCTCGCCTGAAACTGGACGACGTGGTGGGCCACGGGTTCGTGGGTTTCAGGATGCTGCTGCAGCTCCTGCCAGTCGTGTTCCGAGACCAGGGGGAGCCCGTCTCGCAGGTGCGCACGCAGGCGACGGTAGGTTTCCTCGGTTGAAAGGACTCGGCGAACCAGTTTCTGGCTGGCCACTCGTCCGATGGTCGAGGTTGCGTCGTCGTCGCTCGTGAAGACCACGCCATAGAGGGCCATGCAGAGGTCGCCCCCATACTCTTCGGTCGGGACGGTGGGTGTCGGCGGGGTGCGCAGCACCGCCAGGCGTGTGGACGCACGGGTATCCTCGGGTTCGGCGATGCAAAGAAAGGGGTGGGCGGTTCCCTCATCGTCCGCGGGGATCCTGACGAGGCTGCGCCAATCATCCAGCAACAGACGCAGGGCTGATCGGGCTTCCCGATCCATATCGACTTGCCGGGTCTGACTGCACCAGGTGTCCATGGCACCACGCACGCCCTCCAGCAGGCAGAGAAGGATCAGGAACCCCGCGCAAAGTGCGCACAGTAGCTCCAGCAGCGTTGAGCCTTTCTCCTTGATGCCTCGGTTTGGGTCAGGGCGGGGCGAGAGTGACATAGTGATGGACCTTGCGCCGTCCGGCAGGCGCGCTGGCGGGCGACTCGACGCGGATCAGCAGGCGGATGGCGCCGTTTGTTTCCCCTGCTGGAGCAGGTTGGGCGGAGATGGATGCAAAGTAAGCGGCGGCAGGATGCAGGGAACCGGTGTCGTAGGCAGCTTGAGTCTTGTCGGCGGCCTCCGGCGGCAGCAGGGCGTTGAGCGATTGATCCACCAGCAAAAGGTGAGGGGGCTGGACCTCTGTGCGCCATGCCATGGCCAGACGCTGGGCCAGTTGGCCTGCCGCTGTCTGGGTGCGGCATTGCTGTCCCAGACTCAGGCTGATGGCAAGCAGGCCGATGACTGCCATCACCGCACTGGAAGCGACTGACAGCGTGAGCAGGGTCTCAACAAGGCTGAAGCCGTGGCCACGTGCATGGAGGGTTCTGTTCATGGCAGAATCAGGGGCGTGCCCGTGTGCCGATGGAGTGCCAGCCACCGGCAGGCTTCGGCTCGGTGAGGCCGTCCCTGCGTGTTGCGCGCGTGACCTTGGCGGTAGTACCCTTCGGCCAGTGCGAGGAGCGGGCGACTCGTGGGTGGGTGGATGACTTCTCCCGCCAGGCCAAACCCGAGGCAGGGCAGGTGGACCGTACCTGTGGCAAAATGGACCGGCATGAGCGCGGTTTCGTCCAACAGCAGATTGCAACCCGCCGAGGCGAGGGCAGGGGCGGTCGCAGTGAGGACCTGCCCGGTTGGCAACTGACGCCGGGGACCCACCGGAAGCAACCGACGGCTGCCATCGGCTTCCGTAGCCAGCTGGCAGACTTGGTAAGCGCTGTCGGCTCCACTGAACGCCACCCAGAAAGGCTGCTGCTTCGACAAGGCCAGCATTTTGGCGGCTTCCAAGTCGGCCGCGACCTGCTGCACGGCCGTCAGGCCGCGCCAACTTTCCAGGGTGGAGAGGGCAGCGGGTGTCAGAACAGCGAGGGTGGCCAGAATCGAAAGGGACAACAGGGTTTCAAACAAACTCAACGCCAGCTGCCACTGGGCATAATCATGTCTCGGGTTGCTTCGCGACTTCATGAGTGACCCCAGTCAATTCGGATACTACAATAAAAGAAAAGAGTAGGAAAACAAGTTAAAACAAGGTGCCTTGGGATGTGAAAATTAACAAAAATCCAAATGATTGGAAAAAAGCCAACAAGGACTGATTGCACGTAAAACGCGTGACATAAAATCGGCAGTACCAGGTGTCCTTGCCGATTTTTTATGTCATGGATGACCCCAGCTCAGGTTTTCAGTGGCAGGGTGAAGACAAACATCGCGCCACCTTCGGGGGCATTTTGGGCGCGGATTTGGCCGCCATGTTCTTCGATGATTTGCTGGCAAATCGACAGGCCAAGGCCTGTACCCTGGGCTTTGCCATGAGTGGCAAAGGGTTGGAAGAGTCGCTCTAGAATGGCGTCAGCAAGGCCTGGGCCGGTGTCCTGCAGGGTGGTGATCAATTCCTGCTCCACCTTTTCCACACGCACGAGGAGGCGTCCCGCCGAATCCATCGCGTCACAAGCATTGGAGGCAAGGTTGGCAAGAACCCGGCGCAGGCGCTTGGGGTCAGCCTGCAGGGTGACTTCCGGGATGTCTCCATCGAGGCAGCAGTCAATCTGTTTCAACTGCAGGGCGGGGTCAACTGCAGGGCGGGGCGAAGTTGATCGAGCGTGTCGAGAAGGAACTGGCGGTAGTGGAGGGTTTGGGGTCGGCCGACGGTGCCCTGGCTGAAATCGAGGATCTGGGTGACAAGGTCGTTGATGCGCTCAACTTGGGCGCGGATATGGCCGGGGGCCTGAGCCGTGAGTTCAGCGGGAAGACCGGGTGTGGCAAGCAGCTCGGAATTCAGGCTGATGACCTGCAGCGGGTTCTTCAGATCGTGGATGATGGAGCGCGCAAACTGGCCGATCACCGCCAGGCGTTCCGCCTGCACGATCTCGTTCAGGAAGACTCGGTTGAAGTCGCGCAGGCGATGACTGATGAGTTGAAGCAGGCGCGTCGCCAACTCCGGGGAACGGCGGATGAGATCTAGCATGACGTCGCGCTCGAGAAAATGCAGCACCGTGGCCTCGGTGGCCATGGCGCCGGCCGAGCGGTTGTGACGTTCGATCACCGCCATTTCACCGAAGATTTCCCCGGGACCCAGGCGGCTGAACACCCGATGCCCCTGGCCGAGCATCTGGCCGGCAATCTCAATGTGCCCGGACTCGATCACATAGAGTCCATCCCCGCTGTCTCCCTCCCTGAACACCGTCTCACCGGCTGCGAAATGGCGAATGACGGCAAGACTGGCGAGGGCTTCGGGATGTTCGGGCCAGAGCTTGCCAAAGAGAGAGTCGGTTGCAGCCATGCAGATGAACCTATCGGGACATGGGCGCAGGTAAAGCGCCGACTAAGCGTCGCAACCAGGCACCGCCGAGCGACGTAATTTTTGTCCTTGTTCATGACATCTTCAGATCCCTCCAATCGACCGGTCGCCGGCCAGTTCGCCCCGGATTTTACGGCACCGGCTGTCGGTGCCGGTATTGCTGCAGGGGAGCGCCTCCGGCTTTCCGACCTGCGGGGCCGCCCGGTGGTGCTGTATTTTTACCCGAAGGATGACACGCCGGGATGCACCCGCCAGGCCTGTGCGCTGCGCGACGGTTGGGGACGTCTCGACAAACTCGCGCATGTCCTTGGGGTCAGCGCCGATTCAATCTCCCGGCACGAAAAGTTTGCGCGCAAGCATGGCCTCCCTTTCGCCCTGCTCAGCGATGAAGATCATGAGATAGCCCGGGCCTACGGCACCTGGGTGGAGAAGAGTCTGTATGGTCGCAACTATTTCGGCATCGAGCGCACCACCTTCGTCATCGGATCCGACGGCCGCATTCGTGATGTCCTTCCAAGGGTCAAGCCGGATGCCCACCTCGAACAGGTGCTCGCGATTCTTGCGGACGCCTGATCGACGTTGCGCCCGCTGGCGGTTCGTGCGACCCGTGGGCATGTCCGCTGTCGCTGAACGTCTCTGCCAAATCCACGCGCTTATTGACGCAGCGGTGGCGCGGTCCGGTCGCCCGTCGGGTGCCGTTGATCTGGTGGCGGTTTCGAAGACCCAGCCGCCCGAAGCCCTGCGCGAGGCCTTTGCAGCCGGGCAGTCGCTCTTTGGGGAGAATCGCGTCCAGGAAATTCTTGCCAAGCAGCAGCTGCTCCCGTCCGGACTGCGCTGGCACCTGATCGGTCCGCTGCAGTCGAACAAGGTTCGCAAAGTGCTGCCGCGCGTGGAGATGATCGAGGCGGTACATTCCCTCGACATTGCGCGCGACATCAACCGCATCGCCGCCGAACTTGGGTTGCATCCCCGGGTGTTGCTCGAAGTCAACGTCGCCGAGGAATCCTCCAAGCATGGTTTCAATGCCGAAACCTTGAAGGCGCAGTTGGAGGAACTTTACGACCTGGATCGGCTGTACATCCAGGGACTGATGTGCATTCCGCCCTTTGCCGCTGACCCCGCGAAGAGTCGTCCCTACTTTGTCGGTCTGCGCGAGTTGCGCGATGAATTGGAGCGATGCGGCGGGGCGCCTCTGCCGCAGTTGTCGATGGGCATGAGCCACGACTTTGAAGTCGCCATTGAGGAGGGGGCCACGCTGGTTCGCGTGGGCACTGCGATCTTCGGCGCGCGCGGCTGACTCAATCTCCGAGCACGGCTTCGGTCATGCGCATGGCCTGGGCATTGGCGCTCACCTCGTGCACCCGGACGATGCGCGCCCCGAGTTCGCGGCAGCAGGAGGTGAGAGTCACGGTCGGCCAGTCACGGTCACTCAGGCTCGGACTTTCCAGAAGTTGCCCGATCATGGACTTGCGCGAGACGCCGGCCAGGAGCGGTCGGCCGGTGGCGGCAAGTTCGGGCAGGGCCCGGAGCAGCGCGAGGTTGTGGGCGAGGGTCTTGCCGAAGCCAAAGCCCGGGTCGAGAACGACGCGGCGCGGATCAATGCCGGCCTTGGCCAGGATGGCCAGGCGACTGTCAAAATAGCTGTGGACCTCGGCAACGACGTCGGCATAAGCCGGATCCGCCTGCATGGTTTGCGGCGTGCCGGTCATGTGCATCACGACCAGACCGGCGTCGCTGGCAGCTGCCAGACGCAACATGAGAGGGTCGCCGCGCAGGCCGGTGACATCGTTGAGGATGTCGGCTCCGGCATCGAGCGCCGCGCGCGCGACCGACGCCTTCATCGTGTCGATGGAAATCAGGGCGCGTGTCTGTCCCCGAACGGCTCGAATGACCGGCAGGACCCGCCGAATCTCCTCCGCTTCGGGAACGGGTTCCGCTCCGGGGCGGGTTGATTCGCCACCGATGTCGAGGATGTCCGCACCTTCCGCCACCAGGCGAAGGGCGTGCTCGACGGCCCGTCCGGTGTCGGCAAAGCGGCCACCGTCCGAGAAGGAATCCGGCGTCACGTTGACGATGCCCATGACCAGACCCTTCCTGGTCAGGTCATGGATCGTGCCGCGAATGAGCCACTGCATGGGGCATTCAGGACGGGAGCGGGCGGATGTAAAGCGCGGTCTCCGCCCCGACAGACATTCTTGCTCGCCGATGATGGTCGGTCGGGCTTGCCCATGAGCCGGAAATCTGGCATGAAGAGTCATGGCACGTGACTCCTTCCATGAAAGCGTCTCCCACTATTTTCACCGTGCGGCCGCCTACGCCAAGCTGGAGCAGGGAATGATTGATCAGGTGGGATGCTGCAATTCGGCCTATCGCATGCGCTTTCCTGTGCGGACCGACGACGGGCACATCACGGTCGTCGAAGCCTTCCGGGCCGAGCACAGTCACCACCGCCAGCCGACCAAGGGGGGCATTCGATTCAGTCCGCATGTGACGATGGATGAAACCATCGCCCTGGCATCCCTGATGACCTACAAGTGCGCCTTGGTCGGCGTCCCCTTTGGGGGTGCCAAGGGCGGCGTTCGCATCGACCCTGAAACCGCCTCCGAAGGCTTTCGCGAGAGGGTCACCCGTCGTTACACGGCTGAACTCATCCGAAAAAATTTCATTGGTCCCGACATCGACGTGCCGGCTCCCGATTATGGGACCGGTGAACGCGAGATGGGCTGGATTGCCGACACCTACAAGAACCTCAAGGTCAACAGTGGTGATGCCTATGCCAGCGTCACCGGCAAACCTCTCAGCATGCACGGCATACCCGGCCGCCGGCAGGCAACAGGACTCGGTGTCTTCTACGGCATCCGTGCCTGCCTCGAGATTGAAGAGGACATGCGTCCCCTTGGGCTGGTCCCCGGGGTCGCTGGCAAGCGGGTCATTGTCCAGGGGTTGGGTAACGTCGGCTACCATGCGGCCTGGTTCCTGCAGCACCAGGGCGGCGCCGTCATCACCGGAATCATTGAGCGCGAGGGGGCGGTGTTTCATCCGGATGGCCTGGATGTTGAGGCGGTTTTCCGGCATCGCCAGGCCAACCGCAGCCTGCTGCAATTTCCCGGGGCCGAGAGTGTCGAGGATGGCATGTCGGTGCTGGAACGCGAGTGTGACATCCTGGTCCCCGCCGCCCTGGAAAACCAGATCACCGCCGCCAATGCGGCAAGGGTGCGGGCCAAAATCGTTGCCGAGGCTGCGAATGGACCGGTGGATTTCGAGGGCGAGAACATCCTGCAGCAGCGTGGCGTGTTCATGCTGCCCGACCTCTACCTCAATGCCGGCGGAGTCACGGTTTCCTATTTCGAGTGGCTGAAGAACCGGGCGGGTGTCAGTTTCGACCGCATGATTTCCCGTCACGAGGAACTGGTGAAGCGCGAGTTGTTGGCGGCGGTTGAGGAACTGACGGGCGCACGCCTTGCGGCCGATCAGCTGGCCCGGCTCATCCATGGACCCACCGAGGAGGAGTTGGTGGTCGCGGCGCTTGAGCAGAGCATGGTCCGTTCCTATCAGAGGTTGCGTCACTTCTGGAAGGACCGCGGGCTTCCCGATCTGCGCACGGCGGCATTTCTGCGTGCCCTGGAGCTTGTGGCGGAGAGTTACCGTCATCACGGCATCTTCCCCTGAGGACCGCGCTTGTCAGTCGTCCGCTTTGCGGCATGGTGTGTCCGATTCGGCAAACCATGAAAGTCCAGCCAGACCTGCTCAGTCTCGTGCCGCCCGGCTCGCGTCACCGCGTTGTCGGCGAGCGAACGGTCGCCCTGGCGGGGTGTGCCGTTGACGTGCTGACAGCGCGCAAGATTGAACTTCAGCATTGGGAACTGCACCGTCTGAGCGATCCCTACTGGCGCTTGTACTGGCCGCTTGAGCCGGGAGGCGAGGTGGAAATCGACGGCGCCGCGTTCGCGCTGACCCCCGGGCACCTGTATTTGATTCCTCCGCACACTTCCTTCAGCGGGCGCAATGACCGCCCCTTCAGCAAGTGGTACGTTCACTTCAACCTCGGTGCCGCCGGTGACCGTGCGGCCCCCGGACTCTATCCGCTTGCCGTCACGCCGGCCGCCAGGACCAACCTGCGGTCGCTGATGCGCCAGGCCGAAGGTGGTGGCCTTTTTTCCTGGCCGGCGGCGGCTCTGGTCGTCGAGGCGGTTTCACGGCTGCCGGTTTCGATCTGGGAGAGCCAGAGGCTCGATCCCCGCCTTCGCAGCGCCCTCGACTTCATGAGTGCACACCTTGCGCTCAAGCTCACCGCCGGACAGATTGCCAAGTATGCCGGACTCAGCGTCCGCAATCTGAACCATCTCTTCCAGCAGGAACTGAAGCTGCCGCCGATGCGGGTCCTGCTCGACTACCGGCTTGACCATGCCTGCGCCCTGTTGCGCCACGGAGATGCGAGCATTGATGAGATCGCCGAGCAGAGCGGCCTGGTGAACCGGCATTACCTCAGTCGCATGATGCGCCAGTATCGCGGCACATCGCCGGCTGCCTACCGGCGCGAGAGTGCCGGCTGAAGCGTGTCAGGCGAGGCCCTTTTGCCGGCGCGAATGGACGGCGGCTGAGTATTCGCTGCTGTTGAAGTCGACATAGGCCTCCGACAGGTCGCTGGTGTAAACGATGTGGTTGGCGTTGCCGAGGTTGAGATCAATGGTCACCGAGAACCGTGGTTCGCGAACCACCTTCTCCAGTTCGCCCACGGGAGTGCCCGAAGTCAGTCCGCCCTTGCAGGCAAGCAGGCCGCCAAAATAGATGTCGATGAGTTCCTCGCGAATGCGCGCGCCGGAGTAGCCGACGGCGTGAATGACGCGTCCCCAGTTCGGGTCGCTGCCATGCCAGGAACATTTCACCAGCATGGATTTTGCCACCGCCTCGGCAACCTTGCGGGCGTCGGCGTGGGTGCGCGCATTGCGGACGCGAATCTCGACGAACTTGGTGACGCGCTCTCCGTCGGCGACGATCATCTTGGCGAGCTCGAGCATGACCTTGTGCAGGGCGCAGCGGAAGATCTTTGCCTCGTCGCTGCCCTTGCGAATGGCGGGTGCCTCGGCAAGGCCGTTGCTCATGACGACCACGGTGTCGTTGGTGCTGGTGTCGCCGTCAATGGTGATGCAGTTGAAGGACTGGTCGACCGCGCAGCGCACGGCACGCTTCAGTTCGTCGGCCGAGATCCTGGCGTCGGTGGTGATGAAGCAGAGCATCGTCGCCATGTTCGGGCAGATCATGCCGGCACCCTTGGCAATGCCGCCGATGCGGAATGAACCGGAGCCGCAGGGCACCTCGATCGAGTAGGATTTCGGCCGGGTGTCGCTGGTCATGATCGCCGCAGCGGCGTCGTCAGAGCCGGTCGGGCTGAGCTTGGAGGCAAGCTCGGCAACGCGCGGCGTGATCCGGCCGATGGGCATGGTCATGCCGATGATGCCGGTGGAGCAAACCTGGATCTGGCGCATGCGCACTCCCAGCGCCTCAGCTGCCGCCTTGCACATTGCCTTGGCATCCTGAATGCCCTGCGGGCCGGTGCAGGCATTGGCATTGCCGCTGTTGGCGATGATGGCGCGGGTATCGGATTCTCGGATGTGGGACTGTGACACGCGCACGCAGGCGGCCCTCACCTTGTTGGTGGTGTAGACGGCCTCGGTGACGGTCGGGGCATCCGAGGCGATCAGGGCGAGGTCGAGCCGGGTTGCCTCCGGATTCTTGATGCCGCAGGAGATGGCGGCGGCACGAAAGCCGCGGGCGGCGGTGATGCCGCCCTTGACGGCTTTGAAGGGAACCCGAACTTCGCGAAACGGGTCGCATTCCATCATGGGTGTCATACGTAGAGCAGGCCCGCGGCCGGCTCAAAGCCGCAGAGCAGGTTGAAGTTTTGCACCGCCTGGCCGGAGGCGCCCTTGCCGATGTTGTCCTCCGCGCTCATCAGAATGAGGCGGCCCGAGCGCTCGTCGAGCGCCCAGCCAATGTCGATGAAGTTGGTCCCCATGACATGCTTGGTGTCCGGAGACTGATTGGGGCCAAGCAGCCGGACAAAGGGCTGACCCGCGTATGCGGCGCGCAGGGCGTTGCCTATGTGGTCCGCGGTGACTCCGGGGGCCGGTGTGGCAAAGGTGGTGGTGCAGATGCCGGCAAAGACGGGGACCAGGTGCGGGACAAAGGCGAGCCGCACGTTCCGGCCGGCGGCCAGGCTGAGTTCCTGGGTGATTTCGCTCAGGTGCCGGTGCGTGGGGACGCTGTAGCTGCGCAGGCTGTTCTGCACCTCGCAGAAGAGCAGGGGAACGCTGGCATTGCGGCCGGCCCCGCTGGCGCCGCTCATGCTGGCGACTGAAAGCGGTTCGTCGGCAAGCAGTCCCGCCCGGAGCAGCGGCAGGAGGGGCAGCAGGATGCTGGTGGGATAGCAGCCCGGGCAGGCGATCAGGCGAGCCGAGGCGATGGCATCGGGACGCCATTCGGAGAGGGCATAAACCGCCTCATGAAGCAGCGCCGGTGCCGCGTGCTCGTGACCATAGAATTCACGGTAAACCTCGCCACTGCGCAGACGGAAGTCGGCACTCAGGTCAATCACTCGGAGTCCAGCCTCAAGCAGGGGGCCTGCGAATTCAACGGAGACGCCGTGGGGCAATGCCAGAAAGGCGATGCTGGCATCACTGGCCTTGAGGGCGGCGATGTCCGGTTCACTAAAGGTCAGGCGGTCGGCGACACCCACACCGCGAAAACGCGGGAACTCCGCGGACAGCGTGCGACCCGCGAGGGTGCGCGAAGTGACAGCGACCAGTTCGGCGCTGGGGTGGCGAAGCAGGATTCTCAGCAGCTCGATGCCGGAGTATCCGCTTGCGCCGAGGACGGCGACTTTGACGGGTGAGGACATTCGGGAGGCTGGCAACAATGGAGGTGAGGCCGTTTCCCGCAACCCCCAATTCGGGCAATCCGCACCTCACCAGAAGCCCCACTGTCCGGTTCGCAGGACATGCAGTCCGAGCAGGGCGTTGGCCGTTGCATGCATGACCACGCAGGCTCCGAGGCTGCGCCGTTTCACCGTCAACCAGTACATGAGGCAGGCCCAGACCGCGGCGGCGGTCCAGTCGGCCGGCTGGTGACTCACGATGACGAGTCCGGTGACCACGACGAAGGCCGGCCAGCTGTGCAGCCCAAAGGGGACCTGGTGCCAGCGGCGGCCGTTTGCGTTGAGGTGGCGCATCAGGAAGCCCCGCCAGAAGATCTCTTCGACGAGGGGCACAATGACAATCAGGCGCAACAGGCGAAAAGCGATCGCCGCCGATTGCCAGGCGGCGGGGGCGTCTCCAGGATCGAAACCCAGGGTGCGTGATTTCACCCCCAACCAGGCCCACCAGACCGGCGCTTCGGCCGGGTTCAGCCTGGCATGGAGTTCTGCAGGCAGTATCCAGAGGCAAAATCCAACCCCACCGAGTGCCATGGCCGTTCCAAGGCCGCGCCAGGGGGTCAGGTCGTAATGGCGTCGACCGTTCAGCAGCAGGATCCCGCATGCAAGGGTCTGCAGCGGATAGACCCATTGTTCCGGAGCTCGTCGAAACCATGGCAGTTCGGGATTGTCGATACGCAGCAGGTCGGGCAGCCCGAGCAACAGCAGGAACACCGCGAACGGCAGCACATGGGCAAGCGTCGCGGGGTCGCGCAGCGGGGCGGGGCGCACGGGCATGCGCACGCCATCGGATGCCCGGCGACCGGATGCAACGCAAAAAAACGCGGGCCGGAGAGGACTCCGGCCCGCGCGGGGGGATGCCGGGAATCCGGCTTACTGGACGGGCTTGGCGCCTTCCTTGAAGCAGTAAAGGTGGGTTTCCGTGGCGATGTAGAGGGCGCCGTTGGCGGCCACCACCGAACCCTTGAGGGGGGCGGAGAATTCGATTTCTGCAAGCACCTTCTTCTCCTTGCCCTCGGCAAGGATGAAGAGTTCACCCTCCTCGTTGCCGAGGTAGATTTTGCCGTCGGCCACGAGGGGGTTCGCCCAGATGTGTCCCTTGGTGTCGTGTACCCAGTATTCCTGGCCGGTTTTGGCGTCGAGGCAGAAGATGCGGCCCGTGTAATCGGCGGTGTACAGCAGTCCGTCGTGAATTGCCGGAGTGCTGATCGAGCGCTCAATACCCTTGTAGGTCCAGACGGCCTTGCCGGTGATGTCGCCGTCGGCCTTCGAGGGGTCAATGCAGGAAATCATGCCAACGCCCTCGCCGTGCTCGGGATCCTGTCCGATTTCGATGTAAAGCAGGCCGTCATGATAAACCGGGGTGGCAATGCACTCGCTCGGGCCGTCATACTCGGCATACTTCATGGGTTCACCTGCCTGGCTCTTGCGATACTCGGGCGGATTGGCGTCGTATTGCCAGAAAATGGGCAGTTCGCTGATCTCGTCGTCGATCTTCTCCTTCACGTCGGCAGTGCCGAGGCCATAGGCCCAGCCGTCGCCGCCGGCAAAGAACAGCTGAGGCTTGCCGTTGACGAGGCCATAGGCCGGCGAGGACCACGAGCAGTGGAGCACACGCTCGCTGACGACGGGATTCATTTCCGCGACGTATTCGCCGGTTTCTGCGTCGAGGCAGACAAAGCTCGGGGCGGTCGGGGCCGGGATGTTGGTGTGGGACCAGTCGACGCCGTTGGAAGTCGTGCAATACACCCTGCCGTCCTGGACGAGGACGTAGCTGGACGCGATATTGTGAGGGAACACGCCGAGTTCCTTGCGCATGTCGTAGACCCAGATGATGTCGGCATCGGTCTTGTTGGGTTCGACAGGGGTGACCTTGCCGTCCTTGCCGGCTGAGGCCATGTATTTGGCCTCATCCTGCATGCCCTGGTTGCCATCCGAGAGACCGTTGGTGTCGATGCAGACAATTTCGCAGCGGTTGGTCACCACGTAGCCACGGTTGCCTGCAATGCTTGGCGTCGAGCACATGCCGAGGAATTCCCAGTCGGAGACCTTGCCGGCCCCCAGTTTGGGCGAAACCATCTGCCACTTGAATTCGCCGGTATACTCGTCAAAGGCCATGACAATGCCGCGGTCGCCAATGTGATTCGGGTTGCGGGGCGATTCATTGTTCGTGCCGACAAAGACGGTGCCGGCGGCAATGCTGGGAGTGCCGTAGGTTTGGGAGCCGAGTTTGGCCACCCAGGCGACGTTCTTGGTGGTGGCCAGGTCGATCTCGTCGCTGCCGGCCTTCTTCTTGCCGGGATCGAGGTCGACGGGCAGGCCCTTTTCCTCGGAGATCATGTTGCGGTCCGCCCTGCCGCCCCAGGTGGGCCAGTCGGCGGCTTGAACGAGGGTGCCGGCCAGGGCGAGCACCGAGCAGGTGAAGGTCAGTTTGGGTTTCATGTGGGGAAGTGAGGCGGATCAGGGGTTTGGGGTCACGCTGACGTTGTCGATGAAGACGCGTTTCTGGTTCTGGGGCGTAAAGCCGAACAAACCGGGGGCACCCTGCTTGTGCAGCATGGGCACGGGGGCTTCCAGAGTCCAGGCCTCCGGTTCGGGTTGTCCGCGTTCCCAGACCTTGCCCATGACAACGCCACTGCCATCGCCGTTGTCCTTGACGGCCGCCTTGATGATGTACCAGGTGCCCGCCGTCACCTTGAAGGGGGCAGTGCGGGTAAGGCGCTCAAAATTGGAGCTGATCTCAAGCACGTTGGCATTGCCCTTCAGCACAACGGCGTAGCGCTGGTTGATGACGCCAACGTCGGATTTCACACGGCGGTTGCCGTCCGTCATGATGTCGGCCTGAATCGTGTAGTTGCTTGACCTGCTGGATCCGACAAAGACGGTGGCGCGCTGGAAAATGAGGCGGTCAAAAGTCTTGGCGAAAACCTTTTCGCCGGCCTCTTCGCGAACGTCGAACTTGAAGCGCGCCCCGATCCAGGGCAGGGGCGGGTAGGAGAAGCGCACGCCCTCAAGCGGTTGTTCCTCGGTGAGTTGGAAGCCGGAGAAGTCCTCCTTGAACGGTGGCTTCAAGAGCACGCGACCCCGCATGGTGCCGGACAGTCCGCCGGCGCTGGCCTTGAAGGCCCCTGCACCGGGACGGGCCTCGGCCTTGGCGACCAGGGTGTCGCTCTCAAAGGTGGCGTCATCGATCTTGGCCTTCACCTTGGCGGTCGGGGGAACAAAGGTTTCCCAAGAAGCGTTCTTTACCTCGGCAACCGGGAAACCCATGGCATCGACCGAGCGCAGGCGGAAGGAGACCTTCTCGCCGGGAGCGACCACGAATTCGGCGGGGATGACCTGGAGCGCGGTGGCGGGTCCGGCCTTCGGGATGTCGGCCACGGGGGCCGGATCGACGCTCACCCCGTTGTTCTGCAGGTTGAAGACATAGAGGCTCTCGGTGCTGTGGACATAGACGCGGCCGTTGCAGACGGCGGCCGCGCCGATGCAGTTGCCCTTGAGTTGCAAGCTCTGCACCACCTCGCCAGAGTCGGCCTTGAGGACGAACAGCTTGCCTTCCATCAGGGGTGCGAAAATCAGGCCGTCGGCGTAGCAGGGGGAGGAGTGGGTGTTGCCGTTGGAGACTTTGGCCGACCAGACCTGCTTGCCGGTGCGGGCGTCAATGGCGAGCACTGCGCCGCCGTCGGTGATTTGGTAGAGCGTGTCACCCACCAAAATGGGAGAGCTTGAGCCTGCCGACTCGGCGGTTCTCCAGAGTTCGTTGGCGGACCAGACCGCCTTGTCCACGCTAGGATCCATGACGATCTGTTCGTCCGTGAACTTCTCCGGGATTTTGACCGCGACCATGCGTCCCTTGTCGGCGGTGTCGACGTTTTCGTCGCCGTGAATGACGATCACCTTGTCCCCGCCATGGAGCACCGGGGTGGCGTTGATGCCGACCTTGCAGGCCTTGTAGCGCCAAAGGACCTTGCCGTTGCGGGCGTTGATGGCGACCAGGTTGCCGCAGCCCGTGTTCGAGTAGAACACGCGCCGACCGTCGCGCGTTTCGAAGACCGGGGTGGAAAAAGAGGAGTCGGTTGGCGGGATTTCGCCTGGAGTGGCGGACCAGACCAGTTCGCCAGTCAGCTTGTCGTATGCGTAAAAACGGTCGGCAGCGGGGCCGTCCGCCCCCCAGTTGGCAGTGATGCCGCGGATGATGACGAGATCGCCCTCAATGACAGGGCAGCCCACCTTGGAGTTCGGAAAGGTCAGCCGGCCCATGTCTTCCATGAGCGAGTGGCGCCAGAGTTCCTTGCCCTCGAAATCCCAGCATCCGAAGACCCCGTAGGCGGTCAGTAGGTAGACCCGGCGGGTTTCCAGATCGACCGTCGGCGAGCCAATGGCGTAGCGGTTGTAGACCGTGTCTGAGATGAAGTCCTTGATTTCAATCTCCCAGAGCTTGCGACCGGTCTTTTCATCCAGGCAGGTCAAGAGTTCGACCAGCTCCTCCTTCTCACCGCGGTAGCCGAAGCTGAAGACACGGCCGTCAGCAATGACGGGGCAGCCACGGCTGCTCGAATCGTAGGTCCAGGCCGGCTGCTCCTCGAGTTTTCCCAGTCCGCTGTAGTGTTCCAGGCTGACACCGGTCTGAAGGGGGCCGCGCCAGAGGGTCCAATCGTTGGCGCTGGAGTAGGCGGCAGCCGTTAGGAAGACGGCCAATGTGAGGAGGCGGGTTGGGGCCATGGATGAGGGATGTTGGGCTGAAGCCGGAAGCTTCCATGCACGTGAGGCCAATTCAATCGGTTTGTCTGAAATGGGCTGCGCAAGGGGGTTCAAGCGTCAGCGAACAACGAGTGGCGCGGGACTCATCTTTCGGATCTGGCAACCGGACATCGGCGTTCGGGAACGGGTGGCAAAGTTGTTGGAGTTATTCACATGAACAGCGGGTTATGCCCAAGGCTGTCAAGTCGATTCTTTGTAAAATTATCAGAATTTCTGGAAAATAAGACTCCCAAACCTGAGAATAACTGAGAGTTTTGCAAAAAAAGGCGGGCTGCTGCAGGCGTTGGGTTGACTAGCGCTTTAAACTTTTTAACCTGTGTTTGTTCCGCGAAGGACTTCGTCTTTCGTGGCGACCGCGAAGTTGCAGCTCTCCTCAGCTAAAACTTTCGTGCCAACGATCCTCACTGTTGTTGGTTGCTGGATCGCCAAACAGACCCTCCGGCTACGCATGCCGGAGGGTCTCTTGTTTTCGGGATCATCGACTGAGATCGGCGGCCGGGTAGAGGCGCACCAACAGACAGGCAAGGCAGTCGTGGACGAGGGCCAGCGCAGACTTTGACAGGACCTCGGGCATGACTCCCTGTTCGACCCCGATACTCCAAAGTCGATCGGCACCCTCGACGTGTTCGTTGACCACCTCCTCGACGAGTCGGTTCCAGTGCGCGGGTTCGGCGCTCTCCTGCCAATCGCCCCGTCCGCGGCCGTAGTGGGCAACCGCAAGGTAGGCGAGCAGTGCCAGCCGGACCTGTTCCCGAAAGTGCTCGCGCGACCAGTGGAGTCGGTGATCGCCGCCGCGAACGAGGTTGTAGCTTTTGATGAGGGCATAGGCCCCCAGGCCGGCGGCGAGGCCACCGACGAGCGCACCCCCTCCAAACGTCATGCCGCCCATTTTGAGATCGGCGATGAGTCCGCCCATGGCGCCGCCGGCCACGCTGCCAAGGGCGCTCCAGATGGCCTCGGGCACCTGCTGGCGGTTGTGAAACTGATCCTCAGTGAGACGGCTGAGACGCCTCGCCGCCTCGCCCTCAAGGCCATGCAGACGGATCATGTCATTGGTGGCACGCATGACCCGGTCGGCCAGTCGAACCGAAAGTTGTTCGCGGGCTGTCTGGTAGGCCTTGTTGAGTTCGGTCCGCCCAATGCCGAAACGTTCCAGCAGCGTCTCCGTGCGCACCTCGGTACCGTCGAGAACGGCGGCCGTGAGCAGTTCCGCGAGTGTGCGGGCCGACTGCTGGAAGACCCCCAGGTTGCGGTTTTGCCAGGCCCTTTTGAGTTGCCGGAACGCCTCTTGCTTCGCCTCGGGCATCATTGGGGCAAGGGTCTCCATGAGATGATCTTCCTGTACCCAGCAGCGGGCGAAGGCATCCAGACTGAGGACCTCGCGCACCAGCTCAAACTCACGAAACCATTGCCGCCACGACGCGGTTTCGGCTTCTTCCTCGGCGGCTTCACGAGCGGGTCCGGTCTGGTTGAGCAACACCAGCACCGGCTTGCCGACCCAGGAGAGCACCTCCATCTCCGGGCGGATGTAGGAGGCGATTTCGGGGGGTTCGGTGGCATTGACCAAGTAGAGGACGATGTCCGCCTCCTCGCGGACGTTGCGAAGCGCCTGCTGGCTGCACCAGAGTGGGCGGTCGGTGAGTCTGTCCCAGGTTTGCGACAAAAACCAGACCACGGGATTGCGCTCGCGGCGCAGACGCTTCAGCAGGCGGGCGCTGTCACCAAAGCCGGGGGTGTCCCAAAGGCGCAGCAGGCGGGCGTCATGTTCAAGCAGGAGGTGGGATTCGTTCTGCAACGTGACATGCGCGGCATCGCGAACCTCGCCGATGTCGCGGCGCAGGAGCGTGCGTGCGAGCGTGGTCTTGCCGGCGTTGGTGTGCGAAATCAGGCTCAGCGTGACGATGTCCGAGGCGGGCGGGGTGATGCCGGAGGGCGGTGGCATGGCGGGCGGTGCGTCGGGGATGGGTAGGCTTCAGGCGGCGCGCCGGGTGGCGATGAGGACGGTGTCGGCAATGCCTTCCAGTTGTTGATTCCAGAGTTTTTCGCGGCCGGCGGTTTTTTCCGGTGGCCAGCGGTTGCCGATGCTGGTGGCATCGAGTAGCACGGTCAGGTCCGCCGCGGGACCGGTGGCCATCAACCGACGGCGGATTTCGGCGGCAAGGTGACGGTGCAACTCGGGTTCGGGGGTGGTGGCAAGGTTGAAGACCAGCACGGCCCGGCTGTCCTCAGGTCGCCAGGCTTGAAGAAACTCGTCCTCCTCACCCGGCGGCACATGGAGAATGGCCGGACGTGTCAGGCCACCGAAGTGTTCCCGGACGCCGCGGGCCCAGATCTCGCGATGACCGGGGCTTGATGTGGCGGCATGGACGAGCAGCGGTACCATGACCTGCTCGCCCTCGACCGAACGCAGGGTTCGAACGACATAGCCACGCCAGCCAAGCTGTCCAAGCGTGTGACGCAGGCGTTGTCTGGTGCGCAAGCTGGCCAGGCCGGCCAGGACAAGACGGGGGAGGACCACTCCAAGGAGCAGCGTGCCGGCATAAAGGTGGATCCAGGGCAGGGCGGGTGCCGGTTGGGTCGTCTGTCCGGCCGTTCGGCGCATCGCGGGCAGGCGGTCCAGAGGCAGTTCCAAATCCAGCGCGTTTGCGGCAGGACCGAACAGGGTTGCGAAGAAGCGTCCCGCCGCCGCTTCGTCAAGCAGGGTGCTTTCCCAAACGGCCCGATATTCGCGCGACCAGCCGTGGACGTACAGGCCGCCGATGCTGCCGAGCGCGAGGATGGCGGCCGAGAGGTGCAGCCAGGCGCGCAGGCGCCCGCGCAGACGCTGCATGGCCGCAGGCAGGGCGAGGGCGGCGAAGCGGTGGTCCGCCGTGCTGGTGCTGAGCACCTCCCCCTCAGCCGGCCTTTCCTCGGAACCTGCGGAGGTGGCACTGGCCAGCCATTCCAGCAGTCCGGCACGAGGTTGCGGCTCCGACCGCAGTTCGATGCCTAGGGACAGCAGGATCATGGCGGCATTCCAAATCAGAAGGCCGGCAAGCGGCAGCGCCAGAAGATTGAATTCGGCCTCCTGGCCAAGGCCGGAAAGGCCGTAGCCTGTGGCAAGCGCCGCGACCCAGCCGGCGCAGGCCCAGGACCAGCGACCCTCGGGAATGCGCAGCCTTTCCATCACCCGCGCCACGCCCCCCCCCCAACCCAGGGTTTCCCGCTCGAGCCAGTCGGCCCGCTTGCACAGGAAGGCAAACTCGCGTTCCGTGGCTGCATCGCCAGGCAATTGCTCCGACGCGAGGCCTCCACGAGTTCTCGCGGTCGCCTCCTGGCGTCGCTCCTCGGCCAGCAGCCCCCCCTCGACGTCACCCTCCTCGAGGGCCCGCCAGCGCAGGAGTCTCAGCCAGTCGTTCCAGTTCATTCTCGAAGGTCAGCCGTGCTTGAGCCTGATGTCCCGGATGCCGGCCCCCTTGAGTTGTTCCTTCAGCCGGCGCAGGATGCGCGGGCGCTCGACGGACAAGGCATGGTGCACCGCGGGTTGGAGCACACGCACGCTCAGCACACCGCGCTGGATCGAGTCCGGTCGCGAATTCTGGAAGAGGAAGTCGCCGACAATGCCGCGCCAGGCGGCCAGCACCTCCTCAAGGCGCATGCGTTCCGCCAGGCCGGACTGGGCGACCACTTCGCCGACGAGGTCCGCGGCATTGCGCACCGGCAGATCGAGCAAGGGACCGTCTTCGACACCACGCCACTGGGCCACCAGCGCATGGCGACGGCGCTGGGCGGCGGAGGCATGGCGTGAGGACATGCTGGCAAGATGCCGGAGGGCGGCGCGAAATGCGAGGAGGATTTTGCGTCCGTCCCCGGCGATCGCCGCACCGCTCGTCCTTGCCAAGTCCCTCATCCGCTTCAATATGTTCGGCTCCACATTCCGCGCCCCGCAGCGCAGACCGTCCCTCTTTTCCCCATGTTCAACTGGATCATCAAAAAAATCATCGGCACCAAGAACCAGCGCACGGTGCGCCGCCTGCAGCCGGTTGTGGCCGAGATCAACCGCCTGGAAGTCGAATTGCAGAAGCTCCCCGAAGAGGCGCTGCGCGAAAAATGCGCCGCCTGGAAGCAGCAGTTCAGAGCCTTTCACACACCCCATTTCCTCGGCGGCGTGTCCCTGCGCATTGCCGGGGAGGAGGACGTGGATGCCTGCCTGCGCCACATCGACGGATACTTTCAGGCCCTGCAGCCCCATTTTCCGTCGCTCGAACGCGATTACCTGGCCGAATCCGCTTGGAGCGGTGCCGCTCTCGACGACCGCAAAGCCCGCATTGACCGGGCGCGAGAGGCCTGGAACGAGATCCAGCCGCGCTTTGCCGCCCTCGAGGCGAAGATGCTCGATGACCTCCTGCCGGAGGTCTATGCCGTCGTGAAGAACGCCGCGCGCCGGCTCTGCGGTCAGGAACACCAGGTTTGTGACACGCCCCTCAAGTGGAACATGGTCCACTTCGACGTCCAGCTCATCGGCGGCATCGCCCTGCACCGCGGGATGATCGCGGAAATGGCCACGGGTGAGGGCAAAACCCTCGTCGGCACCCTGCCGGTCACCCTCAACGCGCTGACCGGACGGGGTGTTCATGTCATCACGGTCAATGACTACCTGGCGCGCCGCGACTCGGAGTGGATGGGCTATCTGTACCAGTTTCTCGGCCTGACCGTCGGGTGCATTCAAAACGACCAGCCACCCCACGTTCGACGCGAGCAGTACACCTGTGACATCACCTACGGAACCAACAGTGAGTTCGGCTTTGACTACCTCCGCGACAATGGCATGGCTTCCAGCCGCGAGCAGCAGGTCCAGCGCGGCCACTATTTTGCGATTGTTGACGAAGTGGACTCCGTGCTCATCGACGAGGCCCGCACGCCCCTCATCATCAGCGGTCCGGTCGCCGGTGCCGACAGCACCCACCAGTACGAGCGTTACAAGCCGTTGGTCGACCAGTTGGTCCGTCGTCAGCAGGCCCTTTGCAACAGCCTGGTGACCGAAGCCAAGGAACTGGCCGCCTCCGGCAATGTTGAAGAGGCGGGCCGCAAGCTATACCAGGTTCATGTCGGCCAGCCAAAGAACCGCGCGCTGATGCGCTGCATGGAGGATCCGGAACTCCGGCGCGCCATGGAGAAGGCCGAGCTGAAGCTTTACGAGGACACCCAGAAGAAGGACCTGTTCGCCCTCAAGGAGGAATTGTTCTTCTCCATGGACCAGAAGTCGCACGATGCCGACCTCAGTGAAAAGGGCCGCAACTTCCTCAACCCCGACGAGCCGGACGCCTTCGTGCTGCCGGATCTCGCCACCCTCTATTCCGAGATCGACGGAGATTCAGCCCTTACCGAGGCCCAGAAGACGGAAAAGAAGGCCGAGCTTCAGGATCGCCTGTCGCATCAGGGACAGCGCATTCACCAGATCAGCCAGTTGCTGCGCGCCTACTGCATTTACGAGAAGGACGTCGAGTATGTCGTTGAGGACAACAAGGTCGTCATCGTCGACAGCCAGACGGGCCGCAAGATGCCCGGCCGCCGCTGGAGCGACGGCCTGCACCAGGCGGTCGAGGCCAAGGAGGGCGTGCAGATTGACGCCGAGACCCAGACCCTGGCCACGATCACCATCCAGAACTACTTCCGCCTCTATCAGAAGCTGGGCGGCATGACGGGCACCGCCGAGACCGACGCGGCGGAGTTTCACGACATCTACGGCCTCGACGTCCTCACCATTCCCACGAACCGCCCGGTGAAGCGCGTCGATGACAATGACAGCATCTACAAGACCCGCCGCGAGAAGTACGCGGCCGTCATCGCCATGATTCATGAGCGTCACGCCAAGGGGCAGCCGATGCTTGTCGGCACCGCCAGCGTCGAGGCATCCGAAACGGTCAGCCGAATGCTCAAGCTGCAAAAGATCCCGCACTCGGTGCTCAACGCCAAGTATCACCGGCAGGAGGCCGAGATTGTCGCCCGGGCCGGTCAGCGCGGTGCGGTGACCATCTCGACCAACATGGCCGGCCGCGGCACCGACATCAAACTGGGCGAGGGGGTTGCCGAACTCGGCGGTCTCTTCGTTCTCGCCACCGAGCGCCACGAGTCGAGACGTGTCGACCGCCAGCTGCGAGGCCGCTGCGCGCGCCAGGGCGATCCCGGTGAGAGCAAATTCTTCCTCAGCTTCGAGGACGACCTCATGCGCAATTTCGGCGCCGCCGACCGCATGACGAAGATCATGGAGCGCTTCGGCATGAAGGAGGGGGAGGAACTGCAGCATCCCTGGCTCAATCGCAGCGTCGAGAGCGCCCAGAAGAAGGTGGAGCAGCGCAACTACACCTGGCGCAAGCGGGTGCTCGAGTATGACGATGTCATGAACCAGCAGCGCGAGGTCATTTACGAGCGCCGCAATGACGTGCTCAACAGCAATGATCCGCGCCTGCTCATCGACGAAGCCGTCAAGGAGGGGCTGGAGGAACGGCTCGACGAATTCCTGCCGCGGGACGAAGGCAGTGATGGGGTGCCGGATGAGGACGGACTGCTGCACTGGGTGAACTCGACCTTCCCGATCGGCCTGCGCGAACTTGATGATGATTTCCGGGGGCTTTCCTACGAGGGCAAGTGCGAGTGGCTGCGCGGCCGCATCCTGCACGCCTATGACGCCAAGGTCGCCGGTGCCAATCCTCAGGCGCTGCAGGAGATCGAGAAAATGATCCTGCTCAACGCCATCGACCGTCTCTGGCAGGAGCATCTTTACGCGCTCGACGCCCTCAAGGAGGGCATTTCGCTGCGCAGCTATGGCCAAAAGGACCCGCTCATTGAGTTCAAGCAAGAGGCTTTCTCGATCTTTTCGGACCTCATGCGCAATATCAATGGGGAGGTTCTTGGCAACCTTTTCAAAAGCACCCAGCAGCTTGCCGCCTTTGAACAGTTCCTGGCCCAGCTAGCCCTCCAGGCCGGTGGCGAGCCCCAATCCCAGCCGCAGCGCAAGGCTTCCGAGGAAAAGCCGCATGATCCCGCCACCGAGGGCCCCCGGCTCATCGTGCCGCGTGCCGCCGGACCCGCGCGCCCGAAGGTCACTGCCGGCCGCAACGATCCCTGCCCCTGTGGCAGCGGCAAAAAGTTCAAGCAGTGCTGCGGACGGCTGGCGTAGTAATCCACCCTGAACGGCCATGAACGAAGACGCACTGCAGTCAGCCCTGGAGAATCCCCGCAATCTTGGTGAGATGACCGACGCCGACTCCGTTGGCACGGTGGGCAGTCCGGACTGCGGCGACATGGTTCGCATGTGGCTGAAGTTCCGCGAGCAGGACGGGCGCAGGGTGATCGACAAGGCCACCTTTCAAAGCTTCGGTTGCCAGACCGCCATTGCGGTCGCGAGCCTGGCCACCGAACTGATTCGCGGCAAGACCCGGGAGGAGGCGCTGCAACTCTCCGCCGAGGAACTCAGCGCCCCGCTCGGTCCGCTGCCGCCGATGAAGATTCACTGCGGCCAGATGGTTGAGGGTGCCCTCAAGGCCGCCCTGGAGGCGGAGCAGGGGAATCCTCCCTCCGCGTTGGCGCCCCCGGTCCCACAGGGACCGACATTGGCTGACAGCCTCGCATCCGCCGGCAAATCAGCCGGCAGGATTCGCATCGTCATGGAATCCTGAGACCCTTGTTCAGGGTGGTGGGGCCGCAACGGCGACACGCTTGGCCTTGTCGAAACGAATGTCCTCGGCTTTCTCGATGAAGACGGTGTCCTCGCAGATGTTTTTGCAGTGGTCGCCGACGCGCTCCAGGAAGCGTGCGATGAAGATGAGGTGCAGATAGCCCTCGAGGGGCGCATTGCGCGCCTCCATGACCAGGAGCAGGGCCTGATCCAGATGCTTCTCGGCGGCATCCAGTTCCTTGTCGCGCTGGCGGATCTCGGCGGCGGCTTCGGCGTCACCGTCGCTAAAGGCCTGGATGGCCGCTTCCAGGTTGCGGGCGCAAAGATGGTAGACCGGCTGGATCAGGCTGGTTTCCGGCATCTCCGGGAGCAGATTGATGGCGCGCGCCCGCTTGGCGATGCTGCCCGCCTGATCGGAGATGCGCTCGAGGTTGTTGGCTATGCGGATCGTGCCCATGACCTGGCGGAGATCCTGGGCGGTGGGCTGGAACTTGAGAAGGATCTGCATGCCGAGGCGGTCGATGCTCTTCTCCAGTTCATTGACGTCCTGGTCGGCCGCGATCGCGGCATTGCACAGGTCCGTGTCGCGTTCCATCAGCCCGCGCATCGCGCCGGCGAGGTTCTTGCGGGCGATGCTCGCCATGATGAGAACCTGCTCGCGCAGGCTGAGGAGGTTCTGGTCGAAGCTGGTGAGGATGTGGTCCTGCATGGAGTTACATGGCGGGGTGCGTTGCGGATTCGTTCGGGCCGGACTTGCCGGCAACCTCGGCGACATCGGCTCCCCCCTTGGGTTCCCGGCCGGTCCGCTCACAGAATTGATCGTACGTGATCACCTCAAAGCGATCGTCGAGGTGCTCGATGATGGCGGTCAGCGATTCGACCCAGTCGCCCGAGTTGAGGTAGTGGGTTTCACCGATGACCTTGTCGGCCGGGCTGTGGATGTGGCCGCAGATGATGCCCCTGCAGCCCTTGGCGCGGGCAAGCTCCTGAAGCTGCTCCTCGTAGCGGCCGACAAAACTGACGGCGGACTTGACCTTCAGCTTGACCCAGCGGCTCAGCGAGAAGCTCTCCTTGCCGCGCACCCGTCGCCACCAGTTGTAGACCCGGTTGACGCGAAGCAGCAGGTTGTAGCCGATGCCGCCGAGGTGGGCAATCCAGGGGTGGTTGGTGGTGACGTGGTCAAAGCCGTCGCCATGCACGACAAGATAGTCGCCTGCGGTCGTGCGGTGAATGTGTTCTCCGGTGATCAGGAAGTTGTCGAGGGTGATCGGGATGAAGCGGTCGAGGATGTCGTCATGGTTGCCGCGCAGGTAGATGATCTGGGTGTTTTCTTTCTCCATCTTGCGCAGGACCGTGCGGATAAAATGGGTGTGCGCCTTGTTCCAGCCGCCAAGACGGCGCAGGTGCCAGGCGTCGATGATGTCGCCGTTGAGCACCAGTTTATCGCAAAGGGTGTTGCGCAGGAAGTGCGAGGCCTGGGCGGCCTTGCAGTCGGGCATGCCGAGGTGCACGTCGGAAACGAAGACGGTGCGAACCCGCAACTTGGTCTTGGCAGCCTGGGAGGGGGCGGCGGACGTGGTTTCAGGGTCTTCGGGCATGGCGGAATTCAACGATGGCATGCAGGCGGGCGTCAAGGGCGGTCTCTCTGGACTTCGAGCAGCTCCCTTTCAAATTGCTCAATCACGCGCGGCCAGCCCTGCTCCAAAGCGAGGGCCCTTGCCTCGGTTCGATGCTGCGGGCTGTCCAGGCAACCGGCGGCGGTCTCGACAGCGGCAAGAAAGGCCGCTTCATCGCCAAGTGGAGCCAGCCAGCCGTTGTTGCCATGACGGATCAACTGGCGGGGGCCTGCATAATCATAGGCAACTGTCGGCAGGCCGGCTGCCAGGGCTTCCAGCACGACGTTGCCAAAGGTCTCGGTGACACTTGGGAAGAGGAAGAGGTCTGCGCTGGCATAATGACGTGCCAGATCCTCGCCGGTGCGGGAACCGGAAAAATGCAGGTCGGGGCGTGCCGCCTGCAGGCTTGGCCGTCGCGGCCCGTCGCCTACAATGACGCAGGGCGAGTTTGGGTGAACCGACCTGAAGACGTCAAAGGCTCGGACCAGAAGGTCGAGATTTTTTTCCGCTGCCACCCGGCCGACATAAAGAGCCACCGATGTGTTGTCATCGGCGCCCCAGCTGCGGCGCAACTCCGCGCTGCGGCGATCCGGATCGAACAACTGGGTGTCGACGCCGCGCCCGAGCACACCGACGTTGTTGACTCCCCAGGAAGTGAGCATGGCCGCTGTGTCGGCGCTCGGCGTCAGGGTGCGAGCCGTTTGATTGTGCAGGGCTCGCAGCAACGGCCTGGCCAAGGCGGCGAGCATGGTGGGTGCATAATCCCCCAGATAGGTCTGAAAATTGGTGTGAAATCCCGAGACGACCGGCACGCCCGCACGACGTGCGGCGAGAATCGCGGCGAGTCCCAGCGGCGTTTCAGTCGCCACATAGAGCACATCCGGACGAAAGTGCTCAAACAGGCGCAGCAGGTGTCCGCGCGTGGCCAGTCCAAAGCGCAGGCCGGGATAGCCGGGCAGGGGCAGCGAACGAACCAGGTGTCGAATCGGTGCGTCGCCCGGTTCGCCGGGATCCGCCTCACGAGGCGTGACAATTTCCACTGCATGGCCCCGTTTGAGCAGGCTGCCAGCCAGGACCGACAATGTCCGGGCCACGCCGTTGATCTCGGGTGGGTAGGTGTCGGTGATCAGTAGCAGCCTCATTGGGGGGGCGGTAAACTTTACTGACAGCGGCCTGAGCCGGCCTCAAGATGGTGCATGGTGACGAATCTGTCACGAAGCTCTTGGGTTGAAGCCGGAACGGTGTAATTTGTGCCGTTCTCGTCACCAAATACTATTTGTTGGAGCCCGTGTGGGCTGGTGTATTTCATCGTCCTATGAGCAAAATCCTGGTCGTTGACGACGAACCCGACATTTCGGAGTTGATCACCCTCCATCTCATGCGAGAGGGTCATGAGTGCGTCTGCATAACCAATGGTCTGCAGGTGCTCAACGCGGTGATCGAGCACGAACCCGATCTCGTGGTTCTGGACTTGATGCTGCCGGGTCAGGACGGCATGTCCGTGTTCAAAAGGCTGCGCGCGGACAGCCGCACCCGGTCAGTGCCCGTCATCATGCTGACTGCCCGTGTCCAGGTCACCGACAAGATCAACGGCCTTGAACTGGGGGCCGACGATTACCTGACCAAGCCGTTTTCCCCGCGCGAACTGGCCCTGCGAATCACCGCCATCCTGCGCCGCACCAAGAAAGTCACCCATGTTTCCGAACTGCGTGTTGGACCGTTCCTGCTCGACCGCAAGAACATGAAGTGTTATCACGACGATCATCCGATCGAGCTGACCACGACGGAATTCAAGCTGCTGGCCGTGCTCATGGAAAACACCACGGCCGTTCACACCCGCGCGGAATTGCTGCGCGAGGTCTGGGGCTACTCGGACGACGTTGCCACGCGCACGCTCGACACACACATCAAGCGCCTGCGTGAAAAGCTGGGTGACGCGGGTCGCCACATTGTCACGGTGCGTGGCACGGGCTATCAGTTTGCCGCCGAGGCAGCCGGTTTGGAACGGGTTTGACCGCCGGTCTGCTCGGCCCTTGCTTTTTTCGTCGCGCCGCCTTTCGATGCCGTTCATGACATCGCTGACGCCGCTGCTGTTGTTTTGCCTGCTGGCCCTGGCGGCCTGGGCATGGACACGCGAGCGCCGCTGGCGGCGCTTGACCGACCGCCTCACCACCGTGGCCGGGCTGAGACCGGCCGAGGCGGACATACTCGCGGCCCGCTTTGCCGGCTTGGTCGAGTCGGAGGGTGCCCTTGCCCGGGAGGAGTATCTGCGACGCCTCTTCGAGGCCCTGCTTCAGGAGATTCGTCAGGGGGTGGTCATTGTCGATGAGATGATGCGCATCAAGTTCTGCAACCGCAGCATGGAGCGACTGATGCACAAGGCGACCATCCGGCGTGGACGCACCCTGCTTGAGGAATTGGCCGATCACCAGATTTCGGAACTGGCGCAATCCGCCCTGCGCGAGGAGCGGCGCTACGTCCGTGATATCGAACACCAGGCCGTTCAGGACGGGGGCGTGCTCGGAACACGCCACTATCTCGTTGAGGCCGCGCCGCTGCCCGCCAAGGCCGAACGCGGTGTCTGGCTGATGGTCTATGACATCACCGAGCAGACGATGACCGAACAGATTCGCCGTGATTTCGTCGCCAACGCCTCGCACGAACTCCGGACGCCCCTGACCCTGATCAACGGCTACATCGAATCGCTCCAGAGCGGGGTCATCCGGGATGAGGCAAGTCGTGCGCGCTGTCTGACGGTCATGGAGAAGCATGGCAAGCGCATCCTGCGCATCATTGAGGATCTGCTCACCATTTCGCGCCTGGAGAATGGTGCTTCGGCGCTCAGCCTGGAGCCGTTCAACGTGCGGGCTTGCGTCCAGGACGCGCTTGACCATCTGGCGCCCATGCTGGAGGGACGCGACACCCGGGTGGAAATGGATTTCCCGGAAGAGGACGCTGTCCTTGTCGGCGACCGCTTTTACTGGGATCAGGTCTTCACCAACCTGCTGGAGAATGCCATCAAGGAAAACCCGAATCCCGGCCTGCTGATCCGGGTCAGCGGCAAATGGTCCCCGGAAGGCTGTGTGCTGGTGGTTAGCGACAACGGAATTGGCATCCCGGCCCACGACCTGCCCTTTGTGTTCAAGCGCTTTTACCGCGGACACAAGCATCATTCGCCCGAAATCAAGGGCACCGGTCTCGGCCTGAGCATTGTGCGCCGAACCGTTGAGGCCCATGGCGGCACGATTGAACTGGTCAGTACGCCGGGCGTGGAAACCCGCTTCACGATCCGCCTGCCCGCCGCCCCGGTTGCCGTCTGAGGAAGAGACAAGTTGGCTTTGACTTCGTGTGCCGAACCCGCATTTTGTGGCGCTGGCGCGACCGGCTCCCATGCACACCACCTCACGCTTGGAACGGATCTTCTTCTGGCTCTCCGGAGCCGCCACCGACAGTTTGGAAGCCTGCCCCGCCTGGGAACGGCGCAAGTACGTCGCCTTCGGCGCCACCGTGCTCGTCCCATGCTTCTTTGCCTTCATTGCATGCGCCTACGCGCTTTCGACCCTCACCGACAACTGGTGGGTCATCGCGTCCGTGTCCCTGGTCTGGTCCTTCATTATCCTGACGGTCGACCGCGCCCTGCTCGCCACCTATCGCGCCTACCAAAACATTTTTCGTAAGCTCGCCCAGTTTGCCCTGCGCCTAGTGGTGGCGACCCTCATGGGGGTCACGATTGCCCACCCGCTGACCTTGCTGCTCTTCCGCGACACTGTCTCGGCCGTCATTGAACAGGAGCGCCAGCAGGAAATCGAGGCTGTGCGCCAGTCGACCACCCAGAGCCGGTCTGCCGTCGAGGCCAAGATCACGCCCCTGGAGGCCCAGATCGCCGTCCAGCGCGAGGCATGGGATGCGACCTTCAGCGCGTCTTTCCTCGACAAACCGGCGACTGCCGGCGAGGCGCCCCCCAACGAGGAGGAGCTCAAGGCGCGCGCCGAGCGGGATGCCAAGATCGCCGAGGCTACCGCCGCCCCCCGCCAACGCCTGGCAGCACTTGAGGCCGAACTCGCCAAGCAGGGGACCGAGAACCAGAAGATCGCCGGCGAACTGAACCACTGGCAGACCGAGTTCGAGCGCGAGGTCAACGGCCAGCGTAGCGGCATCATCGGTCTTGGGCCACGCGCCAAAAGCATCCAGGAAGACCAGCTCGCCTGGCGCCGCGCCGAGTCAGCCCGCCTGTCCGGGGTGCTTGACAGCCTGACTGCCGCCCGCACGGCCCTGCTGGCTGAAATCAAGGGCGAGGAGGCCAAGGTGAATGCCGCACTCGATGCCGCGGCCGCCGAAACCGCCGCCCATCTGAAGGACGAG